>CASBRD010000234.1 GCA_949128025.1 Oscillatoriales cyanobacterium PMM_0008 | reverse complement strand
CGCACGGGTGCGATCGCTCGTTGCAGAGAGGTAAGAGCTTCTGGCAACAGATACAGGCGAAACCAATCCTGACGCTGCTGCTTGTAGTAGGCAACTCGACCCGCCACCAGGGGATTTTCCAGAGAGGGAATAGGCAAAGTTGCGATCGCCAACAGAAGAGGTGCCGGTAGGACATCCTGATGCGCCAGCCAAAATTCCCAACCAGTAACCAAGATGCCATTATCATCCAAACAAGTTTTTTCTACCTGAACCCGCGAACCAAACTCAGCCGCCAGAACCGCAGCCACCTGAGCCTTGAGCGGCGTATCGCTCACTAACAGAACCGTCAGTCCCGGAACCGCTGTACTAACAATAAGCAGTCTGCGGATTTCCAACAGGAGAGCAGCTTGAAATTGTGGCGTATTGGGCATAGGCAGTCCATCTGGCAGATACAGATGAATCAATTCATTTTGACGATCTGGAGAGAACTTCAGACAAGTTAAATCTCCCAACCCCAAGCGCTGGCGATACATAGGAGCCTCTGCCTCCAACTCCAAAGCACCGCCGATTAGAACCACCGGCTGTCGATCCCAGATGCTGCTAAGATTTGAAGCCACATCCACTGGGCCGCAGTACAAAGAAAACTGACCTTGGCGGCGGGCAATTTCTGCCCAAACTAGCTGTCCATCGCTTTGAAATTGCTGCCAAAAAATTCTCCAGACATTTGGTAAATCTAAGTCAGCAGGCGATATATTTTCCTCTGCTTCATCAAGGTTTCCTAATTCACGATACAAACGCCTCAAGATATCTTGTTCGGGAGGTTCAATCAGACAGCATTCGTAGGGATTGGGGGGATGCTGGAACACCGCCAAAGTCAGTTGCACCCGTGCATTGCGAATTGCCCTTGCCTGGGATGGTTTCGCCAACATCAGTTCGTCCCAGTCCTTGGGTTTTATAGCAACAGTCAGCTGGTTACGAGTCCAAACTTCCAAATCATCAACGCCGTCTACAATCGTAGGAATACCAGTGCCAAATAGCTCTTGCGTTGTGAGCCGATCGGCTAACCAAGCTTCTGGCGTGGTGAGTAACAGTCCCTGGAAATCGGCATCAGGCAAAGCATTGCCAGTTCTGATCGCCTTCGGATTGCGAATCCACCCCAGCAACTGGGGAATTTCCACCTTGAGCAGACGTTGCTGCACGGCTTCCGTGGCTACCAAAATGACTGGCCCCGGCCAGATCAAGGCTGGTGCCAAATAGCTCAGGCGATACCGCTGGTTGATGCCTGCGGGAAATCCCACCTGAATCAGGGCGCTGCGCCCCAGTCGCAAAGCGCGTGCTACCAGCCTTGCCATCGTTAAATGATGGGGCCAGTATGCTGCTCCTAGCGATCGCAGGAAGGCTCGTAGTGAGTTGTGAACTTCTACCTCAATCACAAGTTCAATAATTCTCGTACTGACTTTCAGTCTGACACAGGCTAAGGAAGAAGGGGGCAAGTCAAAATGCGTAAGACCTATGTAAAATGATCTCTAAAATTTGTGGTATGAAAAATCGTTTTTTTCGGCTTGGACTTCTGCTATTCGTGTCAATTGTTTTCTTCCTGGGCTGGTGGACACCGCCTGCCTCGGCTTTCACAGAAGAACAAAAATTGCTAACACAAGTCTGGCGAATTGTCAACCAGTCGTATGTTGATGACACATTCAATCATCAAAACTGGTGGTTCGTGCGGCAAAAGGTTATAAAGGAACCGCTGAAAAATCGAGAGGAAACTTACGCCGCAATTAGGCAAATGCTGGCAAGTCTAGACGATCCTTTTACGCGACATCTCCAGCCTAGCCAATATCGCAGTTTACAGGTAACGACTTCTGGAGAGCTAACAGGAGTAGGGCTGCAAATTGCCCTGGATGAAGAGACAGGCGAATTACAAGTTTTGGCACCGATTGCTGGTTCACCGGCAGAGGAGGCAGGTATTCAATCGCGCGATCGCATCTTGGAAATTAATGGTGTCCCCACAAAGGATATCAGCCTCGACGAAGCAGCAGCCCGTATGCGTGGGCCTATAGGTACTTACGTCACCCTCAGAGTAGCACGAGGTCAGACAGAACCACAAGAAATTAAACTGGTACGCGATCGCATTGCCCTCAATCCAGTGTTTGCAGAATTACGAGGGGATTCAGACAGTATCCCCGTTGGCTACATTCGCCTCAATCAATTTAACGCTAACGCAGCTAAAGAGTTTGCCAACGCCATAACGCGCCTAGAGGAACAAGGGGCAGATGCCTACATTCTAGACTTGCGGAACAATCCAGGTGGTTTGTTGCAAGCCGGGATCGAAATTGCCCGCTACTGGTTGGATAAAGGCACGATCGTTTATACAGTAAACCGACAAGGAATCATCGGCAACTTTGATGCCACAGATTCCGCCCTAACCAAAGATCCCCTAGTAGTTTTGGTCAATCGGGGAACTGCGAGTGCCAGCGAAATTCTCGCCGGTGCGTTGCAAGATAACCATCGCGCTTTCCTAGTAGGCGAAAAAACCTTTGGTAAAGGTTTAATCCAGTCATTGTTTGACTTGTCGGATGGGTCTGGTTTGGCAGTGACCGTTGCCAAGTATGAAACTCCCAACCATCACGATATCAATAAGTTGGGTATTATGCCCGATCGAGTTGTCACCTGGGAACCGATTGCCCCCAACCAATTTGCTACACAGGCAGATAGTCAATATAAAGCAGCCTTAGAATTGTTGACCTCTCCGGCTGTTCTTGCCAATGCTTCATGAACTACCCCGCCGTACAGACGGACGGGGTTTCTAATTCCCCGTCTAGCTTACAGCTAGGCTTTTGACGTTAAACTCAACCACTAAAGGAGAATGGCACGCACGGGTAAGCGAGGCTCTGCCGACTGTGTATGCACTAAAATTAGTGGCCTGATAATTAGTTCTTGAAAGTTTTGCTGTTTTTTGCTATTATCTGCGCTGTGGAATGCTTCCACAAAGCTTCCCTTTTCTACTGTGTCAGGTACGAACAAAAAAAATCTAAAATTTAAAATTCTTAGTCAAAGCATTTGAACTACCCGCCGCGAAGTCGCCATTGCAGCGGGTTTGTGACGTTTGATCGCCACCAGTTGTCTAAAACTTCTACATTGTCGATCGCAACTTAGCAAAGCTGATTCGCCAATTGACGACAGCCTTTTAATTCCAAACTGGGATTGCTGCGATACTCAGTTTCTGGAACCCAAACGTTAATTGTACGATCCAATCCGATCGAATAGATATATTCAACGTTCGGGTCGTAGTTGACGCCCACTCTCAAGTTAGAAAAATCATCTTCACAAATCTCATAGCCGAACCTAACGACAATCTGCGCTACTAAGCACTCAGGAGTATCGCAGTATTCTCCGCAGGTGTCTCTTTCTTCCCAGAACTTCTCTAGAAAGGGTTGGAGGATGGGCAGGATTTTATTAGGTGCGCCATTTCTGCTGGCGTAGACGATTACAGGATTGCCTTCTACAACGATGTGACAAGGTGTAGGCATTGTTTCTGGAGATACGGGTTTCCCTATCCAGGGTAGCGTCCTTCTCTGTTACTCCGGTAGAGGCAAATAAAAGGGGCAGAGG
>CASBRD010000233.1 GCA_949128025.1 Oscillatoriales cyanobacterium PMM_0008 | reverse complement strand
TCTCTCTCCAGAGCGGTATGCCGTCACCATCTTGAAACCGAATGACTAATGACCAATTTCAGATTTTAGATTTAAGATTTCAAATTTCAGATTTCAAATCGTAAATTTAAAATAAATTTGAAATCTAAAATCTAAAATTTACCAATGACCAATGACTAATCACCAGAATGCAAGATTACGTTAATCAAAGTATTAAGAGAACTGTATTAAAGAACGGCATTGTAGTAATCGCAGTAGAAAATCCCGCTGCCGATATTATTGCTACTCGCATTTTTTTGCGTGCCGGTAGTCGCTGCGAACTAAAGTCGCAAGCTGGCGTGGCACATTTGCTGGCAGCTGTACTCACCAAGGGAACCTCTAAACTCAGTTCCTCAGAAATTGCCGATCGCGTGGAGTCGTTGGGGGCTGGTTTGGGTGCAGACGCCGCTGCGGATTATTTTTTAGTGAGTATGAAAACGGTTTCAGCAGATTTTCCGGAAATGCTGGAATTGGCAGGACAGTTGCTGCGAATGCCTACTTTTCCAGAAGCGGAAGTGGAACTAGAACGGCGCATGGCTTTACAGGCAATTCGATCGCAACAGGAACAGCCATTTACGATCGCTTTTGAGCAGCTGCGGCAAGCTATGTATCAAAATCATCCATATTCGATGTCCGGTCTGGGGACTGAAGCCACAGTATCAAACCTCACTCATACTGATTTGCAGGAGTATCATCGTAGCTACTTCCGCCCAGATAATATAGTAATCAGTGTCGTAGGCCGCATCGCACCAGAAGATGCTCTAGCTCAAGTCGAGCAAGTGCTTGGCGATTGGCAAGCACCAACAACGCCTTTACCGACGCTGAATCTGCCCACGATTATCCCTTTTCCTCACCCTACGGTTACTCGCCAGCAAACCCAGCAATCGATTGTGATGCTGGGGTATCTGGGCGCATCGGTAGGAAGTTCCGATTATATGGCTTTGAAGTTGCTCAACACTTACTTGGGTAACGGTCTTTCCAGTCGCTTGTTTGTGGAATTGCGCGAAAAGCGGGGCTTGGCTTATGAGGTTTCTGCTTTCTACCCTACGCGGTTGGATCGATCGCAATTTGCAGTTTACCTGGGTACAGCTCCCGAAAATACTGCGATCGCGTTAGAGGGTTTGCGATCGGAAGTCGATCGTTTGTGTAAAATACCCCTTGAACCAGAAGAATTCCAAGCGGCTAAGAATAAGCTGCTGGGTCAATACGCCTTGGGCAAACAAACCAACGCTCAAATTGCCCAGGTGTTTGCCTGGTACGAAATCTTAGGACTGGGTATTGAATTTGATAACATTTTCCCCGAAGCTATTACGGCTGTTACATCCGAAGCAGCGATGGATGTGGCTTGTCGATACTTTGTTGAGCCGTATGTGTCCTTAGTTGGGCCAGCATACGCTGTCGATGGGCTGGTAGAACAGGGATCGCAAAATTAATTTGCGATCGATTTTCAGTTGCATGAGGTACAGAGAAACCGGGTTTCTTTGTACTTCATATCGTGTCCGGTTGCATCGTTAGTACATGAGTGATATCGTCAAATTGTCTGTTGTCATCGGGGGTTAGATTTTTACCGCAGATTGAAGACAGATACACGCAGATAAACGCAGATAAGAATAAGAACAAGAGTTTTTTAGGTAACCGATCCGTAAGAAAATAATCAGCGGCTACGCATCTAATTTCACAGTCAGTTTTTCTGAAGCTCTCTTGTGGGATGGGCATTCTGCCCGTCTTTGCATTCGATAATAGCCGATCGCTCACCTGAAAAGGGCTGTATTCTCATAACCGACGATGACCGAAAACCAAAAAAGTCTTAAAGCCCCGACTTTCAGACCCCTCTCGACCTTCTGGGGGTCAATCCCAAATCCAAAATCCTCTGGTGCTTCGGTGGGCATCGTGACGGGAACCGCCAAGACGCCCACTTCGCGCCAAATCCAAAATCGATTGAAGTCACGTTTTTACTCGTTTCTGTTTGCTATTTCCTTGTTAAGTTGGCAGCAAATCCAACCAGTACTCAGCCAGGGAGTCAGCCGTCTAGAGTCTGAAGTCAAAGGCCCGGAGTCTATAGTTCGACCCATCCTAAAAAGCGGTAGCCAGGGAGTTGCGGTGTCGGAACTGCAAGCTGCGCTCAAACTGTTGGGATATTACAGTGGATCTGTGGATGGCACTTACAGCGAGAGTACTGCGATCGCAGTTTCCCGGTTTCAGCAAGCTGCTGGCTTAAATATCGATGGCATTGTCGGCACAGCAACGTGGGAACGTCTCTTTCCGCTGACGCCACCCACACCGTCTTCTCCCCCATCTGCCCGTTCCCCAGAGTCGGCAACCAACACCAGTTCAGCTACCGCCCCTGAGCCCCCAGCAGCCGATTTACCAACTTTAAAGCTGGGGATGCGTGGCCCAGCCGTGTTTTGGTTGCAAAAGCGGCTGCAAGCAACAGGATTTTTCACTGGCAATGTGGACGGTATTTTCGGCTCGGATACGGAACTCGCTGTCAAAGCGGCACAGCGCAATTATCGGCTTAATCCCGATGGAGTTGTTGGCGGCAGTACTTGGAGGGCGCTTTTACCTTAATCTGAGGAATATCGGCTTCATGTTTTGGAGCGGCGGCGGGGCGGGTTTGGCAGATGCACCCTTCGATCGTTCAGACAATCTCTAGGGCATTACCCGCCCCTACAATCAGACAACATATACAAGTCTGTTGCTACCGGACTTGATATGAATAGATTACGATTGGATAATCATGCTTTTATCTAGTTTGTCTCAAATTTAAAAGAGAGTAAAAAATGATGATAGAAACTGCTATCTTAAAAAATGTCGAAAAATTGCCTGAATCTGTCAAACAGGCAGTCCTTGACTATATAGAATTTCTGGTAAACCGATACACACAAGAGACTCCTAAAACTGAAAAAGCTGCCAAGCGAGGCGGACTTGGAATTTGGAAAGGTAAAATCTGGATGTCTGATGATTTTGATGAACCTCTCGAAGATTTAAAGGATTATATGTAAACATGAATATTCTACTAGATACTCATACTTTTCTCTGGTACTTGCAAGACAGTAAAGAATTAAGTTCTAAAGCAGCAGAAATTTCTTTCACGCCACAATTATCCTTATAACTCAGGCACGTTGATTTTGGGTATCGCTTTCCCTATTTAAGCTACGGTAAAAGATATATTTTCTAAAACTACATTAGGGATACTTCCAGTACCTAAAACTTGTGTAGCATCTAAAACTTCTATCCCTACTAATAACTCATTTTCCCCAATATTTAAAGCAATTTCGTCAGTTAACTGTAAAATGCGACACTGATGCTTACCTTCTACAAGTCTAATGTAGAGAGCATCAATTTCAGAATCATAACTAATCTTCATAAACTTTTACCTCAAAAATAAAAAGTATACACTGTGATAACGACTAACTCAGTATCAGTCTCGGCAACAATCGGTACTACTTTCTTGAGAGAGTAGAACTTACCCTGCCAATCATTATTATACTGAAAAGTAGCTTGATATTTGTACCTACCATTTTTAGCAGGTTGTCGATTACCTGTAATAATGGTATCAATAATTTCTGCTTCATTTGTACCTCTTTCAATTGCTTATTCCTGGGCATGATTAGTTAATCTAATAGGTTTCACTGTTTCTTGTCCAATAAATTGAAGTTTATCAGCGATGCTTGCACAGGTAGCGTACCGTAGGCAATCGATCGCCTGCCACACCTGTTTGAGCAATTCTGAGTTATCTAGAAGCACTTTGGCAAGAGCGGGTTTGGGATACAACATCAAATATACAGAAGTTGTCAGGCTTCCTCGTGGAACATCGCCTAAAGTGTTACCCAGCATAACTTGTAGCTTTTTGTCAAAGGCGAACTACCGTCTAAACTCAACCTTTTGGGGGAAGAACAATCATGACTGTGGATAGAGCCAGCAGCTTGAGGGTAGAGGTTATTGTAGTTTTACAGGATAAGAAAGTTCAATCCTGCTTAATTTATAGAGCTTATAGGTCGCTGTTCAAATCGGCTTTTTAGGCAGATGCAGTAGATCTCTGCGTTTATTTATTCCTCTAGGGAGTTCCATCACTAGCCATGCCTGACCAAAATAATCGCACAACTTCTGAGCGTGAATTTTATAAAGACAGTGACGGAAACACTCATGCCAAAGAAACGCAAAACTCTGAAACTGTTCGCAACGCCGGTACACCTGAACAGTATCGGGACGGTTACACTCACGGTCGAATTGCCGAACATCGTCACTTAGAAGATAATCAAGTTGTTCGCGATAACAATAATGCTGCTCGCGGTTTACTGATAGGCATTATCCTTACCTCTGTTGTCGGTCTGGGCGCTGGTCTTTACTACTTCCTGAACCAGCGTAATGATGAGCCCGCACCGACACCTACAACTACGATCGTACCTGTACCTGTACCTAGAGCGACTCAATCACCGAGTCCTGCGCCTGAACGAACTATAATACAACGGGAAAGAACGATCGAGAGAGTTCCACAAGTAGTTCCGATTCCCCAAACACAGGCTTCTCCATCACCACAACCGAATATTACCATTCAACAACCCCCATCTTCTCCAGCACCAGCCCCAAACGTTAACATTACTGTGCCACCCAGTTCTTTGCAACAACGGCAGGATAATAGCGCTACGCCTCAAGGTTCGGGGGATGAATCTCGATCGCAAACTGAGTCGCGCGATCGACAACTCCCTTCGCAGTCTACACCCGCTCAACCACAAAGCCGTAATAATAACTCTACAACTCCAGGTTCGCTAGGTCAAACCGATACCACGACTGGTAGCGGTTCTGCCACTGGTAGCACAGATACTTCCACGACTGGTAGCGGTTCTGCCACTGGAGGTACTGCTGGTTCCACATCCGGTAGCGGTTCTGCCACCGGGAGTACAGGCGGTTCAGGTCAATAAACTTCAAATTTTGTATCTGGCGTGACAATTGCTTCCTAATGGTCTTCGTGGTTTTCAGCCCCCTCAAATCGATCGGGGGCTCTTTTTTGTGCCAGGGGATTTCAAAATGAATTAGAGTTGGGTACTATTTCAAAAAATAAAGCAATATAAACTTTAGTAAATTACCAAGACAAGACTGGGAAACTGATGCTACTTTAAATAGTAAGGCACCAAGCAAGAAAATCTTCAAACAAACTTCACCGGATGCGAGCCAGTGCCCTCCTGCTCCAATCCAAACGCAACGCATGACCGGCGTAAAATTCATCGAAAAAAAGTTCATTGCGTTCTCCTGGAATTATTTTGATATTAGAACGCAGACCAAAAATAGCTGTCTGAATGGACGGAGGTGATGTACAGGTAGGATTCCGGTCGGTTGCGAGTCAAGTCCACCTTATTAAAGTACCTTCTTTTTGGAAACATCTCGTTGTAATTCGTTCCAATTAACCTGGACACCTGATAACCCGCCACAAGCTACCTAACTTTTCCTAAAGTAGCTGGGCGGGTTTAAAATTAGTCATTAGAAATTAGTCATTAGAAATTAGTCACTAACTAACTGGATTACCGTGACTTCAGGGGGACAGAACAAGCGTCCGGGTAAATAGGTTCCCAATCCGCGATTGACATACAGACGGTTCGTGCCAACCTGATGCAAACCTTGTGCCCATTCCCAATGCTGAAACACATTCCGAGAATCCTTACGGAGGTATGGAACATGGCGGCGCAGGGGTTTGGGAATGAGGCGAGTAAGCGTTGGCAGCCATGCAGGCAGGGGGCTTAGACCGGGGAGCAAAATTTGACCGCCGTGGGTATGGCCTGAAAGTTGCAAATCCACCCGCCACTGTTGTAAAATCTCGGCACTATCTGGATTGTGGGATAGGACAATGCGGGGAGTAGCGGCGTCTACCTGTTTCATTACCGGCGCTGGTTTAAACTTAGAGGAACAGAAATCAGCTAGTCCTATGAGGGCTAATCCGGGGCCGAGTGGATAAATGACCTGATTCCAGAGAACGGTAATGCCAATGCTGGTGAGGGCAGTGCGTATTTCCTGTTTTGAGTGGCGATAGTAAATGTCGTGGTTGCCCAAAATGGCACAGACACCGAAACGACTTTGCAGATGTTTGAGATGCAATACTAATTTATGAATTGGGGCTGGATCTGAGGTTACATAGTCACCTGTGAGTAGTACAAGGTCGGGTTCGGCTTGATTGCTGGCTGCGATCGCATCTTCAAGCAATTTATCCGAAAGTCGCATACCATCGTAGTGGAAATCGGACAACTGTACGATTTTTGTGCCATGCAACGACGCTGGTAAATCTGCGATCGCAACTGTCAAATTTTCCACCTTCAATGGCCCTGTTAGCAGCCTGTGCATAGTGCTGAATTTCTCTCCCCAGATGGCTCTAGCATAGCTCAGACACTGGAATATCGCCTTTTTATCCCAGATTCCGCCTCAAGCCGAAGAATTTGGTTAGCAAGGCTTGTAGCGTTTGGTTTTTGGCGTATTTTTGCTTGGTTAGCTGAAGTGCCGCTTTACTGTTGACTTCTGCCAGAGTCGGGTAGATGTGGATGATACCGCTGAGGGCTGAAACTTTCAGCTTGTTGGACATTGCCAAAACCACTTCGTGGATTAATTCACCCGCAGAGGGGCCAACCAAAGTAGCACCGAGTATTTCGCCGTTGCTGCGCGTGATTATTTTAGCAAACCCAGTTGTGGCGGCTTCGGCTTGGGCGCGATCGACATCCGCAAAATCACAGCGAAGCACATAAATACGATCGCCATATTCCTGTTTGGCTTGTTGTTCGGTTAAGCCGACACGCGCTAATTCAGGATCGGTAAATGTCGCCCAAGGAATTACCCGATAATTGGTTTTGCTGAGGGGGAAAAACAAGGCATTTTTTAGCACCACACTCGCTTCATAACCAGCAACGTGAGTGAATTGGTAGCCGCCAATGACATCGCCGCAGGCATAAATGCGAGGATTTGTTGTCTGGAGTTTAGCGTTTATTTTTACTCCTTGTTTGTCAACTTCCACTCCAGCAACTTCTAAGTTGAGGGATTCGACATTTGGTTTTCGTCCAGTTGCGATTAAGATTTCATTAACAGCAATTTTTTGGTTTCCTGCCCATAGTTGCTTTTTACCATCAGCAATTTCCACCCGTTCGACTCGTGTTTTGGCGATGACGCGAATGCCTTCCGATTCAAATTGAGATTGCACAACTTGGGCTGCTTCTGGATCTTCTTTGGGTAAAAGATAGTCGCTACTGGCAATAATAGTAATTTCAGTACCTAAGCGGGAAAAAGCTTGCCCCAATTCGCAGCCAATTGGCCCGCCCCCAATTACGGCGAGGGCATCGGGACGCTCTTTTAGGTTAAAAACTTGTTCGTTTGAGATATATCCAGCTTCTTGAAGTCCGGGAATGGGAGGAATTGCCGGTCGAGAACCTGTGGAAATGACAAATGCCCTTGCTTTTAAAGGTCTACCGTTAACTTCAAAAGTTTGTTTATCTGTGAATTGACCCGAACCAAAAATTACTTCAACGCCCAATGATTGAAATCGTTCTGGTGAGTCGTGGGGTTCAATGGCTGCGATCGCACTTCTGACGTGGCCCATCGCTTTGGCAAAGTCAATCTCAGGGTTTTGGGAGTAAACGCCGAAACGTGCGGCATTTTTCACCTCATAAGCGATTCTAGCAGCGTGGATCAGGGATTTGCTGGGAACGCAGCCATACCAGAGACAGTCGCCACCGAGGCGATCGCGTTCCACCAGCGCTACCTTTGCTTTCAATTGGGCTGCTGCGCTGGCAACGACCAAACCCGCCGATCCGCCGCCAATGATGACGATATCGTATTCAACTGCCATAATTTCATATTCCTTTAAATCCGATTTCCATGTCTATTTCTTTCTTAGAACTTAGGGGAACAGCAGCTGACTGACGCCATACACCAATTTTGCTTATTATCATACCGCCTAGAACAACTATACTGCCACCAATATATTGCGCCAAATTAGGTGCTTCGCCAAAAATGAAATAAGCTGCCAAAATTCCGGCTAGCGGCGTCAAAGAGCTAGCTAATTGTACGGCTGACGTTGCACTCAGCACTTTTCTATATGCTTTATGTAGCAAGCATAGCGAACACGGACGCACCAACCAAGTTACTGCTATTAAGTCATAGCAATATGAGTTGGCAATGAGAGCAAGCTTGGTATTAGATTAAAGCAAAAAAAAATCATCTTATGGCTCACTGGTGAAGGATGAGGATGCGATCGGCTTAAAATAAAAGCCTAACTATCCAATCCACACCATGCCTAAATCGGCAGATATTGGCAGCAAACGTTTAATCAGTCTGGCACCCGATGCCTGGGTGCAATGGGTAACGCAAAACCCCGAAGTCGTAGCGCGAGACATTCTTACCTCCGAGTTTCAGTGGCTAAGTCGAGAAAGCGATGTGCTAATCAAAGCCAACAGCCCTCAACACGGCGACTTTCTGATTCTCAACGAGCTACAATTGCGCTACAAGCCTAATATACCGAAACGGATGCGAGCCTACGCCGCCCTAGCAGAGGAGCGGTACGACTTGCCCACCTACCCGGTACTGGTAAATATCCTGCCGCCTTCTGTTTCTATGCAGATAGCCAGCCGCTATGAATCAGAGTTCATGGGTTTACAGGCACGCCAAGATTATCGCACGATAAACCTATGGGAAGTAGATGTCGATCGGGTTTTTCAACAACCGTTACCCACTTTACTCCCTTTTGTGCCAGTGCTGAGGGGCGGTGGGGAAGAGTCTATGGTGCGGCGTGCTTTGCAGATGTTGCGTACCAATGAACAATTGAGCGAATTAGAACCACTGTTAGCTTTCTTTGCAGGTTTTGTGTTAGAGACTCGTTTAGTTCAGCAGATTATGAGGTGGGATATGGCTGTATTGCGGGAATCTCCCTGGTATCAAGAAATATTGAGAGAAGGGCAACAACAAGGGCAACAACAAGGACGACAACAAGGACGACAAGAAGGAGAATTGGCATTAATTATACGTCTGTTGAATCGTCGGATCGGTTCGGTTGAACCTCAGATGCAAGAGCGACTTCAGGGGTTATCTATCGATTGGTTAGAGGAGTTAGGGGAGGCGCTGTTGGATTTTGAGCGGAGCGCAGATTTAGAAGCTTGGTTGCAGGAACATCAGCAGACGGAAAACTGAAATAGAATGACTTGTGCTAATGGCTCTGATGCGAGCACAATGCTGGTATGTGGAAAAGACCCAGACGCTTGAGCCCTCAAAAAGCCTATGAAACCAAAACTCCTAGCAAGTGCAACACTCCTGACGACTTTTAGCTTTGTAAATCCTGCCCAAGCTGCAAATCCCGAACATATCAGACAGCTACTCTCGACTAGGCAATGTCCGAAATGCGACTTGAGCAATGCTGGACTGGTGATGGGTAACCTGGCAAACGCCAATCTGAGCGGTGCTGACTTGAGTCGCGCCAATCTCAGTCGGGCCAATCTCACGGGTGCCGATCTCAGCGGTGCCAACCTCACAGGCGCTAGTCTGTTTGGTGCCAACCTCTCAGGTGCCAACCTCAGTGGTGCTAATCTCAATGCTGTGGATATGAGAGATACTGTTTTAGCTCAGGCTAATTTGGTTGGTGCCAGCTTGACTAATGCTAACTTCCTGGGTGCGATCGGAATGCCGAGCTATACTGGCACAGCGGAGGACTTCTATAGCTGGGCAATGGCAGAAGCTGAAAGGGACAACTACCCCAGAGCGATGGAACTCTTCAGTCAGGCGCTGAATATCAAGCCCGACTATGCCGAAGTTTACTTGGGGCGCGGCATGGTTCGCTACCAACAGGGTGACAGAACAGCTGCGATCGCAGATATCCAGCGAGCAGCACAACTCTTTACAGCCCAAGGAAATCTGGAGGGTTACAAATTAGCCCAAGACATTACGAAGGGAATCGAAACAGCTAGCAAGCCCAGACGCTCTGGTGGCGGCTCCAATTTTCTCAACTTCCTCAGCGGTATTGCCAGTCTGGGGCTTCAACTGTTTTTTTAATGCCCGCACCAATCAGTTAGCCCAAATACGCGATCGAGCAATAGGGGCGCAGTAACTGTGTCCCTATTCTTCATTATTGTTAAAATAATGTAGCTTATAATACTTTTTCTATTTCCAGGTATTGATACAAGTATGTGTAAAGCAACCAATCGCAAACATAAAGAATTTGCAATCAATTGCCAGATGTAAACTGGCAAAAAAACTGTAGGCCAATCTTGTGAAAGCAGAATAGTTAAGTAGCTTCTAGGGTTCCGGTTTAAGTTTTCGCGACTTAAATGACTGGTCCGAGAGAAGCAAGTCAGCCTCTCAAAATTTCTTTGATTTAAGAAAGAGGAACTGGCTACACTGAGGGAAAAAAGCCCGGGAGGAGTAAATGAGAGTTTTTTTAACTGTCGTTACTTTCCTGGGTTTTTTGCTTTGTTCAATCTCGAATCATTCTGCAAAAATAGCGTTTCTCAAATCAACCAAAATCCCTTGGGTGACAAAAAAGTCGGCATTATTCACTTCGATCGCCACGTCGATACCCAAGAAACAGACCTCGACGAACGAATGCACACCTGTCCTTGGTTCCACGCCACCAACATCAAAAACGCACCTCCACAAAACCTGGTACAACTGGGGATTGGCGGTTGGCAAGTCCCCCGCCAAGGCGTCAAAGTTTGCCGAGAACGCGCCACCAATATCCTCACCGTTACCGACATTGTAGAAAGGGGAATTGATGCTGCTGTAGACTTCGCCTTAGAACGCGCACTCGACGGCACCGATTGCGTGTGGATTAGTTTTGATATCGACTGCATCGACGCCGGATTTGTCCCCGGCACAGGTTGGCCAGAACCGGGGGGTTTATTACCCCGCGAAGCCCTTGCTTTGCTAGGTAAAATTGTGCAGCGTGCCCCCGTCTGCGGATTAGAAGTTGTGGAAGTTTCTCCCCCGTATGACATCAGCGATATGACTGCACTCATGGCAACTCGCGTAATTTGCGACACGATGGCGCATTTAGTGTTGTCAGGTCAACTGCCGCGTAAGGAAAAACCCTACTACATTCATCCTGAAGCGCAACCAGAATTAGTTGCAGAGTGGAGATGATCCGTGCATGAAACTGACATGACAAAGGCGCTAATTATAACAGTTAAAGACTGGTGGGAATCTCAACCAGTCCCACCCCAAATATCCTGCATTCATCTAATAGTAGGAAAGTTCACCTGCGTTGAACCTGTTAGTTTGCAATTTGCCTTCAATGTACAAAAGCAAAACACCTTTTTAGAAGGGGTAGAACTAGCTATTCAGGAAACGCCGCTAATAGCCTTTTGTCATCATTGCCAACAAGATTACTTCCCAGAAATGGGATGCCAATATGCCTGTCCTCAGTGCCAGTATCCAATGGAAGATATTCGGTCAGGGCGGGAACTAAAGATCGATCGAATTGAATACAGTTTTGAGACAGAGGATTCAGCAGCTTATGCACCAAACCTTTGACGCCGCTTTAGGCATTAACTTGCTCCATGCCAATCAGGAAGGAGCCGACCATAACCGAGAACATTTCGATGAATGGGGAATTATCTGCTTAAACGTGATGAGCAGTCCCGGTGCTGGCAAAACGGTGCTTTTAGAGCGCACCCTTGCTGCTTTGAGTAGTGAGTTAAAAATCGCTGTAATTGAGGGCGACATGACCACCGAATTAGATGCCGATCGCCTCCGCAAATACAACGTTCCGGTGATTGCCATTAATACAGGTCGTTCCTGTCATTTGGATTCCAAAATGGTTGCTGGCGGAATTCATCAATTATCATATCAATACAATCCTGCTGAATTCGATCTTGTACTGGTAGAAAACGTTGGCAATCTCGTTTGTCCGGCTGAATTTGAAGTTGGCGAACACGCTAAAGTTGCCCTGTTGAGCTTGACAGAGGGAGAAGACAAACCACTCAAATATCCCGTAATGTTCCAAGAAGCGGATTGTTTGTTGATTACCAAGATGGATTTAGCGCCCCATCTGGATGTTGATGTCGATCGAATTGTGGCAAATGTCCGACAAATGAATCCTCATGTTGCGATCGTACCTGTTTCTGCAAAGACAGGAGAAGGGTTAGATGCTTGGTTTGATTGGGTTCGGTTTCAGATTAAGCGATCGGCCCCTGCTAAACAGCAACTATCCGTTGTCCATTAGACTTTTTGCGAAAATACGAATCTTTGATTTTTTACCGCAGCTTTGTAGGTTGGGTTGAGGCACGAAACCCAACGCATTTGTTGGGTTTCGCTTCACTCAACCCAACCTACAAAGAAATGGCTTAAAGAAACCGGGTTTCTAGAGTGTAGTTCATGCAACTGAAAACCGCGATAACCTAACTGACGAATTTTGTAACAAACATAACAAAGCAGTGACTCCTTTACCTGCTACATCTATTCAATCGTTCTATCAAAAATCATCATTGCCAACAGCAAAAAATGAAAGTGCGATCTGGTTTCACCAAATCTGGGCTACCGCCCAAATCGCTCCTATCCTTCTTTATCCTTTTTCTGGCCACACTCACCCTTGTCGTAGCTTGCGTCAACCCTGCAACCTACATCAAAACAACTACTGAATCAGATTCTACTGCCTCCTCTGTAGTTGCTGGTTCCGTCCGTTTGGGATTTAGTGCGTGGCCTGGTTGGTTTCCTTGGCAAGTTGCCCAAGAGGAGGGAATCTTTCAAGCAAATAAAGTCCCCGTAGACCTCAAATGGTTTGATGGATATCTGGAATCTATTAGCACGCTAACAGCCGGACAAATAGATGCTAACAGCCAAACTCTGGGAGATACTGTTAGCTCCGTATCAGGTGGGGCAGACCAAGTAATTGTGCTGGTGAACGACAACTCTACTGGTAACGATAAAGTTATTGTCCGGGATGGCATTAATTCAATTGCTGACCTAAAAGGGAAAAAAGTAGCCGCAGAAGAAGGTACAGTAGATCACTTTCTGCTGCTATTGGGATTAAGAAAAGCAGGATTATCGCCGCAAGATATTCAGTTTGTACCTCTAGAAACAGGCAAAGCAGCAGCAGCATTTGTGGGTGGGCAAATCGATGCGGTGGCAGTGTTTGCCCCATTCACCACTCAGGCATTAAAGCGTGTGGGGAGTAAAGAATTATTTAGTTCCAAGGACTTTCCAGGAGCGATTTCCGATCATCTAGTATTCACGCGCAAATTTGTGGAAGAACATCCCGATCGGGTGCAAGCATTGGTTGATTCGTGGTTTGCCACATTGGACTACATGAAGGCAAATCTAGATAAAGCTTATGAAATTATGTCGAAACGAGCTGGTGTTCCTGTTAGCGAATACAAGGAATACGCCGATGGCACTCAAATTTTTACAGTTGAGGAAAACTTGAAAGCGTTTCAACCCGGCAACGATTTAAATTCTTTACAGTTTGCCGCTCAGGAAATGACTAAATTTCTCACAGATGTGGGTCTGGCAAAAACCAAACCGGATCTCAGCAAATTATTTGACGATCGCTTCGTCAAAGCTTACGCCGAGAAAGTCAAAAAATCCTAAGCCAATCGACATTGACACAAAAATCTAAAATCTAAAATTGTTATGAGCCAAGAGTCAGGATCGATTCAAGATTTCATCCGAGCTAAAAAGCTAAATCCGACTGTTTTCTGGCGACTCGCTGAAGACATTCCCAAACCTCTCAATACAGCATTGATTGTTACGTCGATCGCAGTTCCCCTGCTGCTGTGGTGGTTGGTAACAACATTGGGGAACATAGACCCTAAGTTTTTGCCTTCACCGGGTAAAGTGCTGGAGGCGTTTGGAAGGCTGTGGAGTACTCGCGAACTCCTCAAGGATACCGTCGCGAGTCTGTGGCGCGTCGGTGTTGGGTTTCTATTTGCGGCAAGTCTTTCCATCCCCCTTGGGGTGTTGATGGGTAGTTTTGCCAGTGTTCGCGCCTTGCTGGAACCGCTGTTTGGGTTGATGCGCTATATGCCTGCGCCTGCCTTCATTCCCTTGCTAATTCTGTACTTGGGTATTGGGGAGGAACCCAAAATTACGCTCATTTTCATCGGGGTGTTTTTCTTCAACTCTCTGATGGTGATGGATACGGTAAAATTCGTATCAAAAGATTTGATTGAAGCAACTTATATGTTAGGAGGAAATCGTTTACAAGCTCTGCTTCAAGTCATTTTTCCCCACGTCTTGCCGGGAATCATTGATGCTTGTCGTATCAATTTGGCAGCAGCTTGGCAGTTAGTAATTGTCTCGGAATTGATTGCAGCGAACGAAGGTTTAGGCCGTCGGATCAGCGTAGCAGGTCGTTTTCTGAGGACAGATGAAATTTTTGTCGGGCTAATTGTTATCGGGGTAATTGGACTGAGTTTCGATTTGTTATTTCAGTACCTTTTGCGGGTTTCCTGCAAGTGGTCTAGCCAAAAACGATAATCTGTGTTTTAGCGCTAAATCTATTTTTGTTAATAGCAAACCTGTTTTTATTTAGGAGATTGAAATCATGTATCTGCAAGTTAACAATCTGCACAAGCACTTTGAGACAAATAATGGCAAATTAGTTGTTCTCAAAGACATTAATATGACAATTGAGCGGGGCGAATTTATCTGCGCTGTGGGTGCTTCCGGGTCGGGAAAGTCTACCCTGCTGCGACAGATTGCCGGACTTGATATGCCTACGTCTGGGGAAGTCAGAATTGATGGAGTGCTAGTCACTGGGCCAGGGCCCGATCGCGGTATGGTATTTCAGCACTATACGCTTTACCCTTGGATGAGCGTACAGGATAATACCGAGTTTGGACTGAAGCTTCAGGGTGTGCCAAAGAAGATTCGGCGCGAACAAGCTAGCTATTATCTGAGTGTGGTAGGGTTGTCTGGGTTTGCCAAAGCATTGCCAAAAGAGTTATCGGGGGGGATGAAGCAGCGGGTGGCGATCGCACGCGCTTTAGCTTCAGAACCGAAAGTGCTGCTGATGGATGAACCCTTCGGTGCATTAGATGTCCATACCAAAGAGTCGATGCACGAATTCATGTTAGACCTTTGGCGACGCACTAACATCACCGTCTTCATGATCACCCACGACGTAGAAGAAGCGGTCTTCCTCGCTAACCGCATCTATGCTCTGGGTGCGCGTCCCGGTACAGTGAGGAAGGAAATTACGATCGATTTACCCGATCGCACTCACACCGTCAAACGCCACTCTATATTCCACGACTACCGGGATGAACTGATGGATCTGATGCGTAGACACGGACAAGAGGCTCTAGCGGCAGCATAATATCCCTTAAAAACCTGGTTTCTTCAACAATACCTTCACCAATTTAAAGGTATTGTTAGAGAAATCGGGTTTCTAAGTCTAGAAATTAAGATATAATGACTATTCAATATCAATTAGAGTTAGTGCCATGACTGCCTCAATTCTTACAGTCAGCCCAACAACTATTAACAAGACTTTGTATCATTGGGAACCCGCAGACTGGGAAGACTACTTAGTCTATCGCGATGATAAAACGAACAACAGAATGCGGCTATTTTTTGATTTTAATCGTCTTTTGGTAATTAATATGGGTTGGGAAGGAATCAATCACGCTACTATTAATGAACTGTTCACACTGATATTTGGTTTCTGGTTTTTGAATAAACCAGAACAGATATACAGTTTGCTAGGGGGTTGCTTGCTTGAAAAACCGACAAGGCAAGCGGGTGCGCCAGATTTGGTACTTTATTTAGGTGAAGATTATCCTCGTTGGCAAGAAGGAGAACCGCGTCGAATTGATTTAAGTCAGTGGCGAGTACCTAATTTGGTTGGAGAAGTTTCCGATACAACTCTGGCAACAGATTTAGATGAGAAGAAAAAACTTTATGCTAATATGGGAATTCCTGAATATTGGGTGATTAATGTGAGAGGTTTGCAAGTGATTGCATTTCAGTTGCAGTCAAATGGCATTTATCAAGAATGCGCGACATCTTTAGCACTGGAAGGACTTCCTATTGCGTTGTTAGAAGAAACTTTGGCACGTTTGAAAGAGGGAACAAATGGTAGTGCGGCTAGTTGGTTTGCACAACAAATTGCTAATGTGAAAATAGAATAAGCCCAAAAAGAAATCCCGGTTTCTGAAACACCCATTAAGCCATCAAAGTTATAGCTAGGGGCTAGGGGCTAGGGGCTAGGGTTTCAGGAATTGAGAATGTCCTAACCGCCTTGGCGGTTGCTATACCTATGAATTCCGAATTGCAAAACCGGGTTTAGGGGTGTTTATTTACACCCATCTACTTAGCTGTGATCGGAATCACTTAACGGCAACATTAATCTCACATTTCCTCAAAGATTGCCATCACGCAGGACTAAGTGAAAACCGTTGATAGTAATACTATCGGTGTATCTGCGGTGATTCATCTGTCATAGGGGAGTTTATCATGCTCGAAAAACTAATACTAGCCGCCGCAATAACATTCTCGCTTAACTTTTTTCTGGGTGTCAGTTCTCAAACTACTAGCCAGACTGATTCAGAAGTGTACGTAGGCCAAAGTACAACCGGAACAGTGACTATGCTGAATAGCTATGACACAGTTGAAATCCCTTTGTCAACTCAGTCATCTGGTTTTTAGGTAAAGCTTGAAGCCAAATGTGATATCACATCCTACCTGGGCTACCTACCCATATCTGGTAAGCTAACGTGCATCTAAATTTGATAATTTAGCGACTGAAACCCTTTGATGGCTTAGATTCTGCTGAAAAATTAGATGAAGAACAGCCGATCGCTAGATCCCTTAACGTAAATAGCTTTATCTCTATCTAAATAGGAATAAAAAATTTTCCCAGTTTCACCCGCAGCACTGACACCGACAAGCAGATCCAGGTATAATAATCGGCAATAAAGACATTTATAACTTTGGGTTATTGTTTTGCACTGCTGAACTTATAATTTGCTCGATTCGCTTCGACCTTGTTTCCGGACGTTTAGCACTTTCAATCCCAAAGAGGATATTCTTTTGGGATGATTTGCTTAATCCCTCAAAATATTTATTGGCAGTTTTGTTTGCTGCTAATGCTTGCTGTAAGTCATCTGGGATAATTAATGCTTCGATCGCATCCAGAGTATTCCATGAACCGTTTTGTTTTGCGGCTGCAATTTTTGACAACCCAGCCTCAGTCATCAAACCTCGATCGATAAGTTCCTGAATATACTGTTTATTTAATTTTGACCACACGCTTTTTGGTTTTCGAGGAGTAAATATTTGCATATAACGTTCTTCGTCTAAAGCTTTAACTTTACTGTCAATCCAACCAAAGCATAAAGCTTCTTTGACTGCTTCGCTATATTTAATGCTTGGCCGACTACTTTTTACTTTGTAATAAATTAGCCATATACCAATAGAGGTGCGATGGTTTTTCTCCAACCATTCCCGCCATTCTTTGCTATTTGTGGCATGAAAGGTTTCTAGTTGGTTATCGAAGTTTGGCATAGCGGTAACGTTATGAGGCAAGGAGTCAAGAGTGGCTTTTTGGGTATGTTGTTGCGCTTTAGCGCTAAAGCGCAACAACATACCTCTATTTGAGTTTTTTAACTGTTTGCATATTACATATACTACACCATATTTTAAAACTCTGCAAGTGTAGGTGTTTACAGTTCAGTTGCGGGCGAATTGCCTCTCCAAAACTGGATTAAGATGGCTGCTACTTATCCTAAACAGCCCAAGGGCTATCCAGAAAAAGATTGCAACGCTCAAATACGCCGTTCGCTTTGCCAGTTCCAGAAACCTGGATGGGTCAAATGAAGGGACATACTCAAGTTAGGGAGAAAACAATTGCACTGGCTCCTTTACAGTTATTAGCGATCGTCACCAAGTAACGATCACTAATATGCACCTACATCGCAGAGTTTGTAATAGAGTTGAGGAAAGCTACTTTTCCAGAGTAGTGTCTTTTGACCCGGACAGGGTTGGTGGAAAGTACAGGAATCGAACCTGCAACAAATTGGTTATGAGCCAATCGCTCTACCAGTGAGCTAACTTTCGGGGCGTTTGATGTAGGGCTCGAACCTACGTCCTGCCGATTCGATCGGATGCTCTACCACTGAGCTAATCAAACTGTGGAGTAGTGACCTATTACTGTGCGGTATACGCTCAATCCAGAGGTAAGCGCACCAGTTGGGCATACAGAACCCAAACCATAGCCAGTCAATATATTACTACCTTGTTACTAAATGTAGCACGAGAAATGTAGAGGGGTAACGAATTTACCACACATATTATTTTTAAACTCTGCAAATGTAGGTATTTACAGTACGGTTGGCGCACCAGTTGGGCATACAGAACCCGCACTACTGCTTTGCATAATGTATTCCTACTTAGTCACTCATTATAACCCAAGTATATCGCCGATAGCGACGGATTTGGTAAAGGCGATCGAAATTGTAGAACTATGCCCCTACTTATATTTTTCTCTAATTCGTCTCACCTGTTCTTTAAACTCTGCACCAAGTTCGGGATTAACCATTGCTACAAAGTTGGCAAATCCCTGAATTGAGGCAATTAAATCTGAAGAATGACCCCAGCGTTTCCCTTCTAAGCCATCTTTATCTATCTGATACAAAGTGGCGCGAAAGCGTTTGAGTGTTTTCTTATCAACATTAGGTTTATTATTAACTATCACTCCAGTTACATCTTGCTGTCTCGAATTGCGAAGGATTCGGGTTTTCTCTTCATTAATGATAAAACCTTCGTGTTCGACTATTGACTCTGTGCGTCTCAATACGTTACAAATATGGCGGAGACGATCGCCAGAGGCAGAAAAAGTTAGGTCGTCGGCGTAGCGAGTATAAACAAAACCCAATTCTTCTGCCATTTGGGTGAGGCGGCGATCGAGTCGGCGGCAGAGTATATTAGTAATGGCTGGGCTAGTGGGTGCGCCTTGGGGTAAGTGGCGATCGCTCAACGCTACGTAGTAGGTTTTTCCATCTATTTCCACTTCCTCAATATCGGGTTCTGTACAGAGTAAACCAAAAATTGTGGCGGTGGCTTCTGAATAGCCGATCGCGTGCAAAAGTCCTTTGACTCGCTTATAGGAAATTGAAGGAAAAAAGTTCTTTAAATCGAAGTTGATTACAACTTCTGCACCGACGTGAGGCTGTGCGTTACTAACAATTGAACGTCCTTGGCGAAAGCCGTGGGCGGCTTTGTGAAGTTCGACTTTTTCTAGTATATTAGTAAGTAGCCAATGTTGCGCTTGTTTTAGGCGTGGCATTGGGGCTGAAATGATGCGATCGCCTCCCGTCTTTTTAGGTATTCTGAAGCGAATGTAGTGAGAAATTGGAGATGTTTTGCGGGAAAAGGCGAGAAAGCGCAATTGTCCGATGCTAATTCCCATCGCGGCGGCAATTTGTTCGGCTGTGTTATAAATCGGCAAGCCATAACTTTGCAACCGTTCTTGATTGCATTCGGTATAGTTGAGTCCGCCGGAAACGCGATCGCCTAAATAAACAATCTCCTCTTGCTTCCTTTGTCGCCAAGCTTCTGCGCGTTCTTGTCTTTCCCGTTCCCGACGTTCTTTCGTTTCCTGACGCTTGCGCCGCGACTCCTCCAGTCTTTGCTGATATAACTGCTTCTTGAGTGCCTCTTCGTTGTTGAGGATGCGGTTTTGCTTGTAGAGGTCGCTAAGTTCCCCCTGTATTTCCCCACGACGACGAATTTCATCAGCTGGATCTTGCGGCATTTCCCCTTGGGCGGGCCAGAACCCAAGCCGAATCATCTCTTCAAGGATAACTTCTTCTCTAGAAGATTTGCGGATGCGATCGTACAGTTCTTGACGGGTTCTGGGTTGGTCAGTCATTCGATTTTGGATTGGGGATTTTAGATTTTGGATTGCAAATGTGAAATTTGCCATCTGAAATTCCGGTTATGGCGTTTTATTTGCCAACCACAAACCTACGTTACGCACATAAGTTTTGATATCTTCTAAAGCGCGTGTTTCTGTCTTCATTGTATTACCGGGAGGTTCGGATACAAAGCTGGGACAACCTATATCCGCATTCCAATTATAATCGCAGAAATGATGGAAAGTGGATTCTGCCACCCCGCGTCCTTGCCCGTTACCATCAGCATCTTTAGGCCATTCAAAGGCAACGGCAAGATTAAATTCGCGTCCCGAAACCTGGCTAGTGCCGATCGCAATTACACGCCCGTTGGTTTCGCCTGGCGGAACTCCTACCGCGCCTTCGTGGGGATGTGCCGGGAAAAATTCAATTACTCCCGAAGGCGAAGCCAAATTTTTCAATAATTCGTGAACTGGTTCGCTGGGCGTAATTTTTTGATAATCGCCATTGCGTCCAGAGTGATAGTTCGGCCAAGAAATATTCTTCGTGTAGATGTCATCAATGACGCGACGAGATTCGTCTGGATCGGGATTATAGTTTTGAAAAAAGTGTGCCGCACCAACACCGCAGAGATTGCAGATAGACGAACCTAAATCCTGATGATCTCGCGTCGCCAAAAGACCACCGCCACGGTTATGAAATGCCGTAATGCCTGCACGATCTTTTTCTGTCAAACCGTCACCGACATCGACTGCAAACAACCATAACTCGTCGAAATCCGACTCGCCGAGGTTGCTCAAAATGGGGTCATTGCCTTCAGCGTCCGATTCTCGGTTACGCGACGTGACTTGAAAGAGGTGGTTCCCCTCGTCGTCTTTGACAGAAGCGAGATAGTCGCGTAACAATGAGAAGCGATCGATACTCCAGTCATCTTCTGTCGCCGGAATGGTCGTCTGCAACAGAATGCGAATAGGTTTTTCCATAACCTCTGCCATCTACAGCCTCATCAGAATATATCTTATTTATTTAATAAAAAGGACAGCTAGTTATATCATTAAGGCTTTTGCCGCAGGTACGTTGTTGCGCTTTAGCGCTCTAAGAGCGCTAAAGCGCAACAACGTACCCATTATCCATTCCGAACAAGAGCTAATGGAACTAACTAGCAACTTTAGTTATTTTAGATTAACCGTGGATCGATGTCAAGCACCGCATGACGGAAACTTTTCCAGTTTTCAAGTATGATTTGCTTAATCATTGCCCACTCCAAAGATACTCAGATTTTAATTTACTGCTCTATAAAATCTAACAAAATTCTTTGATGACGGGGACTCAAAGGACACACCTGTTCTGCTTTTTCAGAATAACGTTCACCCAGTCGAATATCATCTGGTGTTAATAATCCCATATCCCAACCTTCTCCTAATACTAAATCTTTGAGTTCCACGGTAAGCGGCGCGTGAAAAACGTGGCGCAAAACGTTGGGATCGGGATAATGGCCGAAAAATGATACTGTAGGAGGTGAGTAGCTAATTTCCTCTAGCAGTTCCCGCTTAACGGCGTCTTCGGGAGTTTCACCTGGCTCGATGTGTCCCCCAAAGAAGGCCCAGTGACCGGGATAAAGAATACCGGGGATGTTGTCTCGCAGTTGCAGAAGGAATTGGTTGTCGCGATATAGAATTGCGATCGCTACATGAACTAATTCTTTACTCATACTCCATCGGCTATAGCCGTTCCTGTTCCTTAACATAAACTTCCCCTAAATCGCGTCCACCTAAAGGAATACTTTTGTACTGCACCTTACCTTTGATTAAAACTTCCTTTTTTTTTGGAAATTTCTCGTTAGTTATAACCAAGATAATACCAGTTGAGTCTTGCAATTCATAAGCTCGTGTTCCTAAGAAAGGAACTTGCTTAACCACCTTACCTTTAAGGTAAACTGTAGCATCGGTATCCCGATCTTTTTGCAGTTGATTGATTGTGGTGATGGGTACATTGTCCCTCGAAATGAAACCGATCGCACAAGCAAATACTCCTCCTAACAGCAGCCCGATCGCACCATATCGCAAGATGATAATTTTTGTTAGCTTCATAGCCGTTTCCTTATGTGATGGACTTCAAAAGTAGAAGTAAATATGCGAAACTGATAAGAGCGGATTGCCACAGATATGGACGCCACTTACACACCAATGGACGCTAAAATTGCCCAATTACTAGATGGTAAAGCCCTAGCTCAAAAGATTCATTCTGAACTACAACAGCGCATTCAGGAATTGCAGCCTAAAATAGGGAGAGCGCCAGGTTTAGCAGTGCTAATGGTGGGCGATAACCCAGCCAGCGCCGCTTATGTGCGGAATAAAGAGCGAGTTTGCCAAAAAGTCGGTATAGCCTCCTTTGGACAGCATTTCCCATCAGAAACTACCCAGGCAGAACTGGAGCAAGTCATTCAGTCGCTGAATCAAGACGATCGGGTTGATGGCATTTTAGTACAACTGCCGCTACCTGACCACCTCGATGCCATAGCGCTACTCCACCAAATCGATCCAAACAAAGACGCCGACGGACTCCACCCAGTTAACCTGGGGCGCTTGGTGCGTGGGGAACCGGGATTGCGGAGTTGCACTCCAGCTGGGGTGATGCGCCTCTTAGAGGAATATGAAATTAACCTCAAAGGCAAACAAGCTGTTGTGGTGGGACGCAGCATTTTGGTGGGCAAGCCGATGGCGTTGATGCTGCTAGAAGCTGATGCTACAGTGACGATCGCGCATTCTCGCAGTCACGACTTAGCCGCCATTACCCGCAATGCCGATATTCTGATTGCCGCAGCAGGGCGATCGAATCTCATTACAGGTGATATGGTCAAGCCAGGTGCGATCGTTGTCGATGTCGGCATGAATCGCATTACCGATGATGCCGGGAATTCTCGCCTCGTGGGCGATGTCAACTTTGATGAGGTGAAGAGTGTAGCCGAATTTCTCACACCTGTGCCGGGGGGCGTTGGCCCCATGACTGTTGCCATCCTATTGCAAAATACAGTCTGGAGTTACAGCCAAAAAAGTTAATGGGGACTGGGCAATTTTAGATTTAATCTGAATCTGAAATCTGCAATTTAAAATTTGCAATTCTTCTGCGCCTAGCCCAATGCCCAATTCCCAATTCCCAATGCCCAATTCCCTGTAAAATTGTTACGGACATAGACACGCTCAAGGAATCGAGGGATGGTAGCTACGGATGACAAGCATTCGCCCCAGGGGGAATCCCCTACCTTTGATCTATCGGCTTACTTAGCCCAGCGACAGGCTTTGGTGGAAGCAGCTCTGGAGTGTGCCGTCCCCATCACCTATCCTGAAAAGATATATGAGGCCATGCGCTATTCCTTATTGGCCGGGGGTAAGCGCCTGCGTCCCATCCTTTGCTTAGCCACTTGCGAACTAGCTGGAGGTACGCTGGAAATGGCAATGCCAACAGCCTGTGCCTTGGAGATGATCCATACCATGTCGTTGATCCACGATGACTTACCGGCGATGGACAACGACGATTATCGGCGGGGCAAACTGACGAATCATAAGGTCTATGGCGAGGATATTGCGATTTTGGCTGGGGATGGCTTATTAGCCTATGCTTTTGAGGTTGTGGCCGAGACTCAAAACGTTCCACCGGAACGGCTATTACAGGTGATTGCCCGATTAGGACGTGCTGTGAGTGCAGCCGGGTTAGTTGGTGGCCAAGTGGTTGACCTGGAATCTGAGGGAAAGCCAGATATTACGCTGGAAACTCTTAACTTTATTCACACTCACAAAACCGGCGCTTTGTTGGAAGCTTGTGTGGTTTGCGGTGGGATTTTGGCTGGAGTATCGTTAATCGATTTGCAACGCCTATCCCGTTATGCTGAGAATATCGGGCTGGCGTTTCAGATTGTGGATGACATTCTCGATATCACGACACCTAGCGAGGAGTTGGGCAAAACGGCTGGCAAAGACCTCCAAGCTAAAAAGGCTACTTATCCTAGCCTTTGGGGATTGGAGGAATCTAAGAAAAAAGCTCAGCAACTGGTTGACGCTGCTAAAGCCCAAATGGCACCGTTTGGGGAGAAGGCTCGATCGCATATTGCGATCGCAGACTTTATCACCACTCGCACTAACTAAAACTCTTTGGGGACGGATTTAACCAGACAATCTATAATAAACCCGTCCTCACTCTTAACAGCAGAACCTTAAGAATCCACGTATCCTAAATCCCAAATCCAAAATCGATATGCAGGACTTTGGCCACATCCTAGACAACCGGGTGTTGCTGGTTGCTCTTTTAGCTTGTCTAATCGCTCAAATCTTAAAGCTTGTTATCCACTTTATCCAGCACGGTAAGGTGACCGTAAGAGTTTTGGTGGAAACTGGCGGTATGCCTAGCGCCCATTCGGCCTTAGTGGCTTCCTTGGCGGCTGGTGTGGGTCAGACGGTCGGATGGGCTAGTCCCGAATTCGCACTCGCCACCATTTTCGCCATCATCGTCATGTACGATGCTGCTGGGGTGCGTCAGGCTGCCGGTAAGCAAGCTCGCATCCTCAATCAAATTATTGATGAGTTATTTCGAGAACATCCTACGTTTAACGAAGACCGTCTCAAGGAATTGCTCGGACACACGCCTGTTCAAGTGATTGTAGGCTCGGCGCTGGGCATAACTATTTCCTGCTTGGCTGGGCCAGCGTATTAAAGATTTCAAATTTTAGATTGCAGATTTCAAATTGAATTTTTAAATCTGAAATCTCAAATCTAAAATTTGGAATTACTTACTTGCGATCGCAGCAGCGTTACCTTTTGGCTATCGACTACCATGACCCAAAAGCCGCGATCGCTTAACGCCTTCAAAGTATCTGTAGCATCCTTTTGATTGCTGGTATGCAACGCCAGTAAGTAGGGTCGTTGTCCGTAGGAAACTAAGCCTACGTCTTTCCTTAACGCTTGCTGCACCCGATCTGCCAGTTCTGGCTGGTTGAAATAATCTATCAGCACTGCATAACCAGTTCCCAGCGGTTTGGGATTATAGGCAGGTAAATTCTCTGTAGGCGGTGTTGCTGTTGCTTGGGCGACTGCTTTCGACTCAACGACAAATCCTGGCAACCCAGCAATGGCTATGGCAAAAATCACAGCCGCGTAGCACTTCTCGATCGCAATTTGACGCATAGCTTTTTGATTAATCAAGTGTCATTAGTCAAGTGTCATGGGCAGAATTCTCCAAACGACAACTGACAAATGACCTTTGACTAATTATAAGTGGCAGTTAGGACACTGACGCTAAGGAAGCGAGGGGATCGGGGATCTTCTCCGAGGGGGCCTGGAATTCTCCGGTGAGTACGTACTCCAATCGCAGTTTTAACCAAGTAATAAATTGAGGATTGGTGGAAATTACCGCCACAGATGGCTGGGGGCATTTTGCCTTAGCAGCTGCCATTTCCGGTACTTCCAGGAACGCTGGCTGCTTGATGAGCCAAAAATCAATTTGTTTTTCTTGCTCTTGATAGTTCCGGGTTCGTTCCCTCAGCACTTCCTCAAAGGGTTCTTCTTCTAGCAAAAAGCGCTGACTCGCTAAAACGTAGTAGTAAGTTGTCATTTGTCCTTTGTCATTAGTCATTAGTTATTAGTCATTAGTCATTTACCGAATAGGAATGACTAATGACCGAGTATTGCCTGTTTCATCTCGCGGACGGCTCGTTCTAGTCCGACTAAAACGGCTCGACTAATAATTGTATGACCAATGTTGAGTTCTTCCATACCTTTTAGGCAGGCAACTGGGTAAACATTCCAGTATGTGAGTCCGTGTCCGGCGTTTACTCGCAAACCAGATGCGATCGCATATTCGCACCCTTTGGCTAACACCTCTAATTCCTTCTCCCGATTCGCTTCATCGTGCGCCTCAGCATATTTGCCGGTATGCAGTTCAATAAATTTTGCTTTTACCTTGACAGCCGCATAAATTTGTGCTGGTTCGGCATCGATAAACAAACTGACGGGAATTCCGGCATCTTGTAATTTAGCCACAATATCACTCATGCGCTGGATTTGTCCGGCCACATCGAGTCCGCCTTCGGTGGTGACTTCTTCGCGACGTTCGGGTACGAGGGTGATGTAGTCTGGTTTGATGTCAAGTGCGATCGCCACCATTTCATCAGTAGCCGCCATCTCCAAGTTTAGATGAGTGCGTACCGTCTGCCGCAATATGAGTACGTCGCGGTCTTGGATATGCCGTCTATCCTCCCGCAGATGGACGGTAATGCCATCAGCACCTGCGAGTTCCGCCAATACCGCCGCTGCAACGGGGTCAGGTTCGATCGTGCGGCGTGCTTGGCGGATCGTGGCAATGTGGTCAATGTTAACGCCGAGTGTAGGCAACTTGGATTCTCCTTATGCGTAGAAGCGTCCGACCTTATATCTTACCTGAAAGGTTGGGATTGGCGCTCTCTTGAGTATGGTAAGTCTAATTACCCCAAGGAAGAGAAGGACTTGAAACCTGTGGATGGTGTTCTGGTTGTTGAGCATTAGGTATCCAGATTCGGAGTCTATCCCAAATATGACGTAGTGTTCTATACACCTCCATGATTTCAGGAATTTCAATTTCAGAATCAATGCGATCGACCTCATCCTGTGCTGCCTCGCACTTTTTCTTAAGTTCTTCAAGCATTGTCTGCCTATCTTCAGGAGATGTAGCTGTCTCAAAATTATCCCTAATAAACGTAAATATATCAGTAAAGACAGAACTCAAAGCAGGCAAATCGATCGCACATGAAATCGTATCTGAATATCCCCACCAGATACTTCCTTTGTTTGCCGCATCTTTGCCGAGTTCAGCTGCTGTGTGGCAAGCAAATGCGTAAATTTGACGTTCACCTAGCAGGTGTACATCATTCTTGGAAAGGGCGACCTCCCCATTTTGGGCTTTCAAGGCATCAGGAACACCGTGAGACATCGCGAAGAGAGGCACGTCAGCCTTACACAACGCTAATATGAGTTCCTGTTTTGTTGCTTTTTTCTCGAATAGCGTGACACAATTTGATGTGATGATTAGCTTCGCAATAGTCAGATTTGCCTGGGTCGATAGATCGTATGCGGGGACAAAGAAGATCATTAAGATTCTCTCCGATTAGCCATTCTCTTAAGAAAATCCCTCGCTACTCGAAGTACATCTGAGGCATATTGTTGACCAATATCTGTACCTTCCTCAATTTGCTTCCGAAGTTCATCTGCTGTAAATGATTCTCCATTTGCAGTTCGCCAAATTACTGTGTTTGCAGGTAGAACTTCCCGGATAAGTCCAGAGAAAACATCCCGACTGATGTTACGAGAAACGCTTTGTAATCCTGGTGTTGGTTGTGCTACCAACATATTTTTGATACCTGTCAAAAATTCACGCAGGGAAGGCGATCTTGCCGAAGCTCTATCAATATTGATATTCTTAAGAAAATCCCAGGAATTGAAATTTTTTCCAAAAGCCAATTCCGCATGGATTTTGGGAGTAGCGATATCTTCTGGTAATGGAAGCGTAGGTATCACTTCCCGCCCCCATTGAGTTTTTGTATTCTCTAGTGCTGTGATATCATCTGCAAAAAGCCAAGCCTCTATTTCTTTCATCGCACAGAAAACTTTTACAGGTGGATTACTTAACTTTCTTCTAGCACTAGATACAGCATCGGGGACACTTCCAGCGTCTGAATCAACTAGAACTGCACAACTTTCTGCAATATCAGAAGGTAGACCTTTTAAAAACTCTTTAAGGTTTTTATGACCGCTAATCGCATTAAGTTTGATTTTCTCTATAGGATATCCAGCAGCTTCTAAAATCCAAGTCACGATCTGGATATCTTTTTCCGTTTTGACAAGAAGTTGGATTGAGCCATCTTGCATAGTCTCACATTACCTAATTGAGAGTAGAAATACCAGCACAAGATTACTGGTGGAGAACATCCAAGCTATTTGAATTGTAACTCCTGTTAATGCTTGCGATCGCACCACCTCCAATACCGATCGGGTTTTGGGTAGCGGCACAGAAGCCAACAGCAGCACAACTGCTTCCACGCTTGTACTGCTGCTGCTTTAAAGCCTAAAATTTACGGATTTGAACCATCTTTGATCGGACGCATCGTTGGAAACATCACCACATCTCGAATACTTTGAGTATTAGTCAACAGCATCACCAATCGGTCTACTCCTATTCCCATTCCGGCACAATTTGGCATTCCCAAAGATAAAGCTTCAATAAAATCTTCATCCATTGGATGTGCTTCATCATCCCCGGCATTTTTCTGCGCTAATTGTTCTTCAAACCGCTTTCTTTGCTCTTTTGGATCGTTCAATTCTGAAAATCCATTAGAGTATTCCGTACCATTGATAAATAGTTCAAATCTTTCAACAAAACCTGGTTTGCTGCGATGTCCTTTGGCTAATGGACTCACTTCTACAGGGAAGTCAATGATGAAAGTTGGCTGAATTAAAGTTGAAGCAACTAGCCGATCGAACACTGCATAAAGCACATAACCCAAACTTTGTTTGTCTAAGTTGGCAAGGTGCAATCCTAGTTTTTCAGCGGCTGCGATCGCATCCCCTAATTCTAGCACATCAAAATCTAACTTAGTTTCATCTTTTACAGCTTCCACCATTGTCTTAACTTGCCAATGTTTACCGCTAAACCCAGCATATTTTTCGCTGTAATCATATTGGCGATCGAGATTAATTAACTGTCCTTGGTATTCAATTTGTTTCTTATCCCCAAAAACAGCCGCAGCCGCAAAGCAGATCACATCTTCAACCACTCCCAAAATGTCAAAATAATCTGCATAGGATTGGTAAACTTCTAAGGATGTGAATTCAGGATTGTGGGTACTATCAACACCCTCATTTCTAAATACTCTTCCTAACTCAAAAACACGCTCAAATCCCCCACAAACTGCCCGTTTTAGAAACAATTCCGTTGCAATTCGCAGATATAAATCCACATCTAAAGCATTATGGTGGGTGATAAACGGTCGAGCCGCCGCACCTCCATAAATTGCTTGCAAAACAGGAGTTTCTATTTCATAAAAACCAGCATCGCAGAGATATGAGCGAATACTTTGAACGATGCGACTGCGGAGGACAAAGCGATTAAAAGATTCTGGATTTCCCGCCAAATCCATTTCTCGATGACGGCGACAAGTTTCTGGATCATTGACTCCGTAATAGGCATCTGGAAATGGAATTGTCGCTTTTGATAACAGTTTCAGTTCGCGAACTTGGATTGATAATTCGCCGCGATTTGTCCGACAGCCAATACCTTCAGCGCCAACAAAATCTCCTACATCCAGTAGTTTTTCAATTTGTTTGAAAGCAATACCTGGGTCGCCTTTGACTAATTTTTTCTCGATTTTGAGTTGAATTCTATCCGTGGCATCTTTCAGATCAATAAAGATAATGCTACCACTATCGCGCTTCGAGGTAATGCGACCACAAACCCGAATAGAGAGTTCCTCTGGATCGGTTACTCCGTTGTTGAGTTCTTTTCCAGGTTGACTAAATAATTCCCTAACTTGCTGCGTGGTGTGCGATCGTTGATATGATTCGCTGGGATAAGGTTCTATACCTTGCGATCGCAATTGTTCCACTTTCTGAGAACGTACTTCTGCTTCACTTTGAGTCATCAGTTATTTCCTTGCCAAATATATCTTTTATTTTAGGTGATAGCTTGTCCGGCATTTACTCGTAAACCAGATGCTCGCGCTTGCTCCCACCCACAGACTAACACCTTTTATGTTCTCTTTTGACTGGTTTTATCATCTGCTTCTGCATATTTCCTGTTTGCAATTCAATCAATTTGGTTTTTCTATTGACAAAATAGTCAAATCTGTGTATCGCATCTAAGGACAGATGCAGGGGTTTTGCCCAAACCGCCGCGACGTGGGACGCACTTGGCGGATGGTGGCTATGGTCAATGTTAACGCCGAGTGTAGGCAACTTGGATTTTGCCATTCGTCTAGAAGCGTCCGACCTTATATCTTACCTGAAAGACTTACAGATTGACCTCTCCCCCTGCCCCTCTCCTGCTAGAAGAGGGGAGTAAGTAATCTTGCTCCCCCTTCCCTGGTAGGGAAGAGGGCTGGGGGGTTAGGTTTTTATTTGATAAAATTGAGAACTGCTATAATTTCTAGATTGTCTGGGATTTCAATAAAATATAGCTATAAGTTTCTCGCTCCCACACCACAGGTAAACAGCATGACTGCAATTTCCACTCAGTCAAAGCAAAAGCTCACTTTTGAGCAATTTCTGGCACAATATCCTGACGATGGTCGCTATGAATTAGTCGATGGAGAAATTGTGAAAATACTAGCAACTAGACAGCACGATGATATCGCAGATTTTATTACCGAACAATTTGATAGAGAAGTTGACCGACTGAGTTTGAACTACAAGGTGTCTGGGAGAATTATGGTTGCCACATTGAGCAAAAATGGTAGAGAACAGGGACGTTTTCCCGATGTCAGCGTAGTTAGTTTAGATGTCTGGCGTTCCAACCGTTCGGCTTATTCGGCTTTGCGAGAACCTTTGCAATTAGCTGTGGAAGTGGTATCAACTAATTGGGAAGATGATTACATCGATAAATTAGACGAATATCAAGGTTTAGGTATTCGTGAATATTGGATTGTAGATTATTTGGCTATTGGGAGTAGGGATTTTTTGGGTAATCCGAAGGTTCCTAGTGTTTTTGTTTATCTATTAGATGAGAATGGAGTTTATCAAGTAACTGGTTATAGAGGTGATGAAAGAATTGTATCTGCTACTTTTCCAGAACTGGAATTGACTGTTGAGGAGATCTTGAAGGTCTAGGCATCGGTTATTTTTTCAAAGTGCGATCGCATCATCTTTAATGGTATCCTAAAAAGGTGAAATCAGGATGCTACTAAATGCCGATTCCATCAGAAATTCAAGCTCTAATTGAACGATTAAACCAAGAACTAGCTGATACTGAGACTGATGCAACGCAGGGACTAAATTTAGTCAGACCTATATTGTCTCGCTTCCCAGATAATGCTAGAATGATTCAGTTCTTTGCTTTTTTCAATAACGGCCTACTCTTTGTAGAAATTTCCAGAAGAAGAGTTCAGACTTCTGTTGAGAGATTGGAAGCGACTGATGCGACAGCAGCGGATATTCAGGATGTAGGGGAAGCCTCTAGTACCCTACTGGGTAGGGTACTAGAGGCTAAAATAGATGGTAGACAAATTATTAGTATCTTGAGGGAATTACAATGAAAGAATTACCGAATGACGAAACACTGGATAAACTGCTTGAATTGGCAAAAAATTTTGAACAGAAAGCTAAAGCAGTGTACGATTTAGCAACAGAAATAGATGAAAAATTGCGAATAAGGCAGGAATTAAGAAGACAAGCTGCGATCGAGGAATTACGAAAAGTTAAAGTAGAGGGATGAGGCGCGATATGCCTACGGCACGCTTCGCGATCGCACTTTTTGGAAAGAAGGCGATCGCATCATCTTTAATGGTATGCTAAAAAGGTGAAATCAGGATGCTACTAAATGCCGATTCCATCAGAAATTCAGAATCTAATTGAACGATTAAACCAGGAACTAGCCGAGACTGAGGCTGATGCAACGCAGGGACTAAATTTAGTCAGACCTATATTGTCTCGGTTCCCAGATAATGCTAGAATGATTCAGTTCTTTGCTTTTTTCAATAACATCCTATTGTTCGTAGAAATTTCCAGAAGACGGATTCAGGTCGCCCGTGAACGGCTTGAGGTTCCCGATGCAACAGCCGAGGAAATTCAGGATGTTGGCGAAGAATTGGGAACGCTACTAGGTCGGGTACTTGAAAGTAAAATAGCTGTCAGAAAAATTAACACTAATTTGGAGGAATTACAATGAAAGAATTACCGGATGATGAAACACTGGATAAACTGCTGGAACTAGCCAAAGACGCTGAACAGAAAGCTAAAGCAGTGTACGATTTAGCAACAGAGATAGATGAAAAATTGCGAATAAGGCAGGAATTAAGACGACAAGCTGCGATCGAAGAATTACGAAAAGCTAAAGTAGAGGTATGAGATGCGATCGCACTTTTTGGAGAGAGTGCGATCGCATCACCTTTAATTGTATGCTAATAAGATCAAATCAGGATGCAGACGAATGACTGTGAAACAGCTACCGGATGAAAAAACTATGCTAAAAATATTGGAACTGGTCAAAGATTTTGAACAGTCAGCTAGAGAAATGTGTGAAATGTCAACAGCGATCGCTCATAAATATCAAAAGCGAATGCAGGAAATCAGAGAAGCAGAAAAAAAGCAAAGCGACTGAATAGACACGGCTTTTTAACTAAAACTTGATTTGAGCAAAATGAAAGAAAAATTGTTAATTTTTTAGAAAAATTGCTATGCTAATTATAGCAAGATAACAAGCAGGAGTTTGATAATTGGATATCATCTATGCCTATTCATTCCCAGCTTATTTGAACCCACAAGAAGGGTTACTCGTAAAAATTGGTCGTACTACTGGTGAGCAATTAGAAAAGGCAGCTTCGGAACGAGTAAGCGCACAGGTGGGCACTTCCAACCCTGAGCAACCCGTTTTATTGTGTGCTGTTGCCGTCCCAGATCGTGGGATAGAAATGTTGATCCACAACCATCTGAAACAGTGCGGGCAATGGATAGATAATGCTCCAGGCAGGGAATGGTTTAAATTTGACAATCGGACTTTGCTGGATACATTTCTGGAGCAGTTGGAACGGTGCAGCCTGATCCGTGACTTCCAGTATTTTGGACGGGTTGATAGTGTATTGGAATCGGGGACACGCGAGGAAGTCCTCGATCGTCTGGAAAGAGCCTACGGTATCAGAACCATTTTAGGAGCGACGGCCCGAAACCAGATCCCTGACTCGTTCATTAGAGAGCTTGAAAGTGCTCTATCCCCTCAATATCCTGGCTTTGCGAGTTGGCTGAACCGGACACTTGCGGATGAGAATACAGTAATCAATGTAGCTATAGAGGGGGAAGACTGGATGGGCTTGGCGATTTGGAAGCAAAAGTCAGAACACCGTGCCAAGCTATCTACCTTGTTTATTTTGCCTCAGTTTCGCGGTGAACAGGTGGGTGAGCGCTTAATGCTACGTTGCTTGGAGCAGTGGCGCATCAGGAGGTTTGCTAGTGTGGTGGTGTCCACAGCTCGGCGTGACCTGCTTGGTTTTTTCAATCGCTTTGGATTCCTATTGGAGGGGGTGGGCAGACAATGCTACGGGCGCGATCGCGAAGATGAACTCTTTTTGACTAAAATTATGGTGACACAAGCACAGGAAACACCTGCTCACGTTGAAGTAGTCGCTCGTTCCCTATTGCCGCTCCCCAGCGGGTTGGAAGAGATGTTTGCACTGCCGATTGCTCAGAGCGGTGGTTCTTGGCACTGCACTGCCACGTCTGCTGGTATCACATTGCAGGCTGAAGGGATAAGAAAGCAGTTTTCCCGCTCTCAATGGGGATCTCTAGTTTTCCCGGCAATATGCGGCATTGAGAATGAATTTTATATGCTACCCGTCCGACCATCCTTTCTAATCAGAAGGGTTGGTCGGTCATGGATATATTTTGGTACGCCACGTTTTGTGGAGGCAGACTTGGATGATTCTACTGTGTTTATCTATGCCAGTTCCCCGGTAACAGCAATTGTTGGAGAGGCAGTTATTACTTCCCGCGAAATAGGAACTGCTAAGGAACTGTTTTCTCGACTTGGGAACTCAGGCGTTCTATCCGAGACTGAATTTTTCGGGATGTATCCTTCAGCTAAGGAAATTCAATCCCTGAGCTTGAAGCGGTTTATGTTGTATCAACAACCCATCATGCTTGAGGAAGCTAGAGAGAAGGAAATTCTCAATGGCCCACCTCAGTCTTTTCAAAGGGTTCCCTATGAGGCCGTAAAGAAGATTAGGGGGGTTGAGTAGTGGCTTACTATCAATGGCTTAAAGTTTTGAGTATAAAGCGGATTTATGCTGAGCGGCTGATTTCTGGAACAAAACAGATGGAGTTACGCAAGCGCGATTTGGGTATCCGTCCGGGTACATTGGTGCTTTTATATGAGACAGCCCCTAATAATCGGATTGCTGGCGCGTTTATGGCAGGAAAAACGTTTTCCTGTCCTGTGACTCAAATGTGGGATGAATATGCGCCATTACTTGGCATCGCTCGCCCGGACTATGACAGCTATTTTACCGGGGTTGAAATGGCATTTGGAATCAAAAGCGAAGGCGGTTTTACTCTCAATATCCGTTCCTATGATGAACTACAACAAGAGTTTCCGGGCTTTGTTGTCCCTCAACTTACCCTGAACTGGAAAGCTGAATGGTTTGTACCAGACGACTATGTAGAGGCGCTGAATGCAGGCCATGAGCGGATTAAGGAAAAATTTGTCCTGGCAGAGCAGCTTTCCTTATTCTAATGAATAGGACTGATACAAAAAACACTTTAAACACTATCAAGGCGATTCGCTCACGCTAGTAGTAGTGAACACCCCGTAGGTTGGGTTGAACGAAGTGAAACCCAATGCGAATGTTGGATTAATTTTGGTTTTCGTTCCTCAACCCAACCTACACTTCACTGACTGTAAAAACGTAGTGTTGACGAAAGGCAGTGGTGGAAATGCCCAGATTAAGTTTATAATGACAGTGCGATCGTCTTGCGATTTGAATGCAATAAAAGAGGTAATTATGTCTAAACAGAGTTTACCCGATATAGCACCTTCTGCTCCTAATCCAGAAGCTCACTTAAGCGAACCAATAGCAGATATCCTTCGCGAGATTCAGCAAACTCCCAGGGAACATTGGCCGAAGTTAGTTCAGATGCTGCGGCTGTTTCGGGAGGCGGTAACGGTGGAGCCAAGAGTGTCTGAAGAGTTTGATAAAATTGATATTACTAAGCTTTCACAAGAGGAGAGGATTAAGAGAAATCAAGCGGCAATTGAGTTGCTGCGGTCGTGGCGCGAAGATGATGATGATGAAGAACAAAAAGAAACTGCGGAATACCTTGAGAAGGTGTTAGATGAAGACCGGCTTTCTAATCGACCCTTATTTCCATGAGTAGAGTAATTATTTTAGATTCTGGCCCATTGGGAATGGTGACAAATCCCAAAGCAAAACCCCCATATTTAGAGTGTCAACTCTGGCTAGTATCTTTGCTACAAAGGGGCGAGGCAGTAATCTTACCTGAAATTGCTGACTATGAGATACGGCGCGAATTAATCCGGGCAGGTAAATTAGCAGGTATTAGAAAACTCGATCAGTTTAAAATTGCGCTTACATACCGTCCACTGACGACAGAAGTAATGCTTCTAGCGGCGCAATTGTGGGCAGATGCAAGGCGGAGAGGAAAGCCAACGGCAGAACCTAATGCACTTGATGGAGATGTAATTTTAGCGGCTCAGGCAATATGGGAAGCAAATGATGGAAATGAGGTTATAATTGCCACAACAAATGTGGGTCATTTGTCTCAATTTGTTGATGCTCGTGAATGGCGGTTAATTCAGTAAAACTCAATTTTTCTCCTCACCTCTAACTCGAAGCACTGGTATAAAAACGCAACGCAAACCGCCAAAATCCAACCGAAGCGAACAACAGCCCCAATGCCAACACTCCCGCACCTAACACCCAGCCGACTTCACCTCGACCCAGCATCGCCTCCGCTGGCACAGTAGTCAAAAATGCTACTGGTATAACGAAAGTAAAGAAGAAACGATAAGCCGTAGGATAAGCCACTATCGGAAATCGTCCCGCCTCCAGCAGACCTCTCAGTACCTCGGTAACGTTGTATATTTTGACAAACCAGATGCTAGTTGCTCCCAGCATAAACCACAGACTGTAGAGACTGACAATACCAAAGAGAAGCGGAATAGCACTCAGGAAGTAGCCGCTTATACCGATACCGAGACGTATACCCGCGTAGCCAATCATCACGAAACCGAAGAGTAAATCTGGAATTCCCCAAGGTGAAACACTCCGAGTCGAAAGCCAAAACTGACTGCTGATAGGTTTAAGCAGCACAAAGTCCAGAGTTCCCTCTTGAACTTGCCGAACAATGCGGTTTAGATTAGGAACTAAGAAAGTACTGGAAAAGCCTTGTAATAAAGTAAATATTCCCAGTACCACCAAAGCTTCTTCCCAACTCCATCCCTGAAAGGTGTAGCCGGTGCGATAGAAAAGAAAGAGACTGAACAAGCTACCTATAAAATTTCCCACACTGCTTAATGCAGCTAAGACGAAATTAACTCGGTACTCCATCTCAGCTGCGATCGCAGTACTCCAAAACAACCCTAACACGCGCAAGTATCGTTTCATATTTGGAATTTTAACCACAGATAAACACAGATAGCATCATCTGCGTTTATCTGCGTTCATCTGCGGTTGTAATTTTAAATTTGACATTGCAATCCAAAATCTAAAATCTAAAATTAATTAAGCTCCCATACCCGAATACCGTTTCAGTCCCCGACGCCACAACCAGCGGTTCCAGACAAAAAACACCAAAAACCAACCTAGCATCGCCAGAAACCCTCTTCCCACATCCACAGGTAGACCTACCAAAAGCGCTGCTGGAAAATGAATCAGGTAGGGAAACGGAGTCCAAAGCACTACTTCCCGGACATTATCTGGGAAAAGTTCCAGAGGCGCAACTATACCAGAGAGAAATAGGTATAATAGAAACCAGAATTGTTCGATCGCAGCAGCTCGCTCGATCCAAAAAGCGAACATAGCAAAAGTATACTGGATTAGAAAACGCAGCGCAAATGCGATCGTCACTGCTGGCACAAACAGCAAAAAGCCTGACCAACTCGGTAACCAAAAAGCTTGGGGATAGAGTATAAAAAACAACACCACCAACAAAAGGGAAAATGGCAAACGGGCAACTCGTTCAGAAAGATGAGCGGCGACGTGGTGCCAAACCGGGTCTAGAGGCTGTAGCAGCTTAGCAGAAAGCTTTCCTTCCACCACCTCTTTCTCAAATTCCCAAATCACCCAGACCGTAGACAACTGCCGCACAAAGAAAACTGTCAGAAAGTACCGAGCAAATACCACTGGTGTCAATCCGAACCGCCCACCTTGCGCCGCCTCCATCCAAATTCCCATCAAAATCAGCGGCAAAGACCCGGACAAAACCCACAACACCAATTCAGCCCGGTACTCCACCATCTGAGCGTAGTACACCGAAAGTAACACTCTAGCTTTTCTGACAATCCCTTTCATCAGGCTACCCCTGCACGAAAGACTCGACCAATCACTTCTTCAACCGGCGGGTCAGTTACTGTCAAATCAAGCACCTCCATCTCTGCCAGTATCCTAGCCACCGTCCGGGTGAGTGCTTCCCGTCGTACCAAAAAACGCACCTCCCGACCCTCTACTGCTTCCAGTTCGCCATATCGCAACAAGTCAGTTTCGGGCAAAGCTTGGGCTAGCTCTACTTTAACTTCTCGATAAGGAGCGAACCGCTCCAACAGACTTTCCAGACTACCATCGTAGATTAGCTGACCCTGGTGAATCAGCAGAACTCGCTGGCAAAGAGCAGTGATATCCGCCATGTAGTGACTCGTCAAAAGCACCGTAGCTTGGTAGCGCTGGTTATATTCGCGCAAAAAGTCCCGCACCGCAACCTGAGCATTAACATCCAGTCCCAGAGTCGGTTCGTCCAAAAAGAGTACTTGAGGGCGGTGCAGAAGTGCGGCTAGTAATTCTGCTTTCATGCGTTCACCCAGAGAAAGCTTGCGTACAGGCAGAGTCAGCTTCCCCTCAAGCGCCAGCAGCTCAGTCAGTTCCCCCACCCGCTGCCGGAATTCGCGATCGGATATGTTATAAACAGCAGCGTTAATCTTCAAGGAATCTAGGGCAGGCAAATCCCAGAGTAGCTGCTGCTTTTGCCCCATAACCAAAGTTATTTTTTGCAAAAAGGCTTCTTCGCGCCGAAAAGGGACTTGTCCAGCCACCCGAACATTACCAGAAGAGGGATGAATTAGCCCTGTGAGCATTTTAAGTGTAGTGGTTTTCCCCGCTCCATTGGGCCCCAAAAATCCCACCACCTCGCCTGAGCCAATTTGAAAAGAAACTCCCTGAACAGCCTTCACCAAGCGGTAGGTGCGATGCAGGAAATGGCGCAGCGTCCCCTTGAATCCCGGTTCTTTAACCGCCACTGGATAAACCTTGCTCAGGTTTTCAGCCACGACAATGGGCATAGGCCATCCAAAACATTCCACATTTTTGACACTCCCCGCGCTAAAGCGACGGGGATTCTTGGTTCAAAGAGTCCACTTAACTTAGATACCTTGCAGTTTCACTCGCCAGAGATGGTTCTCTCCCCAAGCGTTTTACCCCATTGCAGAGGTCTGTTGGGATATGCCCTATCCTACAGTTTAAACCAAG
>CASBRD010000232.1 GCA_949128025.1 Oscillatoriales cyanobacterium PMM_0008 | reverse complement strand
TATTTACCGTCTCATACTGCCGCTGGGATTGATTATGTTGACTGGTGCGGGTGTGAATTGGGGTTCGAGTTTCTTGATGGACGCAATTCCTAAGATGTTGAAAAGCCAATGGCCGACTGCTAATATTCCTTGGGTGATTTTTGCTATTGCGATCGCCACCGCTTTTGCCGCACTTCCCGCCGGGGCGTTAGCGGTGAAATTGGGCAACCGTCGGGCAATGCTAATTGGCATTGGTACGACGATACCGCTGTTGCTGCTGATGGTTTTAATACCCAGTTGGTTCACCGTGGCAGTAGCGCTAATTGGTTTATTAGCATCTTTTAGTTTAATTGTCAATGGTGCCGTGCCTTTTGCGCTGTCGCTGATGCCACCACGCTGGTCGGGATTGGGTGTGGGAATATATTTTGGTGGAATTGGAGGTGCATCGAGTTTGTTTGGGATCTTATTCCCGCAATTGGCAAGCATTACACCCTTGATGAGTGGGATTTTGGGTGCGATCGCATTTTTAGCTACCGCCGTTTGCATTGCGTTGAGTGTCCAGCTACAACCAGCACAGGAAACCGTAGAAGCCTAAGCAATACACGCTTTGTGTTAAGCTAACGCGCATTTAAATTGTAGTTAGGGACGGGCAAGATGCCCATCCCACAAGAAATTCATTAAATTGACTGTAAAATTTAGCCCAGGAGCAGCTTAGCAAAGTGCTTCTGCATTTGCCGATCCCCGTACTTTTGTTTTAATGATGCAAAGCAGTTGAAAAATTTTACGTAATTATCACGAGGCCATTCTCGATCTGCCGTTTAATCTACGCAATTATACTGAAATCAGTACGGGGATCAAACCAAGCCCAAACAGAACTTCATTAAGGATTTCTGCATGAGAGATTCCCAAATCGGAAATTAGCCTTTAGATAGATGAGGCAACTAAATAATCGCTTTTATAGTTAAATATAACGAGCTTGACCCGGAACAATGAGTAACTTTACTCAGGAGGAGAAGAACTCGATCCGGTTAACCGAACTCGCCTATTACAGGGACAGCAGATAAATTTAAACAGGGTCGGGACGATCGCAAGCACATCCATATTGGGTTCAAGCGGCAGAGAGTGCAACATTTATGAAATGCTCGAACTCAGCCCGGTTTATGAACAAGCATTTGATTTTGACATTATACATTTCCATGTCTGCATTTCTGCATTAGCCTTGATTTCTCAATTTAATTAACAGATTTTAATGAAGAGGCAAGATCAGATGAATACGCGCAGCAGCAATACTTGTCTTTGTTGTGGAAGTGGACTACTCCGTCATATCCGCCACGAAGGTATCTATTGGTTTTGTACATCCTGCCACCAGGAAGTACCATCACTGCTTTCCATTAGGATGCTGCATTGTGATACTCTAAAACAGCAGTCGCGTCCCCTCTCGGTGGTGAGTTCCTAAGTTTTGTTAGCAGCAGTACTTTACGGTCAAGAAAATTTACGCCTGGAATCGGTGCCTGACCCCGTTCCCGGCGCGGGTGAAGTTGTGATTCAAGTTGCGGCGGCAACCACTTGCGGCACTGACCTCAAGGTCTGGCGTCGCGGCGGTCATGCCAAAATGCTCCGGCCTCCCACTTTGTTCGGTCATGAGGCATCTGGGCGGATTGTGGCTGTTGGGGAAAATGTTTTACATTGGCAGGTGGGCGATCGCGTAGTAGCAAATAACTCCGCTCCCTGCATGAATTGTTTCTTTTGTCAACGTCAGGAATATTCGCTCTGTCCAAATCTGACTTGGAATAACGGCACATTTGCCGAATACCTGAAAATTCCCGCCCCGATTGTGCAGCACAATTTGTTGCCGATTCCAGATGACTTGCCCCACGCCCTAGCATCAATGACGGAACCGCTTGCTTGCGTGCTGCATGGGGTGGCGCGTTCCAATGTGAAGGCAGGCGATCGCGTGGTAGTTTTGGGAGATGGTGCGATCGGGTTGATGTTCGTAGCAGCTTTGGGGCGTTGGGGCAGAGGGGCAGAGGAGATTCAAAACTCAAAACTTTCCGAGTCCCCAATCCAAAATCCAGTTGAGGTATTCCTATTTGGTGGCAACGACCAAAGGTTAGAGATTGGGAAAAAATTGGGTGCATCTGAGACTTTCAATTATCATCAATTTAGCGACATCCCAGCAGAGGTAAAAAAAGTAACAGAGGGATGGGGTGCGGATGTGGTAATTGAAGCAACGGGTGTGCCAGCGGTGTGGGAAAGTGCGATCGCTTCTGCCCGTCCTGGTGCGACGATTAACTTATTTGGTGGTTGTCCGCGAGATACTACCATTACAGTAAATACAGAACAACTTCACTACAGCGAACTGACTCTCAAAGGAGTGTTTCACAATACACCAACCTATGTACGAGAGGCGCTGTCGTTGTTGGCAAGTCGCGTTATCCCGTTTGAATTACTGATTAGCGAATATCGACCGCTGCAAGATTTAGAACAAGTGTTTCGCGATATGCGCGATCGCAAAGTAATTAAAGTAGCCATAGAACCACAAAAAGGATGAGGGTGAACCGGAAGAATGAAATTTAAATTAGTCTTTCTTCTGCCTTTGGCCCTCGTTCCCTGGTTCTGCTTGGGAACGCTTTTTACTTCAAAAGCCAACGCCTTACCGGGTCAGACAACCGATCGAGTGACCGCCTGGATTAAGGCCCACCCCACCCTGCGACCTAGCAGTGGCGAGACGCTGTTAGTACGCAAAAGCGATACCGCCGCAGTCAGATTTATATTTCAAGCCTCCGTCCTATCACCGGGCTTAGCAACTCCTGCGGGAGATCCTGGCGTAATTCGCACCGAACAAATCGATTTGTTTAATGCGATCGATGGTGTGACGGCGAATCGCCTCGAAGAATCCCTGCGAGTTATCTATGGCTTGGATATCTATCAAGATTACCAAAGAGCGCAGGTAGTCTACGCTTATCCTAACGAAGCGATGGTCAGGGAAGCTCGCGGGCAAGCCGCCCCGTTACAGGAAGCATTGCAAGGACAACTGCGCTTAGGCGACAGATATGCCTACTGGTTAGAGATTGCCCAACCCCGACAGGGTTTTCCCATCACCGGCAAAATTACAATTCTGCTCAAAAGCGATTTAGACAAATTGGAATCCGAACTCCGCAATCGATGAAGGGGCTAGGGGCTAGCCTTGCCAGGTGCCAGCGAAGATACTTCGGACTGCGATCGCAATCCGATCCAAATCTTCATTCAACATAGGGGGCCACTCAACCCCAGATTTAAGGCCAACTTCGTACAGCTGGCGACTCTCAAAACACAACAGATGCAGTGCGTGAATTAGGTCGCGATCGAGATAAGTTTCCTCTTTGAGGGCGTCGAACGAAATTTTCAGGGCCAACAATATAGATGTCAGCTGACCGGGTACTGGCGCTTTTCCCGATCGCAGACGCACCAGCAAGTCATCGGGATTTCGTTGGGTTAGCAAAGCCGTTCCCCGATCGATTAAAAAGTTACGTGCTGTTTTATAGTCCATTAACCGAAATTAGCAGCTAAAGAGCCAGCATAATCAAAAAATGTCTTTAGGAACATTATGGGAAATCACCCTGTCAGATAATTCAAATGGATGAGGTACGACACCTTGGAAAGATTGTACCTTAAAAGTAGCCCTAATCGGAAGAGTTCTTTATGAAATCCAACAAATTCCTGGCTCAAATTTTAGTATCAGCCCTCGCTTTTTCTAGCGTTGTCGGGTTCGTATCCCAAGCGCAAGCCCAGGATGATAACCAACTCGATCAAACTGATGAATTAGCAACAAACTTTCGTTGCGTTCGCGAAGGTCGGAACTATGCGACGATCGCAGAAAGAGGCGATCGAAGCACATCACCCATCGTAGTTTGGAGAACCACAGAATTCGGGGCCGATTATACTCCTCAACAACGCTGCCGCATTGTTTCTGATAGATTGACCAGAGCAGTAGCCAACAATGGAGGTCGTCTCAGCAACTTATACCTCACCACCGGAACGCTCAATCGTCTACCTGTGGTTTGTTACGTTAATAATGGAACATCTGATTGTAATTCCAACAATTTGCTGTTCACTCTCGATCGCCGCAGCGCCCAAAATCCAGATGAAGTTCTAGCGAATTTGCTGGAGTTTGGTACGACTGGTTCCGGTCGTCCAGTCTACTCGCTTAGACCCAACAACAGTACAACTACAACGAGAAGAGCGCGAACTTTCAGTTTGGAAAGAGTTGTCAACGAAGCATTTGGATCGCGAAACACTGGTAGACCAGTTACTCCTCGACCAGGAACGGGAAATAATTCTGGGGGTAGGAATAACGGTATCTAATTCAAATTGAATGGATTGTTGATTTCGAGTAGTAGCCAACCTGGGGAGTATTTAGCCTCTCCAGGTTGGCTAGTTAATAGGTGTCTGTAAAACTCTTTTCAGGGGACAAAACTGATTGTGGTACTATCGTTAATCGTTTCGGGAATTAATTTGGCGGCGATCGCTTCATTAAATGGGGTATTACTGCTATCTACGATCGCAGTTTCACCCAATTTGCATAACAGGTTTGGGGACACAGACAACCTTCCAATTCAATTAGCCCAAAATCGCCGTTCAAATAATATTTCAGGGGCAGAAATAGCTAGGCAAGTGACCGTGCGGATTTTAGCCAATGACGAGGGTGGTTCTGGTGTGATTATCGGTCGTCAGGGGCAAACATACACAGTTTTGACTTGCGATCATGTGGTGTCTAAGAAAGGCGATCGCTACAGGATTTTAACTCCCGATGGTAGCACATATCCGGCTCGGTTGCAACGTTCTGCCCAGTTTGGAGATAATGACTTAGCCCTGGTGCAATTTACGAGCGATCGCACTTATCAAGTTGTTAGTATGGGAGACTCTGATTCCCTATCAGTTGGCGATTCGGTATACGCTTCAGGATTTCCCAATTGGTACATGATTAACCGGGATGCCATAGAAAATACCCGCGATTGGGGTTTGAGAGCGTTTCGCGTCACTAAAGGGGATGTGGGGATGATTGCAGAGCGATCGCTCCCCAGAGGATACCAACTCGGCTATTCTAACGAGATTCAAGACGGCATGAGTGGCGGGCCAGTACTAAATAGTAACGGTGAGTTGGTGGGAATTAACGGCAGATTGAAATTTCCCCCGCAAGGGATTCAAGCTTACAGATTTGCCGATGGATCTGCACCATCCCAGGGACTTTTTCAGCGGATGGAAGAGTTAAGTTGGGCGATTCCGATCGCCACTTTTCAAAGAATAGTTAGGTAAGCCTTATTCAAGGATAAACAATAGTAAAAGTAGTTCCTTTTCCGGGGGGTGAATTAGTAGTAATCACACCTCCTTTTTTATTTAACAGGCAGAGGTATCTCCAACTCTTTACAAATTTTCTTGGCAAGGATATCAACAATCTAGGTATGCCTTGGAATTGCAGATGTTTTGCATGAAGGAGTTGTAGTTGAAATTGAGGGAGAGGAAATTGTGGTTGACAACATTCACCCTGAAGGAATTCCTCGCTCGGTTTGGATGCAAAATCTCTATTCGCCATCTGAATGGCGATCGCACTTTAAGAGAGACAGTCAGTAAAGAGAAGAAATGGGTAGGCGTAGCCCGTCGTAGACATCGCTAAGACTGAATGATTCGAGAGGCGATCGTGGGCGCAGTC
>CASBRD010000231.1 GCA_949128025.1 Oscillatoriales cyanobacterium PMM_0008 | reverse complement strand
CCCTAGCCCCGAGCCCCCTCCCCAGACTTATGGCTTAACCGACGAAAGCGGTTGCTATAATTATTTACAAATATATAATTTTACTATCAACTTTCGTTGGTAACGATAACTTATGATATTGTTGACAATTTCATTTGGGAAAATATTCTATAAAATTGTTAAACCAACAAGAAAGTCTTAATCAAATCAGGAGATAATTTAAGATGGCTTATAGCGATTTCAAACTCAAGGAACTTGTCAAGCAATTTGACTTAACTCTAAACGAGAACTTAGATTTATTTGCCGATATACTCGAAGTAGAATCAAGCGAAATTCTGAAACTTTTGTTGAAAGAGAATGCAGCATTAGCACTAGATATAAACACAGAAAAAGCTCGTTCAGAAATGATTATTGCACCGATTTTGCTTGAAATCCGACGGCAATTAAATTATCAAATTGGTTTATTCTCCGGTTCTGAATTTAATGTATCTCCCGAACGGGGATTGAATGGGATATGCGATTTTTTAATCAGTTTATCGCCGGAACGACTGTTTATCAGCGCCCCGGTGATTACTCTCGTAGAAGCAAAAAAAGAAGATATTAAAGCTGGGTTGGGACAATGTGTAGCGGAGATGTTAGCTGCTCAGTTGTTTAACGAACGAGAAGAAAATGAAATTCAAACAATTTATGGAGTCGTAACATCGGGAACTAATTGGAGATTTTTGAAATTAGAAGGTAAAATTGTTTCTATCGATACGGTCGAGTATTATCTGAGAGATGTGGAAAAAATCTTAGGCATATTATTGAGCGCTATCCCTCCAGTGCAAAAATAACCAGACTCTCTTTTTTCAAACAATTGTTTTCAACAGTTTTTCGATTTCATCACAAGCCATGTTTGTTATTCTAATGAGCCATTAATTCTGCCGTTGAAACCGTAAACTTGACGGCTACCAACAAAGGGAATTAACTGTACTTCTCTTTCATCTCCCGGTTCAAAACGTACTGCTGTACCTGCTGGAATATCGAGGCGCATTCCTCGTGCTTGTTCTCTGTCAAAATCTAGTGCTTCGTTCACTTCGTAAAAGTGATAGTGTGAGCCGACTTGAATGGGCCGATCGCCTGTATTTGCTACCCGCAACCGCACCGTAGGACGCCCCGCATTCAGTTCGATTTCACCTTCTTGTACAATCATTTCTCCAGGAATCATTTTTGCTCTCCTATTAATTGTTTATATTCCATAAGGATAATCCATTTGCTGACGAATTTTCTCTTTTACCTCTCGACCTGCAAATTTATCACACAGATATAAATCCAAAAAGAGCCTGGTACTCTGTTGCGATCGTAAACATTAATATTTTCTAATAAAACTGAATTTTGATAAGGGGCGATCGTCGCCTACATTTCCAATCGTTCGCTAACATTTAAGCATTCCTTTTTTATCGAATTGGATTGTGAACTGTAACGAGTTTTGTACCATCAGGGAAAGTTGCCTCTACTTGCACTTCATGCACCATTTCTGGCACCCCTTCCATCACGTCTTCCCGTCTCAGCAAAGTTGTGCCATAGCTCATTAAATCTGCTACCGTGCGGCCATCTCTGGCACCTTCCAAAATCGCTGCCGAAATATAGGCCACTGCTTCTGGGTAATTCAAAGTTAACCCTCTTTGCTTGCGTCGTTCTGCTAATAGGGCAGCAGTAAAAATCAGCAGTTTGTCTTTTTCCTGTGGCGTGAGTTGCATGGTTAAACTGTTTTTTAGTTTCAGATACAATACCATTTAAACTGTATCAGATTAGCTGAGCGTGTCAAAAAGGCCAAACTCGCGGCACACAACTGGGACGTCCCAAAAAGGATAGGCGCAACAGATGCCAAACATCTTTAAACCAGTTTCTCACCTCTGTAGTCGAAGAGCCACGATAGCGACACAGTAAGCCTGACGCCAGCCTGGTGACTCCGGCTTCGCCTCTATTCGGATCGGGGTTTCGATCGGCCCAAAGCATTCTCGCTTTTTGCACTATTTCTGGTGGAACCGATCGGCCCACCCAAGCGAGACTGGCTGCGATCGCTTCTCCACCCAATCCGTGCGGACTATCGATAATTTCTGACCCTGCTGGTAACCATTGTCTATCAATCCACAAGGGCTTTTTTTCCTGCCAAATTTCTGTGTTACTGCGCCACTCTCCCTGCAAAAATTTCTCGCCTCTAGCAGTACGTCCAAATCGCGTAATTTCCCAACCCAACCAAGTTGCACCAGGTGCTAATTCTACCCGCAAATCTTGCCGATAAATTGCCCCATTAAAAATAATTGTTTCCTGCGGTAACCACTCCAAACAAGCACCAGCATCAACTTGCATCTTAATAGTTTGTCTGGCTGTCTTACCGTTGCTGCGATAAATTTTACTAGCGGCAGCTGTAGTAATTAAAGCTTTCGCATTCGGTTGGAGGTGGAAATCGAGAGATAACCTGTCTCCGCCTACAACTCCCCCAGCAGTATGCAAAATTACGCTATGACAAACATCTGCACCCTCTGGATAAAAGGGGCGTTGGATTTTCAGAGGTGCTTGGGATCTAGCGTGAATTAGCTGGGTATTTCCAGTGCTAGAAGCATACACTAAATTGAGATTGCCATGCCATCCGTTTGAAACTTCAATCATTCGTATTGTATTTCAAAATTTCCACTTTGCTGCAATTCTTCTATTAAGCGTGAGTTTCCCGAACCAAAAACGTGCAAAACATCTTGGGCGCGAGTCATTGCGACATACAGTTTTTTCCGATGTAAAGCTACTAAGGCTTCCGGAGATCTAGTACTATAAAATTCTTGTACACCCAAAATTAAAACTGCTTTAAATTCTAACCCAAGTGATTTATGTGTTGTCATTATTCTAATGCCAGGTATGTTAATGCTGTATTTTTTTTCAGAATTACTGGTTTCTGTAACCCAGTAGGTATCCAATCCCAAGCTCTTTAATCGTTTGGTAAGGTAATATAACAACTGTCTCTCTTTTGGTAAAATAGCATCCCATTTATACAAAACAGCAATTTCTCTTAGCTCGCAGCCAAATTCCTGTTGTATTTTTTGAATTTCTCTAATAGCTGATTCTATTTCCTGTTGTTCTGTTTGGACAATATGCAGAACGGGACGGTAACCTTGACGTACAGCGGCTCTGGGTTCAATAATAGGAAATGTCACTTCGGAATCATCGGTATTCTCTATATTTATTGCTTCGTCTATATCCTGTATATTTTTTACTAAACTCCACGCCGCTGCTAGAATCTCTCTTGTATTGCGGTAGTTTATATCAAGCTGAAATTTCCTGCTAGTTGTCCGACCAACTGCTTTGACTCCTACCGATTTCCATGTGAACCCCGGACGTTTGTAAAAGCTCTGCTTCCCATCCGAGACAATCATTAGATTGCCATTCTCAGGTTCTTTCAGAGCAGCTACGCAACATTTGAACCAATAAGGATAAAATGCTTGGGCTTCGTCCACTAAAATTGCATCATACTTTCGAGCTTGCGGTAGTGTATTAAGCTGATTTAGAGCTTTTTCTACTACATATTCTCCATAGTTTACTAAATGGCGAAGCTTTCTATATTCTTGTCTGCCTATTGTATTTTCCACCCAAGCATCAAAGTGCATCACATCAATTTTTTTAAAGTGGGGATTTCGTGGATCTTCGTGCAGAATAGACTTAAGATGAGATGCTAGACTGATATTATAGCAAAGAATCAAAATTCGTCTGTTAGTATTTTGATTTAGCAGAAACTTGGCACGGCAAAGCAAAATTAAAGTTTTTCCCGAACCAGCTACACCATAAATGATGCGATGACTTTCACCAATTGCCCTAGCTATACACTCTTGGCGATGGTCTAAGGTGCTAATTACATAAGTATTATCTTCCAGAACAACGCCATCAGGAACGCTGCTGGGAGATGCTGGCAAATCTTTGATAGCTATTTCTGGGTAAATAATGCCTTTGATAGTTTGAATTTGGTCATCTGTGAGAGTTCTGGCAGGTAATTTGTCGGTAAACATTCTTTTTAATCGGTTCACTAATTCTGCCTCACAAAGGTTATTCCATGACATTAATTCCTCTCGATAGACCATTTTTTGTTCGCCCAATAGCTCATAGATATTCCTTTCACGAGCCTGTTCTATTGTAATATTAGACATCCCGGCACTAACGCCAATAGGGAATACTAATTCCCCATCTGGGTGTGTGAGGATCTGATAGGTTCGGAGTTTATTTAAAAGCTTATCTAAATAGCGCTTTTTTTGTTGCATAGGAGATGGCTGAATCCTTTTTCCCGCCATACTCCTTTGGCGGATACGCCTCTCCTGTTGCTGAACGTACATTCTCTCAGTCTCCGAGAGAGGAGACTGGATTGTAAAATTATCATTATTCGCACTAACTATCTGGTTAGGGAACCAATTGGCAACCTTAATGACAAGTAGCCCAAAATTTGCTGCCAGAATAGTGAAATAAGATAAACGACCTTGGACACTTGGCTCATACCAAACATAGAAGTCGTCGGATAACTTCTCGGAGAGTACTTTGTATAAAGTTGTTTCTCCTTGACTTGCCTTTGATGGTATGGACTCTGGAACCATTAAAGCCATAGACGATCCTGATTTGAAAGTTATCGCTCACCCTCTCATCATACCCCCAGCACTCCTCATTTGGGGAAAAAAGCCCGATCGCTGAAGTACAGATGGGATTTCGAGCAATTGCGTAGTATGAGCGAAGCAAGCACAAGCATCATCACCATCATCACGATCGACCTTGGATGATCGGTCATTGATAGGCGATCGCTGCTACTCTCATTATCTTTTCGCCAAAATCACATAATCATCTAGTGCGTAGTTAGCGTCATACTTTAATTTGAAGTACTGACGTAAAAGTGGACTCATATATCTTTGACCAGCTAAATTTTCGCGTGCAAACTTTCCAAACTCAGCAGGTGTAACAGGTTCTCTTTTATCCCTTGATGTGAGGTATTTGTACCAAACTAAATTCAAGCCCATATCTTCAACAAATCTTTTCACAACACTTTCTTCCTGACTACGACTTTCACTTTGTCTAATACCGGATGGCCTAAATAACTTTTTTTCCTGAATTATCATGAGTACATGACCGTTTTCTCTAAGACAATTCGTAAATATTTCGTTATAAACAGCTTGAGATTTAGTCCGCCTTTCTGGATCGGAAAAGAAACAGTGAGAAATTACAACAAAATCAAAAAAGTCAGGTGGTATTCTTCTCGACTGATTATCGTAATCGAAAATGCTAGAAGTATCGAAGCGAAAATAAGCGTTTGTGGCTGTTTCTTGAGGCTCGATGTATTTTCGCCAAAACTGAAGTCCTCGGTACTGTAAGGCTTTTTGTTGTTCCAGAGAGTAGTATGAAACGTGCATTGGAGGTATGGCAAACAAGCTACTACTACTCTGTAGCAATAAAGCTAATCCGTAAGCAACTGTACCTGGGCCAGCAGCAATATCAAGAATGTTGATATTAGTTGGTAGTAACCCAGACTTGTAGATGAGAAACCAAGCTAGATAGGCACAATAAACGTTATCTAAAAAGTATCTCATCAAGTAGACGTGGGGACTTAGCTCAAACCTGTATTGCGGGTCTTGCCCACTTTTGAGCATGGTAATATCTTCAATTGCATCATCTAGTAAAGATTTAAAGTTATTTTTACGACTAAGTGAACTAAACTCTTCTTTGATAAAGTCCGCTAGGTTCTCCTCAAAGTCATCAAAAACACATCGGTCAATTCCCGTGCATTGGAGCATATTTTCATCATGCTCAACCAACTTAAAGTTTTGTGATATAAATTCGATAAACTCTGGTTCAGGTGCTAATACATTAGCAGATTTGCCAACTTGTTGATTTGGATCTAATTCTTCAAGCTGCTGGCGGAATTGACTGAGTTGCCGATATTGTGCGGAGATTTGTTGGCGATAGTCCCGCGTGGTTTGTTCAAACTGTAGTTTTTCTTTATATAACTTTTCGGGCCATGATAGTCTTGCACCAGCACTTTGTATTTGCCGTAACAGTTGATCTGCAAGGATCGTGTTACCTTTTTTGAGGGCGGCGCGAAACTGATAAGAACGCCACCAATTTTCTATAGGGTTATTCGTAGCCAAATCCTTCTTTACCTTCCTTAATTTCAACGTAAGGCAGCAGATTTTCTAATTTCTGCTTAAACTGGAGATAGTTTACTTGCTCTCGATCATACCACCAAGCGTATTTTTGTTTAATAGTTTGAGCTTCTTCTCTCGTACCCGCTACAAGGGAACGATTCTGACTAGCGTGAAATTCCTGAATTACTACTCGATCGACAATTTCTAGTTTTCTGATGAAAGCCCTTTCTTCATCTGGTAAGATGGGAAGTAGCGGTGTCACCGTAACAGAAAATCTCACATCGTGGTTTCGATCGCAAGGAATATTGTGTACCAGTTTTCCAATAGCGTTGAGTCTGGCTGGAATGCTAGGCGATCGCGGCTCAAAATCTTTTCTAACTGACTCGCTACCTGTAGGAATGCTCATATTAATTCGCAGTCTTTGAAACTGGTTTAAAATATCAATATCCCTTGTAATCATAGGACTGCGCGTTTGAATCACAAGGGTAGGTTGATACTTCACCATCACCTCTAATAAGCGTCGAGTTAGCTTTTCTTTTGATTCGATCGGCTGATAAGGATCGGTGACGCTACTCATGTAAATACTGGGAGATTTATCTGGGTTTTTCTTGTGCCATTTTTGCAACTCTTTTTCTAATATTTCAACTGCATTTTGTTTAATAATCACCCAGTTACCCCAATCTTTACGCATTTCTCGGTTAGGGCTAAATGCGGCAGCATAACAGTAGCTGCATCCGTATTGACAGCCGCGATAAGGGTTTAGGGTAAAATCATAATAATCGATAAATCCTGTTGCTTTGTTGAGTATCGATTTAGCATTATTTGCATAGACGTTGGCATTGCCGAATTTTTCCATGACTGAGATTCTGGATTTGGTTTCCCAATATTCTTTGAAACAAGGAGAATTAGTACCCATATTTATTTCAAACCATGATATTATAGCGGTTTTCAGTTGTATACACCTCAGAAACCGGCTTTCTCCTGCCAATACCTTCGCCATTTCTTTGTAGGTTGGGTTGAGCGCGAGCGAAACCCAACGCATTTGCCCTAGTTTCGTGCCTCAACCCAACCTACAAATTAGGCATTTTAGGTTTTTGGCGAAGGTATTGTCCAAGAAACCCGGTTTCGCGTACCTACTCACCTGACAAGGGCTGTATTTTGTTCCATAGTGCGATCGAAGCCCACCCTACATGGTAGCTTTAATAGGAAGCGCGATCGCAAACTCCGCTCCCTGCCCCGGTTCCGAAATTACATCAATGCTACCTCCGTGTTTTTGAATAATTTGATAGGAAATGGAAAGTCCCAACCCAGTCCCTTTACCCACTGGCTTTGTTGTAAAAAATGGGTCAAATATTTTGTATTTTATATCTGATAATATACCAATACCGTTATCCTTAATCCTGATGCAGACTTGATTCGATTCTACTACTTCAGTCTTAATAATAATATGTTTAGATTCTTGATCTTTAAGGTTTTGCAGTTCATCAATTGCATTGCTGATGATATTCATAAATCCCTGATATTTTTGATTCAACCTTCTTAAATTCCACTATAAATTTGGCGAGCGTTAGGAATACATTTTAGAGTAATCTGCTTTCATTGGCAAAGAGATCGCAAACTCCGTTCCCTGTCCTGACTCTGATTTTACTTCAATTATGCCCTTGTACTTTTCCACAATCTGGAAACAAATGTAAAGTCCAAGTCCGGTGCCTTGCCCTACCGGCTTAGTCGTAAAAAATGGATCGAATAGCTTGTTTTTTATCTCTGGTGGAATACCGGAACCATTATCCCAAATTTTTACTACAACTTGATTATTATTAACCTTCTCTGTCCTAATCGCAATCTGCTTGTTGGTTTGCGCTTCCGTAGATAGCAGCGCATCAATGGCGTTAGAAAGAATATTCATAAACACTTGGTTTAGCTGAGCCGGGTAACACTCAACCAAAGGCAAATTACCGTAATGCTTAATTACTTCAATATCATTTTTAAGCCGATGATTAAGAATCACCAGAGTGCTGTCAATTCCTGCATGGATATCAACTGATTTCATTTCTGCTTCATCCAGGCGGGAAAAATTTCGCAAAGACAAAACAATCTGACGGATGCGATCGGCCCCAATTTTCATTGAAGAAAAAAGTTTTGCTAAATCTTCAGTCAGAAAGTCGAGGTCTATTGTGTCAATCTTGTTTTGAATTGTGGGGGTAGAATTGGGGTACTGCTGCTGATATAGCCGTACTAAATCCAACAAGTCTTCTGTGTAATCGCGGGCGTGTTCGATGTTGCCGTAAATGAAGTTAATTGGGTTGTTAATTTCATGAGCGACACCTGCTACCATTTGCCCAAGAGAGGACATTTTTTCGGTCTGAATCAGTTGCGCTTGTGCTTGATTTAGTTCGTCGGTGTAAGTGGCAATCTGTTTAATCAATTGATTGAGAGAAGTTGCTAGTATTCCAACTTCATCTTGACTGGTAACTGGTGCTTGGAGGTGAAAATTAGATTCCTTAGCGACTTGCTGGGCTACTTGAGTAACAGCTTCGAGAGGACGAGCGATCGCACGACTGGTATAAAATGCCAAAACAGCCGCTAGAGCCCCTGACATACACATACTCGCCATTGTAATCCAGAATCGCAGTGCCGACGACCACTCCAGAATTTCCGCTGCTTGGTTATGTTGAGATTGTGCAGTATCGATGAGCCTGTTTAACCGATCGGTAAGCCGATCGAACTTTATCGACACATCCCCGCTGATTGTCCTCAACAACACCTGCTGCGCCCCCTCAATCTGTTCTGGTTTTAAATCGAAGACATTGATTTCTTTTAAAAGGTATTTGACTAGCTGAGAATAAGATTGGGTTGTTTTTTCGTAATCCTTCAACAACTCTATTAACTCGTTTCTGTTTGCTGCTAAACCGTTAGGATTGCTGTCAACAAAGTATTTAATTCTAGTTAGCTGAGTCTTGCAATTGCCAATATTCCGATCGAATTCCAAGACTTCATATCGCAACCAAATAGAATTTCCCAGTACAATAACCATGCGTTGTTGATGCAATCGCGCTTCTAGAGAGGCGTTTTTTAATTGATTGAGCAGATTGTGTTGTTCGTCGGCATAAGCTAGCTGCTCTTTTGCCTGTTTCTCGTAGTATTCTCCAGTTGCCAACCCAGCAACTGTTCCCAGAATAGCTATACCAATTGCCAAGGCATAACCATAGCTAATTTTCTGGTTTATTCGCCAGCGGCTTATCAGTCGCCACATCCCTTTAGAGGGATGTTTTGGGGTACTAATTCGGCGCTCTTGCTCTACTTTATAGTCAACCACGCTACTTTGTTCCTTTTTCAGGGAAGTTTTAGGCTCTTTAAGCTGCACAGTAAAAAACTCCTCGCCTAAGCAAATATAAGCCAGGTTAACCGGGCGTTTTCACTCACATGACAAACGGATAGCTGCGATCGCATTGCCATATCTGCTAGCCTAACCTTCGGTCACTCGGTTTTTAGACTATTTATTTAATTGTGATAATTTTGTATTTAATTATACATATTAAACTGCTACGCACCTAAATTTTACAGTCAATTTAATAAAATTCTTGTGGGATGGGCATCTTGCCCGTCCCTAACTACAATTTAGATGCGCTACAGCTTACTATGTATATAAATTTTGCCGATCGAGGGCTACACAGCCAGAAACCTTTGAATCACATCGTGACTGAGTTCGCTAGTCGCGCCAGAAGCGACAATGCCGCCCTTTTGCATAGCATAGTAGCGATCGGCTTGCCGCACAAAGTGTAAGTGTTGCTCAACTAACAGCACAGAAATACCCGTCGATTGAACGATGCCCCGCACTGCTGCTTCAATTTCCAAAATGATCGAAGGTTGAATACCTTCAGTGGGTTCGTCGAGTACGAGTAACCGGGGGCGTCCCATCAAGGCACGTGCGATCGCCAATTGCTGCTGCTGTCCCCCGCTCAAATCCCCACCCATCCGAGAAAGCATCGATTTCAAAACTGGAAATAGGGCATAGATTTCCTCTGGAATTTCCTGGCTGTTGGCCCGTTCCCGTCTAGCCTCCAAACCCAGCAGCAGATTTTCCTTCACCGTCAAACGCGGGATAATCTCTCGTCCTTGGGGGACGTAACCAATTCCTAGCTTTGCTCGCTTATCGGGGGATTTGTCTGCGATCGACTCACCCCCAAAAATAATAGTACCCCGGCGCGGTTTGAGCAAACCCATAATCGTTTTCAGCAGAGTAGTTTTGCCCACCCCATTGCGTCCGATCAGGCAAACCATCTCCCCAGCAGGCACACTCAAATCAACATCCCGCAGAATGTGACTTTCGCCATAATAGACATTTAAACCAGAAACTTGCAGCATATCAATTTTGGATTTTGGATTAAAAAATTTTGATGTTAGCAACACTGACTATATACCCATCTGGTTCAAAATTATGGGTTGCTATCCAAAAAAAATATAAACCCCAGCCCGGAGGCTGGGGTTTTATGAATACCCCCATGACTGTCACTCTAAAACGAGCGTAAGAAAAAGGAGCCAGCGATAACTGATACGACAACAGCTATCAAAACGTTGTTGAAGAATGCCCCTACTTCCGGGTTATCGCCCAGCGCGGCATCATCGCGACCGGCGGTAAAAAACAGCGCCCAAGCTTGGTTAGCAGAGATGCTTGCAAAGTTGTTGAACTCACTATTAAAGATCGTGGCGGCAGAAACATAGCTGCGAGCAATATCAAAGTCAGTTTTCATCTGAGATCTCCTGGGTTTCTTTACGAAAAATCTATTAATTATACAAATCACCTAGCCGACAGCCAACGCAGTCAGCACCACAGCCGTCAGCAATGCTAGAGCTGCCACACCCTGAAACAAGTAGCTGCGCTGCTGCTGTTGCGTTGGGTATTCCGCAAAGTACATCTTTGGTTCCTTAGCAAAGTTGTTCAGGATGCCTCTTTCTTCTGTGATGTAGCTCATGTCTGTTTCCTTTTTGTAACCCTATGTAAACTAATGTAAAGAATTTGTAACAAAGTGTCAAGCCCAAAGCGATAAATTACTATAAAGATTCCTTTGGTAAACATAAGTATTGTTTATCTTTTGGTGCAAAAGGCGAAAAAAAGCCCGCACAGGCGTTGAGCCTGTGCGGGTTCGCATTCCCTGTAGGTTCGTTTAGGGTGGACGTTTACCCTACTCCTGGTGCGGCTGCCAGCAGGTACGCTCAAATCCACATCGCGAAGAATTGTAACTTTCGCCCTCAAACAGGTACTTATATGGAGTAGACCCACTGGTGATGTTTATGAAGCTGAAGCATACTCTTAAGCAACTTTAAAAGACTTAAGCTTTTCTTTGATGCGTGAGCGCACGCGCTCTGGAACGAGATTTACAATGTCTTCAATTTCATTCTCAGACAGTAAATTTCCCACATCTTCTTGCAAGACCGATCTCAAATTTTCCTGATTAATGCAGCCTTGAGCATTAGCTATGTACTCTCCTAAATTTTGTCCCAAGTCTAACCCTGCACTAATATCACAGCCTGCTTCATTTTCAATTTGAATAGCCCAACTTAACCATGTCTTGTCAAACTTCCGGTTCATTATTGCCTCCTGCATTTTTTTCATAGTTCCACTCATCAGACCTATCCGAACCTTTCTGCTATTTTCATAGCTTCATCGGTAGACAGTTCAAAGTACTTAAGATTTTCATAATTATCATCAGATCCAAAGTCAATCATTTTGAGAGTATTGTAGAATTTTTCCGCACTAGGCAAAGAGTGTAAACCCACCCTGCCTTTGTACTCCAATTCAAAGCTGCGCTGTACTGCAAAAGTAAACAGAGCCGTACCCACGCCCCTATACTCTGGTGGAGCTTGGATAGAAGGACGATTCCAAGGAGCTGTAGCTATGAAGTCCACATAAACCAGATTTTTGTCAGGTTCTAGCCGGGAGTGGTGAAAGTCACATTCCAAAAACATCAAACCTTCAGTCATTTGGTCACACTCCAAGGCATACGCCTCATAATTGGGCAGGTTACTCACTTTCCTGTGCTTTCTTACCCAGTCCCAATGGCTATCATGCTCACTAGAAGGTTGAAGCATACGCTTCCATATACGCTCAAATTGACTAAGGTGATCGCTGGATAAAGGCAGCAAATCTGCATCAACTACTAGGCCATCTTGTCTAACAAGTCGGAAAGTTGTTTTCAAGACAATTTCCTCGTCGATTGGGAAAACTAAAGGATAACTACTTCAGACTTCTCTTTATCCAAAGACTCAAAATAAAGCCTCTCACCTCGATTTATGCGTTCTTCAATAACTGCCATCATTCTCAGAGCCTGCCGCAGAACAGCAGACTTACTCATTTCCTTTTTTTCACTCAACTGAGTTAGTAACTCTAACTCAGCTAGGGACAAGTTCAATGACATTAAGGTCTTTTGACTCAAATCGCAGTACTCCTCCCAGCTATATATATTATATATATAAAATATATAACTGGATCGTGTCAAGGCATATATCCCCCAAGAAAGCCCACGGCCTTCTAGCCCGCCCTTATGCAGACGCACTGAGATCCTCGTCAGTTATTCACTCTTGCTGACCTCCTCGGTTTCCGACTGTTGGCCCAAATACACCTCAATTACACGCGGATCGTTCTGCACCTCCTCAATAGTGCCTTCGCACAGCACCGACCCCTCGTGCAGCACCGTCACCTTCCGGGCAATTTGGCGCACAAATTCCATATCGTGTTCAATCACCACAATGGAATGACTTTGGGCTAAAGCGAGTAGCAACTCCCCAATGTTATAAGTTTCTTCATCAGTCAAACCGGCGACTGGTTCATCAACTAATAACAAATCCGGCGACTGCGCCACTAACATCCCAATTTCTAAACGTTGCTTTTCTCCATGAGAAAGCAACCCAGCTTTGAGATCCGCTTTGGCACTTAAACCAATTGTTTCTAACAAACCTGCCACAGTACGCTGTTCGCTAATAGAGAGACTCCCAAACAGAGTTGCAAACACATTTTTATTGCGGTTGCAGGTAAGTTCCAGGTTTTCACGGGGTGTCAGGTTGAGGTAAATTCGCGGAGTTTGGAACTTGCGACCAATTCCCAAACGAGCGATTTGATGTTCGGAAAGGCGTTGAGTATTTCGCCCTTTAAACATCACTCGTCCCACAGTTGGTTGCACTTTGCCGGTGATGACATCCAGGAAGGTTGTTTTGCCAGCACCGTTAGGGCCGATCACTACGCGCAATTCCCCGGCGTCCATACTGAAATTCAGGTTATTTAACGCCTTAAAGCCATCAAAACTTACCGTTACGTTTTCAGTTTCTAATATTTTTCCGCTCATTGGTTATTAGTCATTAGTCATTGGTCATTGGTCATTTAAGATTGAAATTCAATCTTAAATCTAAAATCTAAAATTGCCTAATCCTCAGTCTCTAATTCTTCCCGTTCGATCTGTACTTCCGGGTTTTCTTCTAGGCTGGGATATGTGACTGCGTACTTCCGGAGTCCGAATAGCGATCGCACCTTTTCAATCCCCTCAGTTCGCAGCCAACCCACCACACCATCGGGAAGCACAGTTACCACAATTAGGAATAGTGCGCCTTGGAAAAATAGCCAAACTTCCGGGAATTGTTCGCTCAAAATACTCTTGCCAAAATTTACTGCGATCGCACCCAGCACCGCTCCCACCAAACTAGCCCGACCTCCCACCGCCACCCAAATTACCATTTCGATCGAAAACGCAATATCCATCGCTTTCGGCGATATCAGACCAGTTTGCACCGTAAACATAGCACCCGCAATTCCAGCCAAACCAGCAGAAATCGCAAACACTAACACTTTAAAGCCCGTGGGGTCGTAACCTGAAAAGCGAGTTCTCGGTTCATCATCGCGAAGCGCAATTAATAAGCGTCCAAACCGTCCGCTTGTCAGCCACCGACAGAGAGCATAAGCAGCTGCGAGCAAAAGCACTGTGAGCGTGTAAAAACCAAACTGCGTTTGATTATTGCTCACATTAGCTCCCAACAAAGTTTTGAAATCCGTTAAACCATTGGTGCCATTGAAAAGTTTCTGCTGACCGTTGAAAAAGTTGAAAAAGACAATCGTTGCTGCTTGCGTCAGTATGGAAAAATAGACGCCCTTGATGCGGTTGCGAAATACTAGATATCCAAGTACTGCACCTAGCACTGATGGTATAATAAATACACCTACCGCCGTCAAAGGGAAAGAATAAAACGGTTTCCAAAACCAAGGCAATTCTGTTACCCCGTAAAGGGTCATGAATTCCGGTAATTGAATGCTAGCATCGGCAGGAATTTGCAATTTCAGGTGCATGGCTAGGACATAACCGCCCAGGGCAAAAAACACGCCATGACCCAAGCTAAGCATTCCCGTATATCCCCAGATTAGATCGATGCCCAGGGCGACAATTGCTAAAGCTAAAAATCGCCCTAACAAGCTGACCCGAAATGCTTGCCCTAACACTGTTAATAGGGGTGGCATTATGAAGATGAGGATGAATGCGATCGCTGCAACAACACCCGCTTCAATTAAAAGCGATCGCTGTTTTTGAGTGAGCGATCGCGCTAGTTGCATGGGAGAGTCGGATCGTGGCACAGTAGTAGAGTGGGAGAATTGTTTATTTCTTGCTTTTTCCCTTTCTGACTTTCTGACGCGAGGATAGTGGTATATTTTCCGATTTTTCCACTTTTCCTCCTCAGACATTTCCTCTTTTTCCGGGGATATTGGCGGAGGAGATGCGGATATCTGCTCACTGATATTTGGTGAGACTACTTGCTCTGTTACCTCTTCCCTATCTAAGTTTTTATCCCCAGTCAAGTTGGATATTTCCGGATTTTTTCCGTTCTCTTCCTGCGGTATTTCCTGTTCTTCTAATGGCGCTATTGGCGGAATATCGGCGGATATGCGATCGTTGATATCTCGTGAGACTGCTTGCTCTGTTACCTTTTCCCTATCTGACTTTTGGCCGCCATTCAAGCTAGGTATTTCCCGATTTACCCCATTTTCTTTCTCAGGCATTTCCTGTTTTTCCAATGGGGAGATTTGCTCAGAAGATGCAGTGATTGACTCATTCAGATCGGTTGCGACTTCCTCGGTTTTCTCGTTCTGCTGTTGTGACTTTCTGACACGAGGAAAGTGGTATATTTTTCGACTTCTCCCGTTCTCCTCCTCTTTCATTTTCCCTTTCTCCCTATCTTTAAAAAAGCTTATCTCTTTTTAAAACTCAAAACTTTTTAAGCATCAACCGTTCGTCCTTTTTGTGGGAAAATCCCAGCCGGACGCACTTGCAGAAACGCAATAATCAGCGCAAATACCATCACCTTTGCCATACTCGTTGTGGCAAAGAAATTGAAAAAATCAACCAGAGGCGGGATCGGAGTTAGCAGCAAAGCCAAAGTTCCCGAACCGATAATATAATTAAGCGTACCGATCGCCATTGCCGCTACAATACTGCCCACCAGCTTACCAACACCTCCCACAACCACAACCATGAACGTATCCACAATGTAATTTTGTCCCGTGTTTGGCCCCACAGAACCCAACAAACTCACAGCACATCCAGCTACCCCAGCTAAACCAGAACCTAGCGCAAATGTGAGAGCATCAACTTTTTGGGTTGGAATACCAAGACAAGCACTCATGGTGCGATTTTGGGTTACCGATCGAATTCGCAATCCCCAGACAGAGCGTTGCAAAAATAGATAAATACCGACCAGGCAAATAATCGTTAATGCCATGATAAACAGCCGCGCATAAGGAAGTTGAAAATCCCCCAAAGGTAAACCGCCACGCAACCATTTGGGTGCAGTTACATCAACATTTTGAGCGCCAAACCAAGGTTTATTTACTGCCAGTTTAAAAGTTTGGCTTAACAATGCGCCCGTAACCGCAGAAATCGCTCCCGAAAGCACTAACATCACCGCTATTACCCAATTGCGAATTCGCTCAAAATCCGGGCGGCGAGACAGAATCCACAAAGCACCAAAAAATAGGATGCAAAACAGAGCAATTTCAATTACCAGCACCCAGCTTACACTGCGGACAAACTGCTGCAAAATTAGGCTAACTCCCCAAGTCGCCAGCAATGTTTCTAAAGGTCGCCCATAGAGATACCGAATCACTCCCCGTTCCAAAATTAATCCTACAGCAGCCGCTACCAAAAATGCCATAGGCAGAGCAAACAAGATATAGATTTCAAATAAAGGGCCGCCGATAATTTTGAAACCATTTTGCACCACAAATGTTGTGTATGCTCCCAGCATCATTAATTCGCCGTGAGCCATATTAATTACACCCATCAACCCGAAGACAATAGCTAGTCCCAGCGCTGACATTAATAAAACTGCGCCTATGCTAATGCCGTTAAATATGCCATCAAATAATCCTGCTAGCACACCTTTCCTCCCGCTATTTTACTCTCGTGACTTTCTCGTTACTCGTGACCAGGTTGAACCTGGTCACGAGTAATGGGGGGATCTCAAATCTAGTAGCCGTACAATGCTGAGCCTACTTAAATTTTGTACTTACCTCCTTTGGCAGGATCGGACCAGTCACAGGCATAGCCCTTGGTATCAGCAACGTATTGATTCCAAGGAATTGGCTTAACGGCTTCCTTGCTGGCATAAACAATTTTAAACAACCCATCTTCCGCAACTTCACCAATCCGCACAAACTTGGATAAGTGATGGTTGTTTTCTAATGTCACTTTACCTTCTGGGGCAGCAAATGTTTGGCCTAAAGCAGCTTTTCTCACTGCTTCTATGTCTGTTGTCTTAGCTTTCTCGACTGCCTGCTTCCACAGATAAACCATGATATACGCTGCTTCCATCGGGTCGTTGGTCACCCGTTCTGCACCATATTTTGCTTTAAAGGCTGCCACAAACTTTTTGTTTTCAGGTGTATCGACAGTTTGGAAATAATTCCATGCAGCGTAGTGACCTTTGAGATATTCAACACCAATTGCTTTGACTTCTTCTTCAGCAATACTTACAGACATCACCGGATATTTATCTGGCCCCAATCCTGCACCTTGCATCTGTTTGAAGAAGGCAACGTTACTATCACCATTGAGTGTGTTAAAAATGACTCCACCCTTTGGCAAAGCTTGTTTTATTTTGGTGATGATGGCGGTGACTTCTGTATTGCCCAACGGTAAGTAATCTTCACCAACGGTTTTGGCACCTTTGGCTGCCAGCTGTGCTTTGATAATGGTGTTGGCGGTGCGCGGAAACACATAGTCCGAGCCAATTAAGAAGAATTCTTTGCCCTTATTTTCCAGCAGCCAATCAACAGCTGGCTCGATTTGCTGGTTCGGGGCAGCGCCGGTGTAGAAAATGTTCTGAGAACACTCCTGGCCTTCGTATTGGACAGGATACCAGAGCATATGTTTCTTTTCTTCAAAAACTGGCAATACGGCTTTGCGGCTAGCAGAAGTCCAACAGCCGAAAATGGTGGTTACTTTATCCTGCTCGATCAGTTTTTTGGCTTTTTCTGCAAAAGTCGGCCAGTCTGAACCACCATCTTCGACAACTGCTTGAATCTGCTTGCCCAAGAGGCCGCCAGCTTTGTTGATTTCTTCAATTGCCAGCTGTTCGGCATCTACGACACTTTTTTCGCTAATCGCCATCGTGCCGCTGAGAGAGTGTAAAATTCCCACTTTTATGGCATCTGTTGCAGCAGTGCTAGTAGCTGCTACGGGAGATGTGGTTGCTGTTGGACTAGCTGGAGTGGATGTAGTCGTTGGGGTGCTGCCGCCACAAGCTTTGAGAAGAAGACTGGTTCCAAATGTGGCTGAACCATACAAAAGAAATTTACGCCGATTAAATCGCTTTGTCATGCCGTTCACTACTCCTTGCACAATCAGCTAAATGATAGATACATTTAGCCGACATGATATACTATTACTCTTTACGTTTAACTATAAGTGTTGGCTGATACAAAAAATTAAGTTGTTGGCAAAGTTTGTTTTTATAAGGGAAATGATGAAAACCCCGTGTATGAGAGGCCGGGGAGTGTCAATTAAGATTTTTGTTGGGCTAGTGTGGCTGGAAGAGGCGATCGCGCACCGACACCATAATTTTTCTGTTTAATCAATAGCTCCAACTTGGCAACGCGATCGCCTGGTGCGGGGTGGGTTGACAAAAACGCTAAGTTAGTATTTCTTTTTTCCATCAGCCCTGCGAAAAAATCTGTCGCTCCTGCTACATGACCGTAAGTTTGCTGCAACAAGGTCAAACCGAACTCATCTGCCTGAGTTTCTTGAGATTGGGAATAATGCGATCGACTTACAGCTTCCACACTAGCAGCAGCAGTCGATCGTAACCAATCGGCATCACCGATAAAATACGCGATCGCTATTTTCAGCAGCAAAGTTCGCCCCAAACTGCGTAAATGATCGCGATGAGCAAAATGACCTAACTCATGCCCCAAAACCATCATCAACTCATTTTCAGATTTCGCCCCTGCCACTAAACCAGAGTAAATGACAATAGCATCCCCCGGTAACGCCAAAGCATTCACCTTAGAATCTGGAACATACAACACTCGATAATTACGTTCCTTTCGCTGCTGTGCTGGCAATTTAGTTTCCAATCGTTCCAGCAATTGATTCAGCGTATCTTGTGCAGGAGAAGGTTTAGCTAACCTTTCAAAACTAGGAACAAACACAGCACCTAACTGTCGTTCCGCACTGGGAGGAATCCATCCAATTAAGCTATCCGCTAATAATCCCAACAACCAAATCACGCAGATAACAAACCCAACAAACAGTCCCAAAAGAGTTAGTAACTGGCGGTTATTGGGAGGTGGATTGCGACTGCTGTAAGGGGGTTCGCTTGGAAAAGAAGAAGACATTTAATTACTCTTAGTTGGGCGGAAAGGATTTAAGAAATTGATCAGACCGTAAATCTCGCGAGACTGAATCCATAAGCGTCCGCGACCCTTGAAGCGACAGACCAATCCCTCACCGCCTAAAATACCAGTTTTTAGCCCTCTAAAGGACAATCCACCCAGCATTTCGGCCTGGTAATTTAAAGTATCTTCAAACGCCACAATGTAACCAGTATCTACTACATAATCACCGTCAATAGGAATTTCTACAATGGCTCCATAGGAACTAAACCAGATATCGCCTTGACCAGTTGCCCGCAACAGAAACAAAGATTCACCGCTAAAAAATCCTTTGAATCCTTGAAACTTAGTATCAATTTCAACAGTTTGGCTGGCAGCAACAAAACCAGAAGATTGAATCATCAAAGCATTACCATTGAGATAGTAATGCTGGACATCTCCAGGAACCCCAGGCGAAAGGTATAACTGCCCAGCTTTTCCTTCAGCAGTAAACTCGCTCACAAAAAACGACTCACCGCTCACCATTCTACCAATACCTTTCATTAAACCCCCTCGCGCTTTCGATTTCATTTTAATCCAGGGGTCCATTGCCGCCATTGCGCCAGATTCAACCAATACTGTTTGATTTGCCTTCAAGTCCAGACGCAGTGAAGCATAGGCAGGCGAATGCTCAACCTTGTAATCAATCTCATTAGTCATTAGTCATTAGTCCTTGGTCATTAGTAATTGGTCATTTATCATTAGTAATTTCAGATTTTAAATCTGAAATCGGAAATCTAAAATCGGAAATTCTCTCCCTTATCTTGGCGGTAGCTGAGAGCCAACCAGACTACCGAAAGCGCCTGGATTATGGGTTTGGCAAAAAACTTTGCCCTGACCTTGAAAATGACAAACTAATCCTTCTCCACCTAAAAACGCACCCATCCAGCTAGAACCTGCTTTGGTAATTTTAAAATTCAGACTCTTTTCAAAAGCAACAATATGTCCGGTATCAACAATATATTCACCATCCACGTCTACTTCATAAATACCACCGAAGGAAGTGAGCAATACAGAACCAACACCACTGATATTTAACCAAAAAAGTGATTCTCCTGAAAATAAAGATTTAAAGCCTTGAAATCCCAATTCAATATCAACATCTGATTCGCTAGCCAGATAAGATGTTGACTGCGCGACTAAACCATTCCCCGTCATTTGATATTGCAAAATATCTCCCATTAGTTTGGGGGCGAGAAATACTTCGCCTCCAGCGGTAGGAGAACGAAAAACACTTAAAAATAGGGATTCGCCAGCAACTAAACGTTTAAGTCCACCCATAATTCCTCCTCCTTTGCCTTGTCGCAAAGTGGTGCTGGCATTAATGAAGCCGCTCATGGCAATCATGCAGCCAGCTTCTGCAACTAATTCTTCTCCGGCTTTCAAAGTAACGCGAGCGATCGCGCTATCTGGTTGATGCAAAAGTTCTACATTCATTTATTGACAACCTCAACTTTTAAAACACTTTCGGACGTAAATACTTAACCAAACCACCAATGCTGCGAGACTGTAAATAAATCTCTCCTTCCCCCGAAAGCCGATTTATTAATCCTTCGCCTGATGTTACAGAACCAATCAAGCCACCAGCCATCCCAATATTCATCTTAATTCCTGGCTCGTAGGCAACCAAGTGAGAAGTATCGACAATAAATTCACCGTTAATGCGTTTTTTGGTAATACCACCATAAGCACCAAAAAACACCTGGCCGTTACCCTTTAATTTCAGCTTAAACAATCCTTCTCCTGATAGCCAACTCTTAAAACCTGCCCACTGAACGCTCATTTTTACACCTGGACTATGGGCAATGTATGCACCAGGTTGAAAACAAATTTCCCGCTCGCCCCGCAGTTCGATACAACCAATGTCGCCAATAGCTGATTGCGTCAATACTAAATTTAAAGTTCGCTTAGTTTGATTGGTAAATACATTGACAAATAAGGATTCTCCACCAAAAAACTTCTTAAGCAATCCTGAGAAAAAGCCACCTGAAAATTTAGTTTTCATGGACAGCTGAGCATCCATACTCGTCATTGCTCCTGCTTCAGCTGTCATACTCTCACCGGGACTGAGAGTAACAAAGATAGCGGCAAAGGCTGGTTTGTAGCGAATTTCATATTTCACTGGTAAATCTTCTCCTTGTGGCAGATCCCAATATCTATCAGTTTGGCAGAAGTTTTTCCAGTGTCCAGATTTCTTTAAAAAAGTATATAAATATCAAGGGACTATCCCAATGAGTGTAAGTTGGCGCAAATACAGCGGCTTGCAGCCGCGTGAGGTAGAATAAAATGATTTTCTTCATAGCGCGAAAGTAGGGGCGGGTTTTGCCCTAATTCTTGTCGGTTAGCCACAGATTATCTGCCAAACCCGCCCCTACAATTTACTGTAAATCGTTACTGGTACGTTGTTGCGCTTTAGCGCTAAAGCGCAACAACGTACCAAATTCAGAAATTTTACCTTTCGTTACATCGCTTGTTTTTTGATTCCACTACGAATATATTTGCAAAAATGGGATGCTCTCAATCTCAAGCCAGTTCCTCTGTCACGACTCGGCGCAGAATCTCTGTCACTTCTGCTGCCATCCTAGCATCGAGTTGAACTGCATCGCGACTAGCTCCCCGCAAAGCCATGCTCAGAGTTCTCAATTTAGCAGGATTTCCCTCCCCTTTGGCAAGTTCATCGACAAATTGTACTAGCGCAACATACACAAATTCATATCTATTTCTGCTACTGCTGTAACCATTGCCCAATTTAGAAATAATTACTGGCGAGCTGATAAATCCTTCTAATCCTAATGTTTTGATTGCTACATCAGTGTAGCGGCAAGCATCTGTACCCATTGCTCTAACAATGCTTTCAAGACTTATCCATTGTGCGTTAGGAAACCTTGCTGCCTGAGTTATGTGATGATGCCATCCTAGCATAGAAATAAATCGAGTCAAATCGTAGGTTGTGAGGAGATTTTCTCCTGTAGAACCCTCTGATGCGGGAGTTAGCAAAACTTTTCTTTTTTTTAGATCGTAGACTTCTGGGCTATAAATAAAAGCAGGTTCGCCGTAGCTGCCACGGAAATCTAAATTAGGATTTACCGTAATTTTTTTTACCCAATTTTCCAATCCGGGACGAGTCTCGAATCGTTTGAACATAGCAGCCAATGAGTTGGAACTGGCTATGCGATCGCCATAACTTACAACATCCCATACTAACTCATAAAATGGCAGATCTCTTTTGCGGCGATCTCGATCTCTAATAACACAATTGTCGATATCCGTATCAGGTGAATTTGCATTTACTCTACATACAACATTGAGTATAGGGATGATTTTAGTGGCACTCCAAAATTGACCTTTCGTAAGTGCATTTCTGCCTAACCAGTGCGCCTTAATCTTATTTTCTACGAAACTGCCAACGCAAACACACGCTTCTTGAATATCCCCATGTAGAAAGTCTAATCCTTGCTGGTCAATTTGTGGCATTTTTCCCACTTCTGGATAGGGAGTAAACGTTACCGTTTTGTCAGAACCTTTCAGCACAACTGTTTCCCCGTAGGAAACCACGTTATCACGATCTGGCTTGGCTTTGAGACGCTCTGGATAATCTTTAATATCTTGTTTGTATGGCGAATTTTGAACACCCCGATATAAAAACGCTAACTTATCAGCGTTGGCATTCATGTTAATCTCTATTTTCATCAAATCCTTGAAAACTTGCACTCTATCTTTAGCTTGTTCTAGCTTATTCCCTACAGTAAAAATCGGCTGATTATTGTTGTTATTTGTTGGATCGGAAAAGGGAGTAATTTGTTTGCCATCTATCGCTTGCATTATGGCTTTAGTAACTTTACTTTTTGCATCAGCCATCGCCTTGGCAATCAACCTTCCAGCAACAACTTTTGCATTGTAAGGCTCTGGGGCGTACCACTGTCCGCCAAATGCGTTCGCCCACTTATCCCAATTGGTAATGAGTTTTTCTAACTCTTTATCAGCAACTTGTGGGCTTTTAAAAATTGAATAAAAAGCTGCCACAGCCTCATCATTATTTACCGGGTTGACAGCAGGGGAGACTGGTGCTATCACTTGTTTTCCGTCAAGGGCAAGTGCGATCGCATCAGCAACCTTGAATTTGGCTTTTTCCACTTCTTCTGCAAGTTTATTACCAGTCAAAATTTTGGCGTTAGTTTCTGTAGGCACGAACCACTGGGCATCAAATGCAACAGCCCACTTACTCCAATACACTTTCAGTTTTAACGCGGCATCATCAGCAGCCTGCTGATTATTAAAAATACCATTAAATTCAGCCAGTCCCTCACTGTTGCTAATCGTGCGCGGTTCGAGGATAGGTGAAGTTGACATAAGTACTGCCTTTAGATAAATATCTAATTCTTCATTATTATCAAGTATTGTGTCGCCAGATCGGGTAAAATACTAGAATGTTTTTGTTAAATTATGTTTAAGTAGCGGCAATTGAATCTAAAATCTAAAATCGACATGACTCATTCACCTCGCAAACAATTCGCTCAGCACTGGCTCAAGAGTGAGAAAGCCCTAAACCAGATTGTCAAAGCGGCAGAAATTACCACTAGCGATCGCGTTTGGGAAATTGGCCCCGGCACCGGCATCCTGACACGCCGCTTATTGCCCCAAGCTGAAACTGTCGTCGCCGTGGAAATCGATCGCGACTTGTGCCAGTTACTAGCTAAAAAGTTGGGAAAAACTGAAACCTTTTTACTGTTGCAAGGCGATGTCCTCAGCATCGATTTAGCTGCTAATCTGGCTAATTTCCCCGCATTCCAAAATCCGAATAAAGTTGTAGCCAATATACCGTACAATATTACAGGGCCGATTCTGGAAAAACTCTTAGGTACGATCGCCAACCCAAATCCCCGACCGTTCGATCTAATCGTGCTGCTGGTGCAAAAAGAAGTGGCAGAACGGCTATATGCCAAACCTTCGTCGAAAGCATTTGGCGCATTGTCAGTCAGAGTGCAGTATCTAGCAGATTGCGAGTTAGTCTGTCACGTACCAGCAAGAGATTTCGAGCCGCCGCCAAAGGTAGATTCTGCCGTAGTGCGGTTGCGTCCCCACACCCGACAAGCTGCCAGTGACCCCAAATTCCTGGATAATTTGGTTAAACTCAGCTTTGCCGAAAAGCGCAAAATGTTGCGAAATAATTTGAAAAGTCTAGTAGAACGCGATCGCCTTACCCACTTACTGGAACAATTAGAAATAAACCCCCAAGTCCGCGCCGAAGACCTCAGCGTCGCTCAGTGGATGGAATTGAGTAACAGATTAGCCCCTAGCGCCTAGTAACTGGGGACTGGGGATTAGTCATTAGTCATTGGTCATTAGTCAGTGGTCAGTTGTCAGTGGTCAGT
>CASBRD010000230.1 GCA_949128025.1 Oscillatoriales cyanobacterium PMM_0008 | reverse complement strand
CGCGCTTTGATTAATTCCATCGCTCGATCGATGTCTTGCTGTTCTGTGAGGCGATCGGCTCGACCCGTTACAATCACGCTGCGCCAATTAAGTGGATCGTGAATTTCTTCAACCTGTAGACAAATTTCTGGATTCGCGTCTATGTCATGAGTCTTCATACCTTCGGTTGTAAACAGGTAAATATCCGAATCTTTGAAATAATAGTGCATTGGCATCACGTAGGGTTTTCCTTCGTGTATGTAGCCCAGATGACCGTATCCTACTTTTTCTAGGAAGCCTTGGATTTCTTTTTGTCCCATTTCATCAATATCTAACATAACTATTCTCCTTCTCAAGATTCAGTCAATTGATATTATTTCAAATCGACGATAGCTAAACCTAGCTCATAACAAATCATTGCAGAACTGAAGCAAGATTTTTGTCAAAGCACACACTTTGTATCCGTTAGATAGAGTGAATGCTTGAAGGTCAATGATTAGAGTCAGCAACCTGTTCAGAAAGCGTCAATAAAAAGGCGAGGTTTGTCACTGCTTTAACAGCATGGCGTGCGTTAGCAGGTATAAAAACAAAGACTCCCAATTCTAGGACAATCTCTTTGCCTTCCAGCGTCAGCACGCCTTGTCCTTCAATCACATTCACCGTAGCATTGCGACCCGAAGCGTGTTCTGCGATGTCCGTTCCCCCCGCTAGCGACATCAGCGCATATCGGCAGTTTCCATCTTCCAGCAGAATCTTACTCTTAACTCCAGTTTGGGGATGCTCAAGGATATCCGTCCAATGAATTGCGGTAGTCTTCAATGACATTATGGTTGTGGTCATAGGATTACTTCTTTATTGCAAAGAAATTAATGTGAACTAAAAGGAGACTCCTGGATTGAGTCGTTCGGCTGAGCTATTACGGCGAAGCCCTTGATTCTAGCGCCTTCTTCCCCTAGCTATATCTCTCGTTTATAGTCGAGTCTCGATCCAGTCGCATCTCTCTTAAGAAGGGAACGCAAGAGAATACTCCTATCCCCCCTTCTTAACCCACATTCTGCACCCCCTGTTATCGTCATCTTGAGTAAAAGGTGGAAAAAAAAGACGATCGTTTCGATCGCAGTTATAGGTATAAAATACTAGGTTTAAGGAGTTCTAGACCTTCCGGGAGTAGCTGAGGTTGGCGGAGTCGGCGTTGTGCTTGGTGGTTCGGGAACGCCACTAGAAGGCGGCACAGTGGGTATCAACACCCCATTGGGAAGAGTGGGGTTGAGCCCTGGGTTGGGCGTGGCATAGGGATTAGAGGGATTATAAGGATTGAGGGGATTTGTGCCTGGGTAGGGTGTCAAGCCAGGAATAACCGTAGAAGGGGGATTAATGCCGGGGGAATAAGGCGTCAATCCAGGGGTGGTAGAGGGAACCGAAGAATCGGAAGAGGGGCCTTGTGCAGGCGTATCGGGTAGGGTTGCCAAAGCCACGCGATCGCCTCCCACCAGCCGCATCTTATCCAAAACTTGCACGACATCGTTGTAAAAAGCCGTCTTGGAAGCATACAGAACCATCATTCCATCGGGATTCTGTTGGCGATATTCCCGCAATTTTTGTTCTAGTTCCTCCGGTATCACCAATTGATTTTCCACATAGATTTGATTAAAGGGATTAATGCTGACAATTAACATCTGGCGTGTCTGCGGCGTCGTAGTGCTGCTGCTGGCTTTGGGCAAATCAACGCTAATCGCCTGCTGACGAGTGAATTGCAAAGCAGCCAGGATAAAAAATGTTAGGATACAAAAAATGACATCAATCAGAGGGATGATCTCAATCCGAACTTCTTCAGGTGGGGAATCCAGGTTAATCTTCATTCGGCAAGTAGGGTTAAAGAAAAGTACTGGTGTTTGATTAATGTCATGGTACTGGTGGGATCTTGCTAAAGGACAACCTAGTACCACTACGCGGAAGTCAAAAGTCACTCATTCAAAAGTGAAAAATCCTTTGAGTGTCAGGCATTTAACTACTTCTTTCCTGGTGGGTTATTTCTGCCGCGCTGCATTAGCAGCGAAACGGCATCTACACTGACACTAATCGGGATTTTCAACAGAATTAGAATTGTCTAATTTTGGTTTTGGTAGATCGTTAGAACTGTCTAATTTTGATTTTGGTAGATCGTTAGAACTGTCTACTCTTGCTTTTGGTAGATCGTTAAAACTATCTACTCTTGCTTTTGGTAGATCGTTAGAACTGTCTACTCTTGCTTTTGGTAGATCGGGAATGACGCTGTTGTTGTCGATCGCAGAACGTCTATACTCAGCTTGTGACTGTGACCAAAACTGTCGATAAAGTAACTCCAATTCATTCCCAGATTTACGAAAAATTTTGATTTGGTTGAATAAAAAAACTTGAAACAAGCGGTAGAAAGCCAGACTGAAAATCGCTACCACCAGTCCGCTAGCTGTACTGATCAACGCTTGACCAATTCCCAAAGTTGCTTCAGACGCAGCCGCCGTGCCGATATCGCTAATGCGAAGGTCGCGCAACGAGACAATTAAACCCCAAACTGTGCCAAAAAGTCCCAGTAGGGGTGCTAGGGCAATCACTGCTTCTAAGATTTTGTCGCCCCGCCGCATAGCACCCAATTCTTCTTCTGCCGAAGCTTCTAGTGCTAGTCGAAACACTTCTGGTTCGGGTTGGTATAGCCGCAAGGGGCCATAAAGAAACCGTCCGATCGGCTTATTTGTCGATCGTCTGGCAATTTCGGCAGCAGTTCCCCAATCTTGACTGGCAGCATCCAGAACGCGGTTGACAATATCTCTTTCCCTAGTCAAGATTCTTGTCCAAAACCACAAACGTTCCAGGATCGCACTCAGCGACAGGATCGACAGTAGCAACAACGGCCACATCGATGGCCCGCCATCCCTAAAAATTTCTAGGTTGTAAATCACTCTAAGAATATTGTCCACAATCTTCGTTTCCTGCTACATAAAACTGACACAAAGCGGAACATCATAGTATAAACCAGACACCGCTTGAAGTTTACTTCCTGCTTCATCAGGGGCATCGGAGCAGTTAACCCTCCACAGGCTTCCACCGTCTAGCCTACGGCAGTGTACGGATAGTTTTCCAGATTGATCGAGGCATTTAAATCTCGATCGATCTCAAACCCACACTCATCACACTTAAAAACCCTCACTTCTAGGGGCATCGATTGCTGATGATGACAAGAACTACATAGTTGACTAGATGGATACCATCTTGAAGCCACAATTAATTCACTACCATACCAGGCACACTTATATTCTAGTTGCCGACCAAATTCGTAAAATCCCACATCAGCAATTGCCCCTGCTAGACAGTGATTTTTCATCAGACCCGACACATTCAAATCTTCTATCACTATTTGGCTGTGGTTCTTAGCTAAATAAGAAGTTATCTGATGTAATGTGTTTTGTCGGATGTTGGAAATTCTTTGATGAGCGCGGGCTAACTTGGATCTGGCTTTTGACCAATTTTTTGATCTTTTAACTTTTCTCGATAACTTTCGCTGCAATCGTTTGATTTTTTTGAAAGCTCTCTTATAGGGTTTGGGATTCTCAAAAATTAGGCCAGAACTTAGG
>CASBRD010000229.1 GCA_949128025.1 Oscillatoriales cyanobacterium PMM_0008 | reverse complement strand
GGGCAGAGGGGCAGAGGAGACAGAAGCGCCTGTTGGAGACGTTGCACCAGACGACTTTGAAACTTCCGACCTCTTCGACAGCTCAACAGCAACAGGGATGGATTTCTTAGATCTTCCCCAAACCGAAATGCCGATCGAAATGGAGTCTGACGAACATGAAACATTGGCGTGGTTAGAAGAGGACTTCTCAACAGAGCTAGAAACCTCGCCGGAACTAGCACAAGAAGATAGCGACGAACAAGAAAACGATGCGTTTCTCGCTCTGTTCCAAAATCCTGAAGATGAAGATCGAGACTTTTCTCTAAATCTAGAAACCGATCGTGAAAGCGGGGAATCTCAATCCAGTATTGAGGACTTCCAACTAGAAGGCAACGACTCGCGAGCAGAATTCGATTTTGAAAATGGGGCTGTGTTTGCAGTTACGATAAATGAAGAAGAGACTAGGGAAACAGAGGAGCATAATCTTCCCCTAGTCTATAGCGAAGCGCAAGCGGGAGGCGATAGCTTACTTGATGATTTTGCCGAATTAGAGGGGCTGCTAAGTGATGAGAGTTCACCGTCCCTTACACAAGAACGATCGGTCAACACCCGATCGTCAACAGTCAATGAATTAGATGACTTTGCCGAACTGGAAGCCTTGTTGGACAGCGAATCGCTAGGGAAACTTAAAACACCCCCTCCAGCAGATCCCGTCCCCCCATCAACCTCGCCAGCCCCTAGTCGCGCTACGGAAAAGGTGGATAAGTTTAAAGACGACTTGGACTTTGACTTTGACGAGCTGGAGCGAATGGTGGCAGATGCGGACAAGGGACCAGGGGGAATGACCGGACAGAAACACAAGACCAATTCCTCGGCTACTCCGCAGAAGCGTCAGACCAGAGCCTGGTTTGAACAAACCATGAAAGTGCCAGTCAAGCACATGGACAACCTCAGCAACCTGGTTGGGGAACTGGTAGTGAACCGCAACACCCTAGAGCAGGATCAAGAACGGCTACGGCTATGTCTGGATAACTTACTCAACCAAGTGCAGCAACTGAGCGACGTGGGAGCTAGGATGCAGGATCTGTATGAGCGAACACTCCTGGAAGCCTCTCTACTGGCTAGCCGCAAGAACTATCGCTCCTCCCTGTCGGAAGGCTCCCTGTTTGCACATCAATTGGGCAGTGGAGACTATGACCCTCTGGAAATGGATCGGTTTACCGGCTTCCACTCCCTCTCGCAAGAAATGATCGAGCTAATTGTCCGTGTGCGAGAGTCCACTTCTGATATTGAATTCGTTACAGATGATACCGAGCAAGTCAGCCGTCAGTTCCGACAGGTAAGCACTCAACTCCAAGAAGGTTTGACTCGCGCTCGGATGGTGCCATTCGGAGAGATCGAACGGGTATTTCCACTACTTCGCTACGTGCGAGATAAAGCCGCAGAGTCGGGTAAAGTCGCTGAGATTCGGATTGAAGGTCGGGAGACGCTGATTGATAAACTAATCCTGGAACATTTCTCCGACCCGCTGAAGCATTTGGTTAATAATGCTCTGGCCCACGGTGTTGAAAGTCCAGAAGTGCGGCAACGCGCTGGTAAACCACCTGTAGGTAGGATCTCGATCGGTGCGTTCCACCAAGGCAACCAGACGGTCATCTCGTTCTCTGATGATGGTGCCGGGATTGATGTGGAACGGGTGAAAGCTAAGGCGATCGAAAAAGGGCTGATTACACGGGAAGAGGGCAAAACCATTACCCGTCATGAAGTACACCAACTCATCTACCATCCTGGTTTTAGCGTCAAAGATGAAGCGGATTTGCTCGCTGGTAAAGGGATTGGTATGGACGTGGTTCTCACCAGTCTCAGCGAAATTCGCGGCACTATTACGACCGATTCCACTCCGGGGAAGGGAACTACTTTCACTATTCGGCTGCCCCTAACTCTGAGTATTTGCAAGGCGCTGTGCTGCCTAAGCGAGAAGGCTCGGATCGCTTTCCCGATGGATGGTGTGGAAGACGCGCTGGATATAGAAAAAGATCGCATCCAAATTAATGAGGAGGGGAATCAATGTGTTCCGTGGCGCGATATGATATTGCCCTTTAGACCTCTCTCCGATCTGATGACTTACCATCGTCAGTTGGGGAGGGGCAGTGTCTATGGCGGCAGTAAGGAGGAGGATACAATTTCGATCGTAGTGCTGCGTACTGCTGGCAACTTCATCGCTCTGCAAGTGGATCAGGTGTTGGGCGAACAAGAAATTGTGATTAAGCAAATCGAAGGGCCGATACCCAAGCCGCTGGGCGTTGCTGGTGCGACGGTGCTGGGGGATGGTCGGATCATGCCTATTGGTGATGTTTTGGAACTGATTGACCTCTCGCTGGGTCGCATTCAACAGGGTGGGAATATTTGGCGCGATCGCAGTACGGGTATTACGATCGAGGAGAAGCCAGTCGAGCCTACTGTGCTGATTGTCGATGATTCGATTACCGTGCGGGAACTGCTCTCGATGACGTTTAATAAGGCTGGATATCGGGTGGAACAAGCTCGCGACGGTCAAGAAGCTTGGGATAAACTCAAGTCCGGTCTGCCTTGCGAAATTGTCTTCTGCGATATCGAAATGCCCAGGATGGACGGTCTGGAGTTGCTGTCTCGCTTACAAAAAGACCCGGATTTGAATCATTTGCCGGTGGCTATGCTCACTTCTCGCGGTGCGGAAAAACATCGCCAAATGGCAGTTGAGCGGGGCGCGAGGGGCTACTTCACCAAACCTTATTTGGAAGAAGCTTTGCTGGATGCGGCTTCGCGGATGCTCAAAGGTGAGGTGCTGGTTACTAGCAGTAGCAACGTCTAAAAAAGTCAAAAGTCAGTAGGGGCGGGTTTTGTAAAATATTCTGTTGGTAACCAGATGTGTGTACTTCGGCTTCGCTCAGTACAAGGGCTCAACCCGCCCGTACTCATTCAAAAGTCAAAAAATAAGGATGGCTTTTTACTTTGGCTTTTGGGGATCGATTTGTGGAACAGATCTGGGTCTTACCCAGATCGCTCCTCTACTTGTCAAGATAATGACTCACTGATATGGTGAACCCATAGAGCGCCTGCCTGTAGAGCGGCATTAGCAAGTCTCTGGTCAGCTGTCCAGAATTCTGCCCCTTCAGATTCAGCTAGAGCAAGATAGGCAGCATCATAAGCTACAATCTGATTTAATCGAGCCGCCCAGTCTAGAGCCTGCTGATGAAGTGCAGGAGTCGGCGGAACTTGCCGAATCTCCATAGACAAAATATCTTGGAGATTAGCAGCCGCAGTCTCAGGAGAAGTTCTACCGCTTGCAACTGCCTTTCGGAGAGTGGAAACCACCTCATAAGACCACAAAGTCGGCACTACAAATTCAGCTTTCTGCTGCTCCCACTGTTGCATCTTGCGGATGGCTGCTTCTGAATAGGGTAGTGTAATTACTAACGCCAAGACAATATTCGAGTCTGGCATAACTTTCATCACTCACCTCTCATTACCCTGTCAATTTGCTTTTCCCGTTCCGCCCGTACCTCGGCAACTATATCACCTGGATACATACCGTGCATTCGGTAGTCTTCCAGTCGCCTCTGGTTTAACCGTTCGAGGATTTCCATTTGACGTATTTTATGCTGTTCCTCGAAAGATTCTAGCCCCAGACGCACCATTTCCTGTACCACTTCCGAAATGGTACGACCTTGCTTAGTTGCTATCTGGGCCAGCGTCTCATATTGTTCGGGTGGCAGAAGAATCTGAGATTGTTGAGTTTGTGCGGTCATATCTATACCTACAACCTTTATACTCTCTAGAGTAGAGGATTGGAACAGATCTGGGTAAGACCCAGATCGCAGACGCTACACTGGACAATGTTGCTATAACCCATGCTATGCCTTATTCAGATCGGCCCCTAACTTATCCTACCAGTCAAAAAGTTGATGTAGTTGACGACTATCACGGTACAAAAGTATCCGACTACTATCGTTGGTTAGAAGACCCTGACTCCGATGAAACAAAAGCTTGGGTGGAAGCGCAAAACCAAGTCACATTTCAATACCTCAATGAAATTCCAGTTCGGGAAAAAATTAAGCAGCGTCTCACCCAACTCTGGGATTATGAAAAATATAGCATTCCCTTTAAAGAAGGTAACCGCTACTTCTATTTTAAAAATGATGGTTTGCAAAACCAAAGTGTACTTTATACCTTAACTTCCCTCGACGCCGAACCACTTGTGCTGAGCGAAGCCGAAGCAAGGCTACTGCTCGATCCCAACAAACTCTCGGAAGATGGCACAGTTGCTCTTTCCGGTATAGCGATCTGCGAAGATGGTAACTTAATGGCTTATGGTTTGTCTAGTTCCGGTTCTGATTGGCAAGAATGGAAAGTCCGCGATGTGGAAACAGGGGAAGACAGACCGGATTGCTTAAAATGGATTAAGTTTTCCGGTGCTTCTTGGACGCACGACAATCAAGGATTTTTTTACAGTCGCTACGACGAACCTAACGAACAAACTAAATTTGAAGATGTTAATTACTTTCAAAAACTCTTCTACCATCGGATTGGAACACTTCAAGAAGAAGATATTCTGATCTATGACAGGCCCGATCGAAAAGAATGGGGATTTAGCGGTGGTGTTAGCGAAGATGGAAAATATTTGATTATCTCGGTTTGGCAGGGAACAGATCCAAAAAATCTGATTTTTTACAAAGATTTGACTAACCCAGATGCTGAAGTAGTCGAACTAATCAACGGATTTGAAGCTAGCTACAGTTTCATCGACAATGATGGCTCAGTTTTCTGGTTCCGAACTGATTTGGATGCACCGCGAGGTCGAGTTATTGCAATAGACATCAGCAACCCATCTCGCGAGAATTGGCAAGAAATCATTCCCCAGGCAGAGGAAGTTTTGTCAGGGTTGGGTTTGCTGAATAATTGGTTTGTTGCTGATTACTTGAAAGATGCTCACACTCAAATCAAAATCTTCGATCTCAACGGCGCTTATGTCCGGGAAGTGGAGTTACCGGGAATCGGTTCGGCGGGTGGTTTTGGCGGTAAGCGTCACGATAGAGAAACTTTTTACAGCTACACAAGTTTCACGACACCAGCAAGTATTTATCGCTACGATATGGTGAGCGGTGAAAGTACGCTTTTCCGTCAGCCGAATGTTGATTTAAATCCAGATGATTATGAGACGAAGCAGATATTTTACAGCAGCAAGGATGGTACGAAAGTGCCGATGTTTATCACCCACAAGAAGGGTTTGCAATTAAATGGGAATAATCCCACTTATCTGTACGGATACGGCGGTTTTAATGTTTCGCTGACACCCAGTTTTTCGGTTAGTCAATTGGTGTGGATGGAGTTGGGGGGGGTTTTGGCTATTGCCAATTTGCGCGGTGGTGGCGAGTACGGTGAAGATTGGCACCAAGCAGGAACTAAGCTGAAAAAGCAGAATGTTTTTGATGATTTTATTGCGGCGGCTGAGTGGCTGATTGCCAATGGGTATACGTCTCCTGCTAAACTGGCGATAGCAGGTGGCAGCAATGGGGGATTGTTGGTGGGTGCGTGCATGACTCAACGTCCCGATTTATTTGCGGCGGCTTTACCAGCTGTGGGGGTGATGGATATGTTACGCTTCCATAAGTTTACGATCGGCTGGGCTTGGTGTTCTGAGTATGGTTCGGCTGACAATCCAGAGGAGTTTGAGGTGCTTTATGCTTACTCGCCTCTGCACAACCTCAAATCTGGCACGGCTTATCCGGCTACGATGATTACTACAGCCGATCGTGATGACCGGGTAGTACCCCCGCATAGTTTCAAGTTTGCAGCGGCTTTGCAGGCGGCGCACGCTGGATCTGAGCCGGTGTTAGTTCGCATTGAAACTAAGGCTGGTCACGGTGCTGGGAAGCCTACGGCTAAAATTATTGAGGAGGCGGCTGATAAGTGGGCTTTTTTGGTGCGGACTTTGGATGTAAGCTGACCCCACCCCCCTGCCCCCTCCCCGTCCACAGGGAGGGGGGGGAAGAGAAGCGCCTCTCCTTACTTAGACTCGTTCCCAGGTTGAGATCGGCTATACGCACCCTACGTATTGGCGGATTGCGATCGCAACTTGAAATATGTGCGATATTAACAAGAATAGAGAAAAAAGCTATACAGTTATACACTTTAATTTTTTATGGATCTTAATCATTTGCTGATCTGGATGATCGGATTTTGGTGCCTTGTGCTACTGATTTGGCTGACACGAATTCCTTTTCACCAATTGCGTGGCTGGGTGATAGTTACCCTATTTATTGTGGCGGTAACAGGAGGAATGTTATATCTGGCTCCTAATATAGCTGGTTTGATTGGTGGCAGTTTGTGGATGATTTTAGTGCTGCTTCCCCTCAATGGTATGAAGAAGGCTAGCCAATTGATTTCTGTGGGGCGCTACGGTGAAGCTAGCAAACTGATGAAACGCTTGCGCTGGCTGCATCCTGCTGATGGATGGATCGAACAACCGGAATTATTACGGGCGCTGGAAATGGGGCAACGTGGCAATATGGCTGATGCGATGAAAATCTTAAATCGCTATCAGACTAATGCTACTCCGATCGGTCGAAATGCCACGGTTTTACTGTATCGAATGGGATCTCGCTGGGAAGAGTTACTCTTGTGGATACGTAATAATTTATCAGAAAAGGTGTTATTTAAAGACTCGACTGTGGTGTCTTACTACTTGCGAGCTTTAGGGGAAACGGGGGATTTGAATGGTTTGCTGCATGAGTTCGATCGCTTTGAATCTTTTTTAGAGAAGACGGGTGATGGGGCAGGGGTGAATACGGTAAGAATGTTCATTTTGGCATTTTGCGGTCAAACCGAACATTTGCAAAAATTGTTGTCTGGCCCAATGGCGGCAATTTTTACCCAGAATATCTGCCAATTCTGGTTAGCAACTGCTGAAATGGCGGCTGGAAATGAGGATATGGCTCGCGATCGACTGTTGGCTCTTTCTCATAGCGGCGATATTGGTTTGAGTAATGCGATCGCACTTCGCTTGTCCCAACCTTCCATCGATCCCGATTTGGTACTCACTGAGTCATCAAGAAAAATTCTCTCTCGTGTTGCTAATGAATTAAAACACGAAGGTCAATACGGCAGATCTGTAATTTTAAGCGGGAATAAATTTTATGCTACTTACGCGCTACTTTTGATAAATTTCCTCGTATTTGCGTTAGAAATAAGATCGGGTGGCAGCGAGAATCTTAATAATTTATATAATCTAGGTGCATTGTCTCCAAAAGCGGTTTGGGCTGGAGAATGGTGGCGTCTGCTTAGTGCAACTTTTCTGCACTTTGGCTTTTTGCACTTAGGGATGAATATGATGGCTCTGTATGTTCTTGGTTCTTTTGTGGAACGCAGTCTAGGCATTTGGAGATACCTGATTTCGTACTTTGTGTGTGGGATGGGGTCTATGTTCGCGATCGCTATTTTGGCTAGATTTGTGCCTGCTCAGACGATCGGTATATTGGCTAGATTTGTGCCTTCTCAAGATCAAATTACGGTGGGCGCATCTGGAGCTATTATGGGTTTGGTTGGCGTCATAGCAGCGATTATGTTGCGAGGCTGGCTGAGAGACAAATCCCGTGTTGCAGCTAAGGGTTTGCAAAGCATTTTATCTATTATTGGGCTGCAAGCTATTTTTGACTTAATAACTCCACAAGTTAGTATGCTTGGTCACAACTCCGGGCTAATAATTGGCTTTTTAATAGGTAGTTTGTTGCAGATTAACTGGCGAAGTAAGAGTTAAGAATATAAAGGCTATTGCTATGGACGCTAAGTTGACCGCAGTTTTAGGCAGTATTTTCATGTTCGGCATATTGGAAAATTTGTTTCCGTTTTTCCAATATAAGCAGAGTTTTTATAAAAGAATATCTCACAATTTTGCTCTGGGGGTGCTGAATGCGATCGCCACTAGCTTAACGACTATTTTACTTTTAAAATGGGTCTGGCAGCAAAACATTTGGTTAGGTTTATTTCAAGGAATTAAACCACTTTGGTTGGTAGGTATTTTATCTTTTTTCCTTCTAGATGCGTATCTCTATTTTTGGCACAGATTAATGCACGTTTGGCCTATAGCGTGGCGCTTTCATCGCGTGCATCATACTGAAATGTCGATGAATATTTCTACAGCTTATCGTTTTCACACTGTTGAGGTGCTTTTATCCAATTTGCCTAAGATATTTTTGATTTGGCTGTTTGGCATCAGGCCAATTCATGCAGTAGTTTATGAATTAGTGTTTACAATTATTGTAGTTTTTCACCATAGCAATTGGCATCTACCATATCGTGTAGATAAAGTTTTAAGTTATCTGATCGTTACGCCAAACTATCATCGCTTACATCACTCTCAAATTGTCAAAGAAACTAACTCTAATTATGCCAGTCTTCTCAGCGTATGGGACAGAGTTTTTCAAACTTTCGGCTATAGCAGAAATCCCCAAACTATCAAAATAGGATTGATTGAAGAAACGAAAGAACTCGGTGTCGTGAGGTTGCTAAAATTACCGTTTTAACTTATATAGCGGTTCTCAAGTAAGTGAGGTACGTAGTTGGGCTTTAGCCCTCTTAATTTAGTGGTTATATAAGCTGTCAGTCATACCTCATCTACCTTATAAGGGCTATACATAAAAGCCGAAAAGCCGATCGGGTCTACTTTTGGGCCATAGTTGTCGCCCCATCATAACTTATAGCTAGGGACTAGGGGCTCTCTTGCTAGGGACTAGGGCGTGTTTGCAAACCCTCGAAGGGCGAAGCATTCGGGAACAAAACACTGGTTTAAAGCCGGAATTTATCACCCGAATGCTTCGCCCCTACACCAAATTTGTAGTTTGCAAACACGCACTAGGGGAAGAAGGGTTTATAATCAAGGGTTTCAGCAATTCATAATGTCCTAACCGCCAAGGCGGTTGCTATAATTATAGCACAAATATTTTTAAAAAGAATCTTGACTAACCTCTTTTTTACTACTACTCTTTAAAAATTACCCAAGAAACCCAGCGAACGGGTTTCTGACGAGTCCCGTCCCATTTCCCAACCATGAACATTCCCAGCAATCCCGCCACAGACCTCGCCAGTCAAATCCTGGAGAGAGAAAACCAAGAAAAACAAGCGCTAGCCCTCCTTTTAAACCGATTTCTGAGCCGAAACGACCAAATTTTAGTCCAAAAAATCGAAATGGGTGGTAGCGAAGCTTATATCGGTTCAGTCACCCTCGAATGGTTTGCCAGTCGAGTTCGCTTCGCCTCCCGCCTCCCGCTTTTCCGTCCCAAATTCAATCCCGACACCCAAAATATTGAAATTGACGCCGAAACCATAGAAGAAATTCAACAACGTCCTTTAGATTGGTCGCGTCAAGCACCTTTAGCGCAGTATTTAGCAGCGCGAAAACATCACAAATTCCCACCAGTTTTAGTAGTAATAAATCAACCTTGGGTAGATAACCCCAAAGCTGACGAGTGGGGAGAAAACGGAAAGGCAATTAAATCTGCCGCTGATTTTATGCCATTAGATAAAGATGCGAAAGTTGGTTTATTGAACGTTTCCGAAGATGTAACTATTTTTGCTTTAGACGGTCAACATCGCCTCATGGGAGTACAGGGATTAATGGAGTTAATCCAAACTGGGAAACTCCAGCGATATAAAAAGGAGAAGAAACCTACAGGCGCGGTAATTACAGTTGATGACCTCAAAGAGGAATACCAAGTAGACCCTGCTTATTTGCAAAACTTAGCTAAAGAAAAGATTGGCATTGAATTTATTTCCGCCATTGTTCCAGGGGAAACCCGCGAAGAAGCAAGAAGGCGAGTCAGGTCTATTTTTGTTCACGTCAACTTGATGGCAGCACCTTTAACAAAAGGACAGTTAGCGCAATTAGATGAAAATAACGGTTTTGCGATTATTGCCAGAAAAGTTTCCGTCACTCATCCGCTATTCAAAGATAAGGAAAATCGCAATCCTCGCGTGAATTGGGATAGCGCCACCGTCGCATCAAAAGCAACAGTTTTAACAACTTTGCAAGCCCTAACAGAGATGTCGGAACGCTATTTGGGGCAAAAATTTCCCTATTGGAAACCTTCCCAAGATAAAGGTTTAATTCCCATGCGTCCCGATGATGAGGAACTGGAAGAAGGGGTGGCAGAATTTCATAAATTATTCGATAACTTAGCAAATTTACCGAGTTTGCAGAGATTGGAATCCGGTGAGGAAACCCCCCAATTGCGCCGCTTCAGTTTTGAGAAAGATGGGGGGGAAGGGAATATACTTTTCCGTCCGGTGGGACAAGTTGCTTTGGCGCAAGCTTTGGGAATTGTGGTATTTCGGAAAAAGTTGTCGCTGAAAACTGTTTTTGAGAAACTCCGCAAATTCGATACGGATGAAGGTTTTAGCAATATGGATTATCCTGAATCACTTTGGTATGGCGTTTTGTATGACCCGAATAAGAAGAGAATATTAGTAGCGGGGAAAGATTTGGCGGCGAAATTATTGGTGTATATTTTAGGGGGAATTAATGATGATTTGGAACGTGCGGATTTGCGCCGGGATCTTGCTGAAGCGAGAACTTTTGAAGATAAAGCGATAGGATTTAATGGTAAATTCGTTGCACCAAAGGAAGTGGGATTACCGCCAGTTTTGAATTAATTAGGAGTTACTCACAGGAGTCAGAAACCGGGTTTCTCAACCCACAGCCTAACGCCTAAAGGCGCGGCTATACGAACAAAGACCGCCTACGCGGTCTTTATTTAGCCTGCGTAGGCAGGCTTTGTTTGTGTAGCCCCACCCTTCAGGGTGCGGGGTGTGTTCAAGACAGGAATCTGGTGAGATCGAACTCGCCTTCTATTTCCTCTCGCTTCCCTTTTTCCGAAATTAGCAGTAACAGCAGTGTTTCAGAATAGTTTACTGTTCCTCTTAATTCATCTTGCAAAATCTCCAGTCCACCATTAGCATATTCTTCAAAAATATGGATGCGTTGTTCTTCGGAATTTTCATCAGTTGGGGAAAGGATTTGTGTGTTTTTAGTTTCTGCGATCGCTAACAGCTTAATTACCGCATCATATCCCCTTGATATAAAAATTTCTATCCCAATTGGTAGGGGATCTCTTTTGGAGATTTCACCCAGAGGCGATCGCTTTTTGCGCTTTGCACCCAAGGCTGCTGCAAATACCATTACATCAGCATAAGTTTGAAAGGGCCCAGTAGTTTCTTTGGAGAGAGTTAAGGCTTTTACTAAATCAGCTTTATCTTTGGCAATTCTAATTTTAGTGGCACTCATTGATTTTTACTCAGTCCATAATAACTGAATCCGCTTCTCAAAACCGCCTCTTTCCTTGCGTCGCCGCAACTGTTCGGCAATGACTAATTCTCGACTAATATCATATTTTACCATAATCGCATCCATAACTTCATATAAATCTGCTAATTCTGTTACTAAATTTTGCTTGTTAGCGGCGGCAGCTTCTTGCGCTTCTTCGATTAACTTTTGGCGTAAAGCTTGCTGATATTCTGTTTCTGTTAAGGTGGTAATGCCGCAGTTTAAACCATTTTGGTGGATGATTTCGGGGATAAAGTCGCGCACCAGTTTTTTATACTCTTTTCGCATTAAAATTAATCCTTTCTTGACCTAACCAAATAAATCCATTATTTCATCTATAATTGCCTCAATACTTGGCATTGGATTGGGAATAATAGAACCATCTCGCTGATGTTTATGTTCCTCAAATCCTAAAAGCGGTTTGTGTTGGGAATTATCATATCTAAAAAGCAGAGACTTATCATCTGCCTGATACTGATAGGAATAGCTAACTTTCGTTACTCTATCTCGTCCATCTAGATACTCCCTGACATAAAGTTCAGACTTATCGATGAGAATAACTTTGATATGCAAAACTGCTGTTTGATCTTTTCTCACATCTGATTGAGATTCAATCGACTCAGACAAATTATAATCATCTAGTTTTTGAACTGCTGTCTTTACTGCCTCAATGTACTCATTTAGCGACATATTCTAAACTTTTCAGTATCTTCAAATCTTCCTCCAATAACAAATATAACTTATATTCCCCCGCCCACTCTACATACTCCATATCTTTTCCCTCCAAATCTTCAGCCGCCCATTCCTTGATAAAATGCTCTGATGTAACATTGTATTTTTTTTCAAACTTATCCAATCTTTTGTGGTATTGCTGCCTGCTATGTTCTAAAAGGGCAATTTTTTTACTGATCGCATCCTTAATCATTTTAGTTGCCCTTTCCATATATGGGCTTTTCACAATTAGTTTTTCCATTGTATTGGACTCCTATTAATCACTCATTCTTCAATCTTAGCATAGATGAAATTTTCTTTCAACTTTGGCTGAAAGTTTGAATTAACCAGCGATTTATTTCTCCATCATCCTGTGTCTGTCTGCGTTGTAATGCTTCTTCAACCATCGCAATAGATAAACCTGGCAACACCCTTGAATCTTGAATTTCACCACTACGCCTTTCCGAAATTTCAAACCCAATTACATCATCATCACTAGCATCAACAACCCAATATTCTTTCACTCCTAACCGTTCATAGAGTAACCGTTTCCGACCTAAATCATCATTTAGAGAAGTTGATGCTATTTCTACTACCAAAGTTGGTGGCTCAAAATTATCTAAATCTATGGGAGAATTATTCCGAGGAAGAAACTGAAAATCTGCCCCAATGTAGAAAGCCAAATCTGGCTGACATTCAGCCATACCTGCTTTCCTAAAACTTGTATTAGCTAATTCCTTAATGCGAATATTCTTCATCGTTGCATAAAGACTTACTACCTTAGAAAGGATAGCATTATCTTGACCGTGAGTAGGCCCTATTGCCATAGTTTCAACCCTCATATAACCATCATCGTAATAAAATCTAGCATCCTCATACTCAGGCTTTTCAGTTAATACCAAAAACTCTTCCCAACTCACCTTCACCCAGGTATCAGTTACCAAATTATGCAACATCGGCGATGAACTAAAACTCATACTCCACCTCTGTAATTGCCGTATATTCATACTCATTCGGACTTTGACGTACCAAGGAATAGGGAATACCATCTAACTCAATTATATCTTCTTCGCAATCTGGTTTAGAAGAGTAATAAGTCAGCACATACTCCTTACCAATACGATTAGTCATTTCCTTTTCCACCTCACCCCGCCACTGCGTTTTAGTAACTAAAACCACCAATTGATTCGCCAATTTGGGAATAATATTAGCAATTTGCCTGCGATATATTTCATCCAAACTGCCAAACGGCGAATCCATCACAATTGGAAATGTGCTGCTATCTGGCACCATCAATTCATCTTTAGTCCACTCTCGCACTCTGTCAATGATGCCACCGATAAATGATAGACTGAGAATTTGGTTTTCTCCCGTCGATGCGGCGACAGGGGCTTCTCTACCCGCCGTATTTTCTACTAGCGTTAGCTCATATTTATCGGTGAGTTTTGGCAGGTAATTCTTAAATGAAATCGAACTAAAAATCTCCTGAACTCGCTTTTCTAATTGCACCCGAAAATGCTTATCTAAACGATATCTAAAATCCGTTAAACGTTCGATCGCATCCTGAGTAACGGCAATACGTCGCTGTGCGATCGCTTGCTTTGCCTCATTCAATTCCTGTTTGGCGATTTGCTTACCGAGATTTTCTATCTCAATATTTAAATCCGCAATCTTCTGCTTATTCTCTCCCTCTTCTAAAGTTAATTCTCGGATTTTACCTTCAATTTCATCCAATCGCTTTTGCAAGTTGCGAATCTCTTCTGCCGGATTCTTTCTTAATTCTTCGCTAATATTATCTAACTGCGTCTCAACGCGGGAAATTTCTTGACGGAACTGATTAATATTAGCTTGTTCTTTGTCAATATCCTCCCAAAGTTTCGGCGTTTGTTTATCAATTTCATCCACCTGTGCGATCGTGCGGATAGCCGTTTCTTCCACAGCAGCTATGCTAGCTTTATCTAACCAACTGCTGACATTTTCGTGGAAGTGATTTCCCTCGTGTAACTCTGCACCGCAAATACAGCGTTTGGAATTCAGTAACTCATTAACAAATTCCTGTGAAATTCCACCAGTTAACTCACCTCGCTGTTTCAAATCATTTACGATCGCACGAAACTCAGCGGTTACTTCTGGTAGGAAAACCGCGTAACCTCTGGTTGAAATAGCTCGTTGCAACGCTTCTTTACTTTGTTTTAGTCTGTCTATGTTTGTGGTTTTTTGAGTTTCTAACTCTTTGCGTCTCTCTTCTAAATCTTTGGCACCGCTAACATCCCGAAAACGGTTGCTGGTTTCTTTTTTGAGTGTTTCTTGGTGCGATAACTCCTGGCTAATCTCAGTTTGGCGATTAGTTAATTTCTCAGTCTCTTTCTCTTTTTGTTCTTTCTGCTTTAATATTTGGCGCGTCTCCGTATTGCCAATTGATTTTAACTCTTCTTCCAAGGTTTTCTTGGCGTTCCCTAGATGCTCAATGGAACGATTTAATACCTTCATTCCCAGCATCGTTTTAGTTGCTTCCGCAATTTCTACTTTATTGTCAGAACGCACAATTCTCTCGATTCTCTCTCCGTCAAAGAAGAAATACTGATGCAAACTTTCCGGTAAAATTCGCCCAATTATATCTTCGGGAAGCTGTTGTGGAAGGTTCCATCTCCCATCTTCTCCAGCTATCTGCATATACAGTTTACTTTCGCCTTGTTCGATGGTTTCGCCTTTGTAGGCGCGACATTCTCGTTTGGCACGATAGCGTTTATCGTCGTGTTCCCAAACAATTTCCACCCAACATTCTACAGATTCTCCCTGTTTTGCTTCGGCGATCGCTCTTTTATTCACCAACTGTTCTTCCGAAGCAAAAGCCGCTGTAAACTTCTCATACAGCACCCATGTAAAGGCATTCAACAACGTCGTTTTTCCCGATCCGTTGTTACCGTGAATAATCGTCGTGTTTCGCTGTTCTTCCCCAGAAAGTAAAATTTCTGGCATTTTCCCATAAAAGCAGCGAAAGTTACAAATTTTGAGAGAAATTAATTTCATTTGACGCATTCCTTTATAATTGCGAGAATGTCGTCGTTAATGCCTTTGGGTTTTGACATATAAAGCTTATCTTTCTCAGCTTGTCTCACCCGCTCAATAATTTGCCGTACCTCTGGTGGAGCCGTCGCTAGAGGCTCTTGTACGTAACTTAGGCTGACTTCCTCACTCATCTCGTCCCTACCCTGAAAATTTGTGCTTATTCGATCGATCTTAGAACGTAAGTGCGTAGAGTGTAGCAATTGCGGACGATCGTCAGCCCTGGCAGTTATAATAGCGCGTAAACGCGGTAACGAGGATGCTTGCGTGCTTACACATATTACCCTGATTCCTTTTTCTCGAAAAAGGGCAATTTTACGTTGTAAGATTTAAAAAATCAACTCCTCGTTGTTATGCGCGATCGATCGGAAAGTTCCAAATCGGCAATAAAAAACTAAACTATGTAACGAAACATAAAATTTATGATTTGCTACGTTGTTGCGCTTTAGCGCTAAAGCGCAACAACGTACCTTAAATATCCAACAAACCATAACGTTTTTGTAGACTCAACAACTTCATCCGCGCTTCCCCCGCATTGTCTGCTAAATCGGCAAATTCCACCAATCGCCGCAACTCCTTTCGCAGCAGATTGCGTTCGACTTCCAAAGTTTCTCTGTCGAGTTCTGGAGGGAGTACGATCATGTCAAATAAAGTAGCCCGTTCCTTACCCGGATGAGGGCGCAAAATTCGTCCCCGGCGCTGAATAAACTGACGGGGATTACCGCTACTCGCCAAAATTACGGCAGTTTTAATTGCCGGAATATCCACCCCTTCATCCAAACAGCGAATTGCCACCAAACCTTGCAATTCACCCGTCTCAAATTGACGCCGCAAATCCTCTCTTTCATCTAAAGAAGTCTTAGCGGTGTAAGTGTTTACCCGATAACCCAATTCAGTTCCCAAAATCTTAGTTACCGCCTTGAGTTGGTGCGTGCTTTCCACCGAACCATCACCGCAATAAAATAAAGTGTGACTACTCTCCAAACGAGTAAACATTAAATCGCGCAAAGCCTTTAATTTATTAGCAGCAGCCCCAATTAAACGCGCCCGCTGCATCAACAATGGCTTTAAATCTTGATTCTCCTCATCCGATATTCCATCTGCTTGTCCTTCTCGTTGGCGATATAGTAGCGCGCGCCCAATACTTTTCGTTAATTTAATATAAGCGTGGCTTTCCGATTCTGTCAGTTCCACCAAAATGGGATAGTACAAATAATGCACCAAAGCACCCTGTTGAATCGCATCTCTGAGAGTGAATTCCGGTTGCAAAACAGGCCCAAAATAATCAAATAGCGATTGGGTGCCATCTTCATCAAAATACCTTTCTGGCGTTGCAGATAAAGCCAATCGCAACCCCACATTGCGAGGCAAACTTTCTTCCAACCGAGGTGCGCCCAAGTTATGAGCTTCGTCTCCTATAATTAAGGTTTTTTCTGGGAAATATTTTAGCTGCGACTGCAAACCTTCACTTATGAGAGTGGAATTGGTAGTGATGACGGCGAGAAAAGACTCATTGCCAGAACGCACATTATATAGTTGTGTGGAAAGTCGAGTTTGCCAACTGTCCCGCTTCTCAAATGCTAAGATTGGCTCTAGGCCAAATTTCTCGCATTCTCGCGCCCACTGGGTTACTAAATGACGATAGGGACAGACGACAAGCAAGACTTGCAAACCAATTTTATTGTAGAGTTCAGTTGCGATCGCCAATGCGGTAATCGTCTTACCGCTACCAGTCGCCATTTTCAGCGTACCTCTTCCCTTATTGGCAAACCAACTGGCGATCGCTTGTTGCTGATATCCCCGCAACTGTAGCAACGGCGGTATCCTGGGACATCCCCGTGGTAGTTGCTTTCCCTGCGATAGATGGTAAGTACCTTTAGATGCAGCTACCGATAACAGTTTGTTGATTTCCAGTAACGGGTAAGCTATGTCCTTGTTTTTAGGTAAAATTTCTTTGTTTTTTGTCTGATTTTGGACTTTATAAATACCTTTTGAGGACGATTTCACAACCCTACTGCCCCTGTTATTTAAGCTATTTGATTAATTTTATGGTTTGGGGAGGTGTAGTGGGTGCGATCGCTATTCATGTATTGTGCCATCAGCGATAATTGCTTGCTGGAGCTTCTTAATTCCTGAAACCCCTAGCCCCTAGCCCCTAGCCCCTAGCTATTCATGTATTGTGCCATCAGCCATAGTTGCACCGCCCAGGTTAGCCCGCCGGAGATCCGCCTGTGTGAGGTTAGCTTCTGTGAGATTAGCCTGTCTGAGGTCAGCTTTCCAGAAGCCAGCGAAAGTCAGGTTAGTCTGCGTGAGATCGGCCCCTGTCAGGTTAGCCTCGCTGAGGTTAGCGCCCCTGAGATCGGCCCCTCTCAGGTTAGCACCGCTGAGGTTTGCCCCCATCAGATTAGCACTGCTGAAGTTAAACCCACTCAAGTTAAACCCGCTTAGGTTCACTGCGCTAAGGTCTACATTAATACCCTCCTCTAAGCGGATAGAATGCGCCCTCCACTTATTCCAAGTAGCAACATCTTTTTTAAGAAGGGTGAGTTTTGCTAATTTCCCCTGCAATAGTATACAAGCAGTATCCCGCACCTGCTCTGCTTTATCATCCAATGCCTGAATTATCGAATCCAAACCTGCTTCCCCATAATTGGGTGCTTCCATTAGCGCTGCAATTCGATGTTCTGCTACTACACTCCTCAGTCGCTGCTTGACTCCTGCTAATCCTCCCAAAACCGCGCCAGTCAAGGGAGGTGGAGTTTTACCACCAAGCACAACATCATAGTGTCTGGGTTCTGAGGGATTCTCTGGCATGGCATTTTTTCTTTTGCACTATACCAGGTTTAGATTTTACTTCGTCAGAGCGTTGAAGAGAGCATCTTTGCAAAAGAATTGTTGTTGTGGGAAATCGCGATCGCTATTCATGTATTGTGCAATTAGGCATAATTGCACCTTGGAAGTCAGCCCCTTCCATGTTAGTCCTATATAGAAAAGCGTCGCTGAGGTCAACCCCTTTAAAGTTAGCCCTATATAGGAAAGCGTCACTGAGATCCGTGTTATTCAGGTCAGCCCCCATAAAGTTAGCCCCACTGACGTTCGCTTCTCTGAAATTAGCCCCGCTGACGTTAGCCCCACTGAAGTTAGCATCGCTCAGGTACGTCTTTTCCAGATTAGCTATCGTCAGGTTAGCCTCACTCAGATTAGCCTCACTCAGGTTAGCCTCCCTGAGATTAGCCGTGTAGAGATTAGCCTCGCTGAGATTAATCCCCTTGCAGCTTGCTTGAAAGAAGTTCGCCCAGCGTAAATCAGCACCGCAGAGGTTCGCCTGGTTGAGTTTCCCCCATCTGAAATTAAGGTAACTAAGGTTAAACCCTCTCAGGTCAGCCCCACTGAGGTCAGCTTCTTGGAAATTAGCTTTGCTGAGGTCAGCCCCTTTGAAGTTAACCCCCTTGAGGTTAGCTTTCCTGAGATTAGCGCCGCAGAGGTTAGTTCCGCAGAGGTTCGCACCGCAAAGGTTCGCACCGCAGAGGTTCGCGCCGCAGAGGTTCGCGCCGCAGAGGTCAGCTTTGCTGAAGTCAACTCCGCTGAGGTCAACTCCGCTGAGGTTGACTTCCTTGAGGTCTACATCGCAACCCTCCAGATGTATGGAACGCACCCTCCACTTATTCCAAACAGCTACACCATGAGTAAGTAGGATAATCTGTTCTGACTTTCTAAACAGCAAGCAAGCAGCATCCCTTACTTCCCGTGCTTTGTCCTCTAGCATCGGAATTATCAATTCTAAGCCTGCATTTCCATAGTTCAGCGCCTCCCTTAGCGCCCCAATGCGATACTCTACTACTTCGCTTTTCAGTCGATGCTTGGCTCCTGCTAGTCCTCCCAAAACTGCCCCACTCAATAAGGATGGGATTTGTCCGCCAAGAACGGCATCGTATTCTTTGGGCCGATCGGGATTCTCTGGCATGGCACTTTTTCTACTGCACTATACCAGTTGTAGCTTTTACTTTGGGGAAGCGCGTCTGTCGAAGAGTATTGTGCTTTTGGGGATTATCTTCACTGTTTACCAGTGGATGAATCTTCAGAAGATACCTGGATTTTGTAGCCACGCTGTTTAATCCGCTCCCTAACTGTTTCCATATCAATGTCTTCCCCAATCTCTCCTACTGCTCACCATTCATCTTCAGGGATAGGGTTGCGGATACGCTGCAAGGCTTTACCCTCCGCAGAGTCTGGGGCTAGATAGGTAACTTCTCCCTCCACTTCAAAGGGAATGCCAGGGTTAGTGGTTTGAGTCATGCGATCGCAAGATGGCTATTTGCTTTAGTAATAAAACTTAGTATATATGAGCCCACAGATTACCATTCTATAAATATAAACCAAATTTCAAACAAAGTCAAGTAGGCGATCGCACTAATTTCGATGGATTTGACAATGTGCTACAATTGAACTACACTAGAATTTAGTTGCTAAACCATACTATAAAAAGGCAAAAACAATGGCTCGACTACTCAAGCGCTGGGAGTCACCCCGCCGAGAAGGCAGAAACGACAAAGGCAGAGGCGGTTCCGCACGTGGGCGACAACTCAAGAAGCAACAACAGATGCTACGCAAGAAACTCAAAGAACAGTCTGAAACAGAAAACAAGAAAGACTCAAAGGGAGGGAATATTAGTTCCCTCCCTAATTTTTTATCTAAAATTGGGCGGGACGAAATTAGAGTTAGCTTGCCAAATCTTAATCGTGCCATCATACGCACCACTCGCTAGCAATTGCCCATCAGGACTAAAAGCAACACACTGCACCCAGTCTGTATCTAGCGGAACCGAGCCGATTAGCTGCCCCGTTTGCAAATCCCAAAGTTTTAAACCATCTCTACCTGCACTAGCTAAAGTACGCCCATCTGGATTAACAGCTATAGAATTAACTATATTTTGATGTCCTAAAAGTGTATAAGATCTCTTTTTTCTGAGATTCCATACTTTAATCGTATGATCGTAACTGCTACTGATTAAGTTTTCACCATCAGGAGTAAATGCCACAGAAGTAATAGCACCCAGATGACCCGGTATAGCACCGAGAAATTGGCTAGTCTCTAAGTTCCACAGTTGAACTACTTTATCCCTACCTCCAGTAGCCAAAAGCTGACCGTCGGGACTAATCGCCAGTGTATAAACAAGTGGTTGAGACAAAGGAACGCGAGTGTAAAGCAATCGTTCCGTCCGCAAATCTATTAATTTTATTCCATCCAAACCGCCGCTGACTAATGTTTGACCATCCGGCGTAATAGCAAGTGACAAAATATTACTAAAATCTTGTGTTAAACTACGACTTAATCGTCCAGTTTTGAGACTCCAGAGATTGAGCGTGGTGTCCTCGCTACCGCTGGCAATAGTTAGATTATCAGGAGTAATGGCAAGACTAAGTACCCTGTTGCTATGAGCTTGGATGGTGCGAATATTTTTGCCTTTGATGGGATTCCACAACCTAATTTTGGTGTCAATATCAGTTCCGCCGCTAGCCATAAATTTTCCATCGGGGCTAAAGGTAAGGGCATAAACGGGACCCCAATGAGCTTTGAGAACGTGCAGTAATTTAACGTTTTGCCATCCTCCAGTACTGAGAAAAGGTGGAACTGGAACGACGACAGGCCCAGGCGGAACTGGAACGGGCAATGGTTTATACTGGGCAGTAGTATTCGACTGCCCTTGACTGAGAAAGTTAAAAGTCAAAAGGCAAAAGATAAAAGAAAGATTTAAGAGGATCGGGTTGTTCTGTTTTGGCCTTTTGGATTTAACTTTATGAGGTTTCATCCTGTTCGGATTGAATGTTGGGACAGATGATTTTGTCTAGGTAGTCGGCTGATGGTTGTTCTTGCCAACTAGATAATAATTCTTGCAATTCTGAACGCAGGATTTCTAGAGTTTCGATTTTGTTGGCGATCGCTTCTATCTTTGCCTCTAAATGTTGCTTTACTTCGCTACAAGGTAATTTACCTCGATCGTGAATTTCTAGAAATAGTTGAATCTCTTTTAGACTCATCCCCAGAGACTGCGATCGTTTGATGAAATCGAGTCTTTTGAGTACCTGAAGATTAAACAAACGATAGCCTGAGTCAGATCGGATCGCAACTGTGGATAGTAAGCCGAGATCGTCATAATATCGAATAGTTTTTACCGGCAACCCGCTTGACTCGGCAACTTGACCGATCTTAAGCAGTTTGCCTACAACAGCTGTAGTCATTAGTCATTAGTCATTAGTCATTAGTCATTAGTCACCCGCTCACCCGCTCACCCGCTCATCTAGCGGGGTGGATGTTTCCGGTTGGAAACGCTCAAATTAGGTAACTGAGGTCGAGACGGGCTAGGGGGTAAATAATATTCGGGTGCTTCTGAGGGAACTTCAGCGGTGCTACGGTGAATCATCCACCAACGCAGTGCGATCGCTAATCCTACCGCTCCGAGTCCGATGGTGAATAAAGACCACCGCTCGCCCAAACCACCGATCGCAGCATCGACCGCCCCAACGGTAACCACAAAGCTAGTAATCGGTTCCCTGCGGTAGGCTGACTTCAAAAACCGCGCCCAAGCAGCATTCATCACAATTGGTACTATTCCTCTTTTTGATCTGATATTAACGCTTCCTATTGTAGAACTCCCAGCCCGATCGGAGAGATGGAACTGGGGAAGTCAAAAGTCAAAAGTCAAAAGTGAACAATTCTCTCTTTTGCATCAATGCTTTTTTCCTTGCCCCTATTTTCTTTTGACTTTTGACTTTTGAATGAGTGACTTTTCTAGCCCCTAGCCCCTAATTTAGGCCCAGCCAGGACAGCAGACCTTGACCCGTGACGTATTCAATCAGCAGGGTGAGGGCAAAGCCGATCATAGCTGCTCTGCCATTCAAGCGTTCTGCATACTCATTAAAACCAAACTTTGGTTCCTCCAGCTTCGGAGTGGTAGTTGGTTGCGGTTGTGTTGTTTTTGGTTGGAACCCTTGCGCCATAAACTTTTTAACCCTTTCTGAATCAAATTGTTCTCCACCAGGCCAGATTGGCTGCCAACCAGAGGTGTTACTCAGGGTTGCCTAGTTACAAATCTTAACCTTCTCTATTGTAGAGAAGGTTAACCAGTATTGACACTCTGCCATAAAGCCGGGATAAGGCTAGCCGACTTAAGCTGGAAGTATAGGTCAGATTGAGGTAAAAAATGGAAATTGGCGTTCCCAAAGAAACGAAGGATCTGGAATTTCGGGTAGGGTTGAGTCCGAGTAGCGTGCGGGTGTTGCACGAAGCGGGTCATGTTGTGTTTGTAGAGACAGCAGCCGGTGCTGGTGCGGGTTTTAAGGATGAAGATTATATCCAGGCAGGGGCTAAAATTGTGCCTAAAGCAGAAGAAGCCTGGAATAGGGAACTGGTGGTCAAGGTGAAAGAACCGCTAAAACCAGAGTACCAGTTTCTCCAAAAAGAGCAGTTACTGTTTACTTATCTGCATTTGGCTGCCGATCGCGTATTGACCGAGCATCTAATTGATTCTGGAGTCAGTGCTATAGCCTACGAAACCGTAGAATTGCCAGATGGCAAACTCCCCCTCCTCACCCCAATGAGCATCATCGCCGGACGCCTAGCCGTGCAATTCGGAGCAAGGTTTCTGGAGAGACAGCAAGGAGGTCGAGGCGTCCTCCTGGGAGGTGTTCCTGGAGTCAGACCGGGCAAAGTAATGATTTTAGGCGGTGGCGTCGTAGGTACGGAAGCTGCCAAGATTGCTATAGGTATGGGTGCTAGAGTCCAAATTTTAGATGTGAATGTAGACCGTTTAGCTTATCTGGAAACACTTTTTGGCTCCAGAGTGGAATTGCTATACAGTAATCCATCTGCGATCGAAGCCAATGTTCCAGACACCGATTTATTAATCGGTGCGGTTTTGGTACTGGGAAAGAAAGCCCCTATCCTCGTATCGCGAGATTTTGTCAAAAAAATGTATCCCGGTTCTGTAATTGTCGATGTGGCGGTAGACCAAGGTGGTTGTATAGAAACATTGCATCCCACCTCTCACACCAATCCAGTTTACATCGACGAAGGAGTCGTCCATTACGGTGTCCCAAATATGCCAGGAGCCGTTCCTTGGACTGCCACTCAGGCTCTGAATAATAGTACTTTACCCTATGTTCTGAAACTGGCTAATCGTGGCATGAAAGCACTGGAATTAGACCCAGCGCTAGGTAAGGGTTTGAATGTTCAGAAGCACAAGTTGGTGCATCCGGCGGTGCGGGAGGTGTTTCCAGATTTAGCTGAGCCTTCTGACAAAAAAGGTAGTTCTGGTGGCGGTAAGAAGAAGCGTTGATTTTCGGCATAAAAAATCACGAGCGAGCGATCTGGTGAAACCAGATCGCTTTCACCAAACTTAAGCAATGCTAACTTGACAATATGCGATCGATCTTTTAGGTGTGCCTTGGTACTTTTGGCAGATGGTAGCGGCAATCTGCTACTAATGCTTAGATGGTGATTATTATCACAACACCACTTGACTGCTATCACTAATTAATATCCGGAACGAGACTAATAATAGAAGTATAAGTAAAAAGCAATTTATGCCAGGAGGTAAAGATGTTACCTATTTATAGTTTTTTATATCCTAAAAGCCGATACTACGGTGATGTTAGCCCAGAAAATTTAGTGTTCAATGCGAATTTACAGGAATTTGCTCAACGAGTGAATTATATCAGTTGCTTGGCAAGCAATGGTAAGCTTTCGATAGAGCAGGCATTTAGTGACATTGAAGCGCTCTGGGAACAGTTGGAAAATACCAAAAAGCAGTTGGGAGTAGGCGAGCATCCCTTCTCGATCGAGAACGGAAATGCTTAATTTGAGGATGTGCGATCGCGCCACCACGCGCTTAATGGTCATAGCCCTTCTAAACCATCCATTTCAGCAAGGACAAACTCTTCGTTAATTACTGCGATTTCTGATTGGATATTTGGCTCTCTAGCCATTGCAGCCAATTATTCCTTCATGTATTTCGCATCAGTAAATTTATCTTTTGTATAGCAACCGCTTTCGTCGGTTAGGACAACTCCAACTCTTACCTCTGGTTTTTCCATCCCTTACTCCGTAACCATTTTCCCTCTTCCCTCTGGCTCTAGGCTTTGAGTGCGATACCTTAAAAGATGTCGTCTGCAATACATCCAGAGGAAGCTATGGAGCCAGACTCTTTGCCAACCGAGGTGATTCTGACGCATCCGCGTCAGTCCCTCGGTAACGTGAATCTCGACTGGACACCGCAACCCGGTAACTATCTCGATTTGGAAGGTAAAACCTACGCCGTTTTAGAACGTCGTCACCGCTATCAACTCAAGTCAGGGCGCTACAAGTTGCACAAAATTGCCCTGTACGTACAGTCTGCACCGCGCCCTACAGAAAGAAGCCTGATCGAGGGACGCTGGGTGCTGGGAGATGCCAATTGCCACTTCAATGCACGTTCAGAACTAATTCGCTGTGCCGTCAATCCAGAGGGGCCGTGCGATCGCTGCCGCTTCTACGAAAAATCCTCAGCATAGTAGATGGACGCCTACCCTAATGGCCGTTTTCCAAGACCTCTCCCACTGCTAAACGCATCCCGTTGGCAAACTCCAAACCAGATTTCGGACGTTTACCAGCCACTTGCACTTTCCGCAGTAGCAAAAGTCCCTCAACCGTTTGCACGATCGGGCCAATTCCCTTAACAATAGCCACTACCTCGCCCGGTTGTGCCGCACCAGAAGACAGCTCGAACCATTTTTCCTCCAGCACTCTCAATTCTGAGGGCAACTGTGACCAAAAATCAGGTGCAATGGGTGCTGTGCTGGAGATCTTCAACGCCGCACCCCGAAAAGTTGCCACGCAATCAGGGAAAAATCCTCTGACCTGATTGTGTAACTCAAAAGCCGATCGCGACCAAGAAAGCCAGTAATCTTCTTTTTTAATCAACGGTGCGTAGGTAGCTTGGGACGAATCTTGAGGGATAGGAGTAAGCGACCCGCTTTCCAACTTCAGCAGCGTTTCCACCAACAAATCTGCCCCCAACACAGATAACGTCTGGGCTAGCTGTTCGCTGTTGTCCATCAGCAGAATGGGTAAATTAGCTTTTAGCAGCATCGCACCCGTATCCATGCCAGCATCCATAAGCATCGTGGCGATCCCCGTTTCCATCTCGCCATTGTAGAGACACCACTGAATCGGTGCAGCACCTCGGTACTTGGGCAGCAGCGAACCGTGAACGTTGATGCAACCCAACTTGGACATATCCAGAATTTCTTGGGAAAGGATCTGCCCATAGGCTACAACTGCAAACGCATCTGCCTGCGCTTGTCTGAGCAGATTTCGCGTTTCAGGATCTTTTTTAACCCGCTGGGGTTGCCAGACTGGTAATTGATGAGCCAAGGCAACATTTTTCACTGGTGAGGGAATCAGCTCGTTACCGCGACCCCGACGTTTATCCGGTTGGGTGACAACTGCCACAACCTCAAAATCGGGATGGTTTAACAAGTTTTCCAAGCTAGGCACTGCAAACTGAGGAGTGCCGAAAAAGATTACTTTCATAAAGAACAAATGACTAATGACTATTGACTCTCAACGGAAATTTCCACCCGGCGGTTACGTTGGAGGTTGATTTTGGTATCGTTGGGAGCAAGAGGGCGAGTTTCTCCGTACCCCACCACAAACAAGCGGTTTTTAAGACGGGATAGATACTGTTCAACCGCTTGAGCTTGCCGAAAGGATAGGACTCGATTGTTCTTTGCTTCTCCAGCGCCATCGGTGTGGGCAGCAATGCGGATAGTTGCGGTTGGGTAATTTTGCAATTCGGCGACCAGCTTGTCCAAAATTAGGCGTGCCTCTGGACGCAAAGTAGCATCGCTGTCTTGGAACAAGGCGTCGCTGGGCAGTGTCGCTGTCAGGGTGTCTGGAGAAATCAGAGACGTGGAAATGGTGGAAGGTACTCGATCGACTTCTGCTGCTGCTTCCCTAGTCTGTTGCGGTTTGGGAGTTGCTTTGAGTTGCTGGGTGAGAACTTGGATTCGCGTTTCCAGGGCTTCGGTGGAAGCACTGCTGCCCACCCTGCTTTCCAAGGCGGCGGTGCGATCGCGCAAACTCTTCAACTGTGCCTGCAACTGGTTTAGTTCCGCTTGCAATTTCTGTCTCTGTTCTGCCGTCAGCTTTGGTGCGGTCGGAACAGCCGCCGCTTCAGACTCAGGACTGGTCTGTTCTGTGGGAGTAGCATTGTTGGGGGTAGTAGGCGGGTTTTTCATATCGCCGGGAAGTTGCAACAATTTCGCAACCATTGGCTTATTTGGTGTCGTACCGGGACGCACAGTTGCGATCGCCACCCCCAAAAGCGCCGCTATTACGCCTCCTACTGCCAAAAGTAGCAATCTGAATAGCAAAACCAGTAAAAATCGGCCAAAGCCTGTTGATTCATCTGAATATTCCTTCACGTTCGTTTCCCTCATCCGAACACTCTTGAACAATAAAGCCAACCTAGCATCTGCGATATTATCTCTAATTCGCTGATGTTGGCATCCGATCCTGAATGTATTTAGTTTGGCAAACAGCAGTTAAAAAATTAAAAAGATTATGGAATTTGCAAGTTAAAACATCCTTCGCCTGATATAAATAAAAGATAAACAAGCTCAAAGAGCGCTTGGGTGTTCGTCCTCACACAAAAAAACGCTTTATAGAGATTTATAAATGTTCCAACACCCATTGCTTCGTGGATGGCGACCCACAAAACCATACCAGGTAACCCTGGCGGCTATACTCCTCATGGTTTCGGGGATAGTCAGCTTTAACTCATCTGCCTTGGCTAAAAAGCTTGTCAAGGAGGGCGCGTCACCCGGTAAGCTGCGCTTGCAAAAAGCGAAGGTCGCAGGGGCGTCCCGCTACGCTCTAGCAGTCCCTACTGCCGCTCCTACTAGCTCCGAACCACAGCAAACTGACCCGCTTGATAGCCCTCATCCCGTTCCGTGGAATTGGATATTGACAACTCAAGAACAGGTCAGTTCAGCCAAAGGTGCTGGGGTACGCTTCTATCGCACCCCGTCCCTGGTTTCCCCAGATGGTCAGTACGCAGCCTACAGCCGCATTCAAATCCAAGTGAAGTCGGAAATGTACAAGAGTCGCGTCAGTAGCGTGATGTTTGTGGAAAATCTGGCTACAGGGAATTTGCGGACGGTGAGTGCTAATTCTCCCTTGGCAAATAATCCGTTGAAGAAAAATGAACCAGCCGATATGCTAGGGGTGATTTCGATTTTGATGCCTGTCTCTTGGTCTCAAAAGGGCGATCGGCTTTTGGCACGGCAATTTGAAGGCCAATTTAACACATCCGATGCTTCCGACTACGCCGTTGTCTGGGATCGGCAGCAGAATCGTGCCAAAACCCTCTCTCCCAGTAAAATCGAATACAGCCAAGCCGTCTTGTTAGGTTGGAGTCAAACCAAACCCGACCAAGTTCTTTTCCGTGCTGGCGAATTAGGTGACGTTAAGCCGCCCTTATGGGCAGTTAATCTGGGCGGTCAAACTGTGGCGGCAAAAAAAGATCAACCGATCGTCTTCGGTCGCAGCGTCGCTAATACCTGGGCAGGGCCACAAGCCCATTGGTAGTGGATTTTAGATTTTAGATTTTGCGCGAAGTGGGCGTCTTGGCGGTTCCCGTCACGATGCCCACCTTCGCAAGAGAGGATTTTGGATTAAATAAGCAATAGTCCAAAATCCAAAATTATCTAGCTAAAATTTAACGAAGATTTGATTAGTTTGTCATTAGTCAAGAGTCAAAAGTCATTCCTTTTTGCTACATCCCTCGCCATGTAGGACGAAATCAACTCTTGAGTGTTGACCTCAAACTAGACTCGGAGTGAGTGTAGTCAACAAATGACTAATGACCAATGACTTTTGACAAAATCGATCTAACAGCTACTGACTCAGAAAGCGACCTGCCATCCCCATAGCATCAGCGATATCGATATCGCCATCTTTATCAGCATCTAGGAAAGAATTCAGCACTGGATTTGACCCCTGCTGAGGATTTTGAGAATTTGAGCCAGTTTGCAGTAAATTCAGTACCAGGGGAACCAATACCGGCAGCATTTCTTGAATCATGCCAGCATCGAATCCCGTCCTTTGTGTGATTGTCTGCACGATTTGCTGCACCTGATGAGATCCGAAAAGAGCATCGACGGCTTGGGAGTTAGGGTAAGTGCCGCTATATTGATTCACAAGGCTCTGCGCTTGCTCAAAGCCTTCTGTGGCTTGCTTCTGCTGTAAGGCGGAGCGAACATGATTTCCCACCACAGACAAGGCGGTTTGCACGGTTGAGGGGTCGGCACCATAGCCATCGCCGAGCTGCTGCACGGTGCTGAGAATGGTAGCAAGCTGACCTGTACTGCCTTGTTGGTCGGAATTGCTGACTGAATTCAAGATTTGGTCTAAAAGTCCCATAATTGTGGCTCTTTGTACTTTATTTAGGCAAATATGCCACATTTAAGGGCCGATCGCCTCTAGCTAATAGTAGAGAATTGGGGGAAATTGGATAGATGGGTGGGGGAACGACAGACTATTTACAGAGTATTTAGATTCTCTATGTAATTTTCAACTTCCGGGCTAGGCAGAGCAAGTATACTAGCATAACCATAATTGCCTACCATTCTATGATTCTCGTTGTAAGGTGCTGGAGAAAATAGCACTCGATAATCTTCAGCAATAATCTCTTTGTCACAACAGTGCCAACCTTGGGAGTAGTCACAAACATGATCTTGATTGTTTAAACCTCGAAGCTGATAGTATTCTATCGGCATCCTTTCCTTCCATAAATCGATAATATGTTGATTTATTAGAAAGTATGATAGAGTCCAGTGATGTCCGTACTCATGAGCTAATACCTCTTTTAGAACGTCCAGTCTACTTGGTGGAGAGAGTGTTTTTACATAGTAATAGTTTAGGACAACTACAGCTACAATTCCGTCAATTCGATTTTGGTCATCAAAATGTAATTTAAACTTCCAATATCCTCGATAACCACTGCGAGTATCTTCGCGAATTCTTATGACATCAAGCCATTCAATATCTACATTCGTAGAGAGTAAATCGTTGAGGACAAAATTAGCTAACTCTTGTAACTCTGGTTGGCTAAAATTGCCAGTATGGTCTATTACGCGCAATGCCTATTCTCCATTTGCAAACTATAAAACAACCTAGCAAGTATTAGGTACATTTGCTAGGTACTTATATTTTTTGATATTTTCAAGTTATCATGTTACTTGGGAGCGAAAGGAGGTTTAAGAGGCTTGAAACTTACTCCCTCAAAATCATCGTCATCATCTGCTGAGACTGGGACAGTGGACAAACAAATAACCTTAGTACTGTCTTTTTCAATTTTCTGATAACTGAAAGCACTATCTGGGATAAACATCAACTTTCCAGACTTAATTTCTGATAAGTGATCTTCAAGCTCATCAATTTCCGCAAGGTCAGCGCCTGCGGCCTTAGCGTCTTGAATCAACTTTTCGATATCTTTAGTCGTGACAAGCATTGTTTCTTAAGCGCTTCCTGAGATAGCGATCAACAACTGATAGCTTTTTAGCTGCACTATTCGATTATGGTTAAGGATTTACTGAGTACGAATCTGAGCTACCTGAGTTGATAACTGAGTTGATACCTGACTTCGTGACTGACCTGCGTTTAGAATAGAGATTGATCCATTTTTGGTAAATTTGGCGGGATGAGCCATGCCACGCTCAATCAAGATCCATCCAGACCACAAGCCAGATGTCTTATCAGCGCTTGAGCGTAACGGTTTTCTGACGCAGGGAGACTTAGCCGCGCATCTAGGGATAGCTCTATCGACCATTAGCAACTTCATCAACAGCAAACCTGTCTATGTCTCGAAATTTGAAGAAATTTGTGAAGCGCTGGGACTAGATAAGCGAGAAATTACCAAATCAGTTAAGCAGAATGGCGGTAATTTGTCCGAGTTTAGTTTACCAGAAGATTTTTTTGCCTATGATTCTTCTTGGGTAGGTCGCGAAAACCTGGTCAAAGAACTAAGCGAAAAAATTCGCGGTTCCTGTCGTCTATTACTCATTCTTGGACTGACAGGAATGGGCAAAACTACTCTGGCTGAAAAATTGGCTTTGAAGTTGCAAGACTGGTTTCAGGAAGACTGGAAAAACAGATTTTGTAGAGCAAATTTTGACTACGAAGATAAAGCCAGAGACTTTGCAAGCGTTGCTGCTTCATGGCTGATCGAGTGGGGATACAAAATTGCACCAGAGGATAAAAATCCAGAAAGATTATTGCAGAGGTTAGTGAAGCACCTACGAGAGAATCAAGTGCTAGTACTTATTGATTCTTTGGAAAGACTGCTGACTGGTAATCACGAAGACGGCTGGGGTGATTTTGCTGACGAGTGGTGGGAAAAATTTTTTCTGAGCTTATTGTCAGCAGAATCTTGCCAAAGTCGGATAATAGTTACTTCTCTGGATTTGCCAGTTAAGCTGGTAGATTTCCGCTACAAAAGTTTTTGGCATCGTCAAGTTTTATATGGACTAAGCCAATCCGAACAAGAGGCTTTGTTCGATATCACAGGTTTAGATATCAGTCAGAATTCACCAGATAGAAATATATTATTACGAATTGGCAAAGCTTACAAAGGACATCCCCTAGTTTTGCGGGTGATTATCGGGGAAATTTGGGAATCTTTCGATGGAAAAGTGCAAGCATATTGGAATGAAGTCAGCAGTAAGATAGTAGATGTAGAAAACGCATTGGCGGAAGCAGAAGGAGGAATAATCGTAGGCGAAAAAGATGAATGGGAATTACATAAGCTTACCAGTCAAGTGCGAATACAAGTCAATATAAATCGGTTTAGAGATGTATTTAATCGATTGGAAAAGCAGGTGAAGGATGCTTACATTTTGATTTGCGCTGCTTCAGTATATCGCATTCCCGTACAACAAGAAGGTTGGCTGATGCAGTTGGCAGACTTGGTAGAATGTTTAGAAGACCGAGAATGTAGCCAAGAGCGACAAGAGAAAGCTTTAGATGAGTTAAGGAATCGATATTTAGTTGAAGAATCACTTAACCATAATCAAAAGCTAGTTTTGGGACAACATAACTTAGTTCGTAGTGTGTCGCTGGAACACAACAGAAAGTTATTGCAAAGTTGCTCTGAAAGCTGAGGCAAAATTAGCACGATTGAAAAGCATGAATCACACCATAAATACCATGAATACCACTATACCAAAGTTGACTTTTGCACAATATCTTACCTACGATAATGGAACTGATAACCGCTATGAATTGGTACAGGGACAACTGAAACTGATGAATCCTCCTACACTTCTACATATCAGAATTGCTAAGTTTTTAGAACGCCAATTTGATTTAGAAATAGAGCGATTAGGCTATCCTTGGGAAGCATTTAGAGAAGTCGGACAGCAAACTGGGGAAGATAGCGCACGACTTCCCGATGTGTTGATTGTACTGCTAGAAGTTGCGGAAACTTTGATGGATTGTTCAGCAGTTTTGCAAGTTCCCAGTTTGTTAGTAGTGGAAATTGTCAGTCCCAGTTCTTCAGGAGATGATTACAAGGAAAAATTAGGGGAGTATCAAGCTTTAGGAATTCCCGAATATTGGGTAGTAAATCCTGAATCGAAGCGAGATAAGCGGGTGACAGTTCACCAGTTGGAAAATAAAGTTTACCAGAAACAGGAGTTTAGGGGTGGTGAACGGATTATCTCTGCAACTTTTCCCGATTTGAATTTAACTGCTGAACAAGTTCTCAGAGTAAAGCTGTAGGTGTCTGGAAATTAGCGTTAATTTAGATCGAAGCTTCAAAATCTTAGGGGTAGGAAATTATGAGTGATTCGGCAACACCGGGACAATTACTTTATGCCAGGTTAGGTATAGATTCGCGGAAAATTCCACTTGAGAAACGCCAAAATTACACAGCAGTTAAATACTTCCTGACTGTTGAAGATGAACCGCCGTCAGATGCGACTAATTTGGAGAAGGTGAAGCGTTATTTAGAAGCTTTATACCATCTCTGTAAATTACAAGTATGGGAACAAATGAAAATTGTTATTGATGAATCTATCAGGATCGATACTAAATCTGTGAGTTTCTCCCTACCACTATATGAATATTTAATGTTTAAATTACTTTCACGTAATTTACTTGAGGTTGGTGAAGATATCCTAATATCATTGCAAGATACAAATATAGATCTTAGCCAAATTATTATCTTAAAAGCTAGAGCATTGTACAGTTTAGATAGATTGTCAGAGTCTTGCGTTTTGTTTGAGCAAGTACGTTCATACTCATGGAACAATTCAGAGATTTATATAGAAGCTACAGGGCGTTTAGGAATGTCTCAGGTTCAGTCTGAACTTTACGAGGAAGGGATATTAAATCTTAATAACGCATTGAAAATGATGGAAGACTACATAAATTATAATCCTGACTGGGAAAGGAGTTTAATTTGTTTAGGATTAAAAGCTGATATATTAAGTAATATGGCATACTGGGAAATGAAGAAACTAAACCTCGAAAAAGCCCAAAATTTATATTCAGAGGTGATCGAAATATGTAGCCAAAACGGGATGTTTTATAAGCTTGTTAATCCCTTAATACATCAAGGCGTTATACTAAGGAAAAAACGTCATTATAGTGAGTCTCTTTTTAATTTGGAGCAAGCGAGAAAAAAAGCTGAAGAAATTGGGGATGAAAACGCTAATATAGGGATTGGCCATCATAAAGCTTGGGTTTACCTTAATCAGCGAAAATATCATCAGGCAGAAGTAGAATGCCTGATATCTTTTGAGGAATATAATAAAATAGAAGATCAAAGGGGAATCACGGATTCTTATGAACAGCTAGGATTTATTTTTCTGGAAAAAGGCAAAGTTGATGATGCAGCTAGAAACTTTGAAATTGCATTAAAAAGAAGAAAAGATACTGGTAAGCTTCAGGGAGCAGCTAGTTGTCTAATGGGTTTAGCAGTTGTTTCGTTGCGTAAAGGACGTTTATTGAAATTCATAAAAACTCTAATTCAAGGGTTAATGCTATATCAGAAAGTGGGGGTTTTAAATCACCGCAGAATTTTACGAATGCTTAGGTTATCTTACGAGTTATTGCCTCTCTGGATTGGGTTTCGGCGCAAGAATAGAAGTCAGTGATTTTCCTGATGATTGGAATTTAACCTAACCACCTAAAAACACACTATGACTATGGAAACAGCTAAATTGTGGTCGAACGGCGAAAATCAATCCGTTATCTTACCTAAAGAATTTCAGTTTCAAGGCAGTGAGGTTTATATCAAAAAAATTGGCAGGGCGATCGCTCTAATTCCTAAAGATAACCCTTGGCAAGCTATGTTTGATAGCTTAAGCCTATTTTCTGAAGACTTTATGGAAAACCGAGAACAACCCAGTCTGGAAATTAGAGAGGAATTGGAATGAGGTTTTTACTCGATCCCAATATTTTTCCCAACAATATACTCTGCTTCTGACTCAGAAACCTGAAAAGTTCTCATTATGTGGAAGTAAAAGAGCCAAGTTATGCCTAGTTTGTCAGGAATAAACCGCTTAAGACCGATGCAGACTGTGGCTGCGGGTGTAGGCTAGAATTTAGAGCCTTAAGCAACTCGTACTTGCACGGGCCTTGCCTCCAAACAGCAGAATACTCCCTGCCAAGTTCATGCGTCTGTCTCGCCTTCTCCCGCTGGTTGCTAGCTTCACCGTACTCCTGGGGCTGGTAATTTGGCTAATTAGCTCTCTAACTCGCCTCTACAGCAATATAGCTTGGTCATCACCACCGCTGCTAGCCAATTTGCTGCTGTTTTTGCTGATTGTGCTGCTGGCGATGTTAATTGCCGCTTTCGGCTATTACGCGATGATGTTTTGGGAGGGGCAAAATAAGCCGCGCCGTCGCAAAATTCAACCGAAAGTCCCTGAAGCGAAAACGGAAGCAGCAGCAGAAACTCTCCGCGCTGTGCGAAAACAGGTGAAGCAGATTCAGGATGAGGTGTCGCGACAAGCTTTACTGACGAGATCCCGCGAAATTGAGGCGACCCTATCTCGCGGTAACCTGCAAGTGGTGGTGTTTGGTACTGGTTCGGCGGGTAAAACTTCCCTTGTGAATGCGCTGATGGGGAGAATGGTAGGACAGGTGAATGCGCCGATGGGAACGACGGAGGTGGGAGAAACTTATAATCTGAAGTTGAAAGGATTGGAACGAGAAATTCTGATTACGGATACGCCTGGAATTTTAGAAGCTGGGGTGGCGGGAACGGAACGGGAACAACTGGCGCGTCAACTGGCGACGGAAGCAGATTTGTTGTTGTTTGTGGTAGATAATGATTTGCGAAGGTCGGAATATGAACCGCTGCGAGCATTGGCAGAAATTGGTAAGCGAAGTCTCCTCGTCCTCAACAAAACCGACCTCTATACAGATGAGGATAAGGAAAGTATTCAGGCGCGACTGCGGGAACGAATCCGGGGGTTTATCGCTACATCGGATATAGTTGCGATCGCAGCTAATCCCAAAACTGTCAAACTGGAAAATGGCGATATCTTCCAAGCGGAACCAGACGTAATGCCTTTAATCCGCCGTCTGGCAATAGTTCTGCGTGCAGAGGGAGACGACTTGATGGCAGATAACATTTTACTGCAATCTCAACGTCTGGGAGAAGAGGCGCGGAAACTCATCGATGCTCAGCGGCGGCGTCAAGCTGATAAAGTGGTGGAACGATTTCAGTGGATTGGTGCTGGTGTAATTGCTGTTACGCCTTTGCCTGTGGTAGATTTGTTGGCAACAGCGGCTGTTAATGCCCAAATGGTGGTAGAAATCGGCAAAATCTACGGCTGTGAGTTGAATATGGAACGGGGAAGAGAGTTGGCGCTTTCCCTGGGAAAAACCCTGGCAAGTTTGGGTATTGTTAAAGGTGCGATCGAATTACTTTCAAGGGCACTTCAGCTAAATCTCGCTACCTATTTAGTCGGTAAGGCAATTCAGGGTGTTACTGCTGCTTATATTACCAGGATTGCTGGTAAAAGTTTTATTGAATATTTTCGTCACGATCAAGATTGGGGCGATGGCGGTATTACTGAGGTGGTGCAGCGACAGTTTCAGCTAAACCGCAAGGATGAATTTGTCAAGGCGTTTGTGCAGGAAGCGATCGCAAAAGTAGTTAAACCACTGACAGACAATTTCCCCCCAGAACGAGAGAAAGAAGAGGAATTAGAGGAGCAATATGAAGAAGAGGAACTAGAGAAAGAAGATCGGAAATTAGAACCAAAACACGCATATGATGATTGGACCGATCCTTCTCCTAAACGCGATGATTGGTAATTATATCATGTCCGGTCGATTAGCCCTAGTTAAATATTTGGTATGTTGTTGCGCTTTAGCGCTCTTATTACAACTGGGATAAGAGCGCTAAAGCGCAACAACGTACCTAATACGAGCCTTAACTATATAACTAGCAACTTGCGTTATTGCCAAAGTTGCTATTTCTGGCATTGAGAAATTTCAGTTGCTGATAAAGCATGGTAATCTGCGGTAAATCGACACCATTTTGTTGAGCCAAACGTAATGGATTGCCGAACATAGTTTCTACCTCCAGCGGACGCTTTTCGTCGTAGTCAATTTTCATGCTGGTTCGGTATGGTTTCATCTTCAAAGTGTAATCGAGCATCAGTTCAACGAAGCTATCGAGGATAATGCGATTCTTCTGGGGAAATGCTGCGCGATCGCAACTTTTTGCCCCCGCCACAACTTCCCACATCAATTGTTCGACTAAAGCGCGTGTGTGAACATCCGCCATCAACTCATCGGTTCTAGCATTGAGAACCACAGAAAGGCCATTGTATGGTATATTCCAGACTAATTTCTGCCAACGTGCCAGCAGCAAATCTTCAGCTAACTTAATGGGAATGCCTGCACGTTCAAAATCACTGGCAATCTGACGCATTCGTTCGGTTATACCACAAGATTGATAATCGGGAGCATATTCACCTAACTTAATTTCACCGTAGTCTAGGTGGCGGATATATCCCGGCCCCACTTTATTGGAACACAGAAAGCACAGTCCGCCCATAACCCTTTTTGAGCCAACAATTTGGGCGATTTCATCTTCTACGCCCAATCCATTTTGCAGCACCAGAACTACGCCATCATCCTTTACCACACTAGGCAACAATTTCGGCAGTAGGTGATTTTGGGTGGTTTTGAGGGCGACGACTACCACATCGCAAGGCGGCATCGTTTCTACATCGCGGTAAGCTTTGACATGGGGAAGGGTGAAGTCGCCATCTTTTGACTCCACGATTAAGCCATGCTTGTTAACGTATTCGTAATCGCTGTGCAGCAGGAAGTGGACATCCACACCTGTTTTTTGCAAGCAGCCACCGTAGAAACCGCCTACAGCACCAGTGCCAAGGATGGCGTAGGTGCGATCGCGTGCGTAATCGGTAAACGATTCCATCAACTTTTCCTCTAGCCGCCCTTAATCATACAAAACTTCTTGTACTGGAGTGCTATCTATTGATCCCCCAGGCGTTTTAAAATTAAACCTATTAAAAATTCTTTTCTTATCCATAGAGCAGAAACTATGAGTTCTCGTCCCGTTATCCTTGGCATCGTCGGTGATAGCGCTGCCGGTAAAACAACACTGACTGGAGGCATTGCTCAGGTATTGGGGCCAGAGAATGTTACAGTTATCTGTACCGATGATTACCACCGCTACGATCGCACTCAGCGTGCCGAACTTGGCATTACAGCCCTCCACCCGGACTGCAACTACATTGATATCATGCAGCAGCACATCAATGTAGTTGCGAGCTGGAGAACCGATTCTCAAGCCAGTTTACAGTCACAAAACGGGTACGTTTCAGCCACCGCACTACATCAAGCCCAACAGATTTGTCATTGTTGAGGGATTGCTCGGTTATTCAACCCGCCTTGCACGAGATTGCTACGATGTGAAGGTTTATCTGGCACCGCCGGAATCGCTGCGTGCCCACTGGAAGGTTAAGCGGGATACCATCAAGCGGGGCTACACGGCCCAACAAGTTCTCGCCGAAATGGAAAAACGCGAACCGGACTCGGAACAGTTCATTCGTCCTCAGCGCCAGTGGGCAGATGTGGTGGTCAGTTTCTACCCGCCTGAAGAAGCGTCTGGGGAAGACAGTTCGCATCTGAATGTGCGCTTGGTACTCAGACCTACTATTCCCCACCCGGATTTGACTGAGATTTTAGAGCAAAGCAAAGTCGATTCGATGCAAGCAATCCGCCTAGAACTCGATCGCGATATGAGTAAGCCTGTTGATGTTCTGGAAATCGATAGTCACGCTACTGGCGAACAAGTCAGCAAGATAGAGAGGATGATCTGTAGCGAAATACCTAACTTATTGCCTTTCTGTAGCCGCGAAGGGAATCCAGACATTGGCAAACTTACGGGGACAACTGGGGAAACTCTCCAGAGTTACCCTCTGGCGCTGACGCAGCTACTGATCGCTTATCACATGATCAAGGCTACCCACTTGGAATCGACTAAGGCTGTACCCTTAGAGGGTAGTAGCGTTTAGCTGGTTAGCGGCATTTTTACCCCCCTCAATCCCCCCGCAACGGGGGGAGGAAAAGAAATAAATCTTACTGCTTGGGGCACTTGGCTTTGAGGTGCGGGTTGCATTGGGCCACGAAAATCTAGCAGTTGAACGAGGAGTAGGTATGCGATCGCCAGAATTAAAGAAATCGCACCCGTGATTACAGCAATAATTTTTGACCGATCCATCCGTTTCCTTGGAGTTTTACTTATATTTAGTATCTTAAACTTACTCGAATTCAACAAGTCACAGGCATTTTCTAGCAAATTAGAATTAGAAGTAACTCCCCAAGAGGTGAATATGTCAACTGCGATCGACATCGGAACGCTAATTGTCCAAACTCCAGAAACCTGTGGCGGTCGTCCTCGAATTGGGGGAACGAGGATTTCTGTCCAAAACATAGCCATCGATTACAAGGCGGGGATGACTCCAGAAGAAATCACCGACGCCAGACCGCACTTGACGTTAGCACAAGTTTATGCGGCGCTAGCTTATTATCATGCAAATAGAGATGCTATTGAGGCAGATATAGCAGCTTACTATGGGCAAAACTCAGAGCCAGAGTTAAACAAAACGCTTTCATAATGCTCCACAGTTGGAAATGGATCGTAGAAGTGGTGGAGTAGGGAGCGCCACTCTTGATATTTTGGCGATTGTCGAAATCCAACCGTATGGTCTTCTAATTGCTGCCAACGTACAAGCAGAATATAACGATTTGTAGTTTCTAGACATCGTTGAAGCTCATGGGAGATATAGCCTGACATAGAAACAATAATCCTTGAGGCTGTTTTGAATGCAGCTTCAAATTCTTCAGTCAAATCAGGTTTAACCTCAAGAATCGCAACTTCCAATATTATGGGTTGAAATGCTAGCTCAATATTGCTCAACTTACCACCAAACTCTAAATGCTGTCCTACGGATAGCTCTCAAACTGCTGTCCCCACAGATAACGTGAAGTAGCCCAACTATGTATTCAACATCACATTTGCTGGTTAAGCTCCTATTTTTTCAAAAATTATCCGTCATAGTCATGTTTTATATACTCATCTGGTGAGTAATGCCAGACTTCCTCAACTGAGACAAAACCCTGCAAAATAAGGAATAATCACTCTCAGTTACCGCATATAGCCGAACTGATATGACTTTCGTTGAAGATACCCAAGAGGGAGCGATCGTACTTGCACGTCAGCCAGTCGTGCAAACCTATAACCTGAGCAAGGTTTATCGCACTGGCTTCTGGCTCAATCAAAAAATCGAATCTCTCAAGAAATGCACCCTCAACGTCTATAAAGGCGAAACTTTTGGTCTTTTGGGGCAAAATGGAGCCGGGAAAACCACGCTGCTCAAGACGCTGCTGGGCATTGTGCGATCGACTTCCGGACATGGGACAATATTTGGAGAGCCGTTGGGCGATCGGGCCGTCAAGCAAAAAATCGGTTATCTCCCCGAAAACGCCTATTACTACGACAATTTAACCGGCTGGGAATTGTTGCAGATGACAGCAGGACTATTTGAAATCCCAGAATCCGTGCAAAAAGAGCGCATCCCCCAACTGCTGGATATGGTGGGACTTGCCCAATCTGCCGCCAAGAAAAAGCAACTGCGTCAATATTCTAAGGGGATGGTGCAACGAATTGGCATGGCGCAAGCATTAATCAACGACCCGGAATTGGTGTTTCTGGATGAGCCGATGTCTGGACTTGACCCGATGGGACGCTACCAAATCCGCGAGATTATATTATCGCTCAAACAGCAAGGCAAAACGATTTTTTTCAACAGCCACGTCTTGTCCGATGTGGAGATGATTTGCGATCGCATCGCCATCCTCGCCCAAGGCGAACTGATTTGCATCGGCGCTTTGGACGATCTTCTCGGCACCACTGACTTCTACCACATCAAAGGCAAAGGCGGAAATCGGGAAGTTCTGGAAAAATGGATACCAGACTTAGAATTTGACCAAAGCGGTTGGCGAGGTCATTTAGAAGGCGACCTCCAAGATTTTCTAGCCAGCCTGCGCCTAATGGACGCACAAATAACCTCTTTGAATCTAGCTCGTCCCTCACTGGAAGAGTTTTTCATGCAGGAACTGCAAAAGCGAGGTATTCGTGCCAGCAGTTGATTGAACAAACAAAAGAGGAAGCGGTAAGATTTACAAGGGTCGATCGCGCTTACTCCGTTCCCGCCACAAGATTATGTAGGGGCGAAGCATTGCGGAATTAACTTTTCGGTTTTGAGTTAAGCTTAATCCCGCAATGCTTCGCCCGTCCCTAGCTATAATTAGGGTCGATCGCTTATTTCGGCTGGCTAATCGGCAACTCAGTCCTAAACTCAGTCCCTTTTCCAAGTGTAGAACAACACCGCAAATTACCGCGATGATTCTCCGTTACAATTTGATAGCTGGTGGCTAATCCCATTCCTGTACCTTTACCGACAGGTTTAGTGGTAAAAAATGGATTAAATATCTTTTCTTGTACCTCTGGATTCATCCCACAACCATTATCCTGAATGGATATGATCACCTGATTTCCTAAATTGATAGAAGTGGTAATTGTAATACAGCCAATATAATCCGATCGCTCGGTTAAATCTAGGCTGTTTCGCTGCTGTTCAATCGCATCAATAGCATTGACTAACAAATTCAAAAACACCTGATTTAGTAAACCACCATAACATTCAACTAAAGGCAGATTGCCATAATTTTTAATCACTGTAATTGCTGTTTTTCCGGTCGAACTATTCAAGCGATTTTGTAAAATGATTAAGGTACTCTCGATATTTTCGTGAATATCTATTTCTTTTAAATCCGCTTCATCCAGGCGTGAAAATGTTCGCAGAGACTTAACAATATCACTGATGCGTATGGCTCCTGTTTTCATTGATGCTAGCAACTTAGAAAAATCAGTGATCAGATACTCAAGGTCAATATCTTCTGTAAAATCAGAGATTGCCTGGGGTGGAGTCGGATAATGCTCTTGGTAAAGGTGAATTAGCTCAATTAAGTCACTGGCATAATCAGCAGCGGGTTGAAGATTGCCATAAATAAAGCTCACGGGGTTATTAATTTCATGGGCAATTCCTGCTACTAACTGCCCCAAACTTGACATCTTTTCCGCTTGAATTAACTGAGTTTGAGTATTTTGCAACTTTTTGAGGGTTGCTGTTAATTCTTCAGATTGTAGCCTCAGTTGAATTTCTGATCGACGCACTGCTGCTTCCGCCTCTATCCGCTCTATTTCCGCACCCGCACGAGTGGCAAATATTCTTAAGATGGCTGACTGCATTTCTACATTTTGCACCATCGGTTTAGTATCTAAAACTGCGATCAATCCCAAGGGATTTCCAGCAGTATCAATAATCTGCAAACCAGCATAACTTTGGGCTTGGAGGGTGACTAAATCATTATCTTCGGGAAAAAGGGTTTGAACTGAATTTGGGTATCGACATAAATCACCTTGAATATAAACATTGTTACAGGGTGTCCCGACTAAATTGTAAGTAAAATTATCACCAAAGTCATTTCCCGCCCAAAATGCTAGAGTTTTCGCGCTCACTTTTTCTGAGTTAACAAATTCAGCAATGAAAGCATAACGGACTTCTAATACTTGGGCGAGATATTGGACGCAACTTTTGAAAAATTCTTCACCAGTTTTTGCCGCTGTACCTTCAACGATTAAGCGGAGAGATTGTTCTTGATGTTTGCGATCGCTGATATCTCTAGCTACCCAAACAACTTTATCTTCAGACATGGGAGAAATACTAGCATCAAACCAGACTAAGCGATCGCCTATAGGTAATGAGTATTCCAACGGCATCAGGGATTGATTAATAATAGCTTTGTGAATAGTATTGAGGAAAAAATCTGCGGCATCTTGGGGGAGGACTTCGTGGAGAGTTTTGCCTAACATTGTATTTGAAGGTAAGTATAACAGGGGAGCAGAACTAGGAGCGATTTTTAGATAGCGTCCCTCTGAATTCAGCACAATAATGACATCTTGCATGGCATTAAATAGTGCCATTAATTCGGCTTGAGAGGCGGCTAACTCTATTTCAGCTTGTTTGCGATCGGTGATGTCGGTGGTAATGCCATCAATGCGAATCGGTTTTCCGGTTTCGTCATAGACCAGATGAGAGTTAACAGACAACCAGCGCACTTGTCCATCCCGGCGAATAATGCGATATTCTGTTCTGCTTCTCCCCTTTTCTTTGAGTCTGGCGAAAACATTGGCAATGTTACTTTTATCGTCGGGATGAATGATTTCAAACCAGAAGTTAGGATTAGCAAAAAACTCTGCCACTGAGCAACCGAATATTTCTTCTACTGCGGGGTTGATGTAAATCGTCTCAAAGGTTTCCGGGTGGATTGACCACACCACTCCCTCAACGGAATTCAAAATGCTTTCCAGTCGTTGCTGAGATTCCCGTAATTGGGCTTGGGTTTGCTCCAGTTCGCTGACAGGTTCGCGAACTTGCCGTTCGCCTAAGCGTGTCGGAGACATATCTAGCTGTTGTGTCAGTTCCCGGACTTGTGCCTCTGCTCGTTTACTCTCTGTAATGTCTCGCATCACGGATAGGTGGCGGTGGGGTAAAAAGTTGGCCGTCGCCGCATATTCCACTATGCGAATATCCCCATCGGCCCGCACTAAGCTGAACTCACCGCGCACTTTCTCTTGTTGCTGAAATTCTTGCCAAACTGCTTGGAAATTCAACCCCGGTTCCGCAAACTCAACGATACTGCGTCCCAGAAGTTCATCTCTCTCTAGACCAAATAATTCACAGGCGGCAGGGTTGACATCTAGGTAGCGCCCTTGGTCGTCTGCGATCGCCATCCCATCCAGGGCTGTTTCAAAAAGTGTCCGCAATTGACGATCTCTTAGGGACTGCTGGGCTGGATCTGCTTCATCAATTGGTTGATCCAGGCTAGGGTCGTAACCTAGTGAGGATGACATATACTATTAATTGGTTTATTATAAACTATTTATACACCAATCAAGTATATAGCAACCAGCAAAAGCCCTAATTGATTTGTGAACTAAACTTTTTTTTAACAACTCCGAAAGAGTTGTTATGCTTTTGTTCATAATTAAGAACATTTTTATTTCTTTTCTCCTCTGCCCCTCTGCCCCTCTGCCCCCCTTTTGAAGGGGGGTTGGGAGGATCTCCAATCAGGGAATCTGACTAACCGATTTACTCAACCTAAGATACAGCCACTCCGAGCCGGAAGATCCAATGTTAGTTGATTAGATTCTCCCTCATCGTTCCACGATACTTCTCCAGTACCATACAACATTTGGCTAGGTAAGGATTGCAGAGCGGTTACTTCAAAGCTGGCATTTGCGGGTGCAGTTCCGATGTTAACGGCAACAATTAATTCCTCAGATCCTAAAACGCGAGCAAACACATAAACCGTTCCCTCAGCATACAAAATGTTGTAGGAACCCGTTCTGAGAGCAGGGTATTTGTGACGCAATCCTATCAGTTTCTGGTGATATTTTAGAACATCAAGTTCCCAGTGGGCTTCCATAGGAAAGCCGCGACGCGAGTCTGGATCTAACTTACCCGGTAAGCCAACTTCATCGCCGTAGTAAATGCTGCTTGCACCGGGATAAGTTAATAGCAGCAACGTTGCCAATTCCACACTGGCTTTGTCGCCTCCCGCAATAGAAATTAAACGCGCCGTATCGTGACTGGCTAGTAGATTAAGCTGGGTAAGCTGAATTTCCCAGGGGTATAATTCTAGTACTTGGGTAATTTTTTCGCCGTACTCTTTGGCAAATAGGGGCGGGTAGGGATGGTAGGAACGATCTTGTACTTGCTCAATGTCTACGCGATCGCCTGCTGTAAATGCGATCGTCGGTGCGGCAAATAAGTAATTCATCACTCCATCAAATTGGGTGCCATCCAGCCATTCGCGAGCATCTAACCAGACTTCGCCGACGATGTAGGCTTCGGGGTTGACAGCTTTGACGCGATCGCGAAACTCCTGCCAAAATCCAGCTGCTTTAATCTCAAACGGCACATCTAAGCGCCAACCATCGACGCCGAATTTAATCCAATATTCGGCAATCTCCATAATATATTCCCGCACTTCGGGATTCTTGTGGTTAAACTCTGGCAGCGCCCGATTTCCACCCCAACCGATATAATTAGCCGGGAACTCACCATTGTAAGGAGATACCGGCCAACCTTCAACTTTAAACCAATCCAACCAGGGAGAATGGGGGCCATTTTCCAGGATGTCGTGGAAAAAGAAAAAGCCGCGACTGGCGTGGTTAAACACCCCATCCAGAACAATCTTGATATTCCGTTGGTGGGCTGCATCTAGCAATTCTTTAAAAGCCGAATTTCCCCCCAACATCGGATCGACCAGGTAATAATCGTGAGTGTGGTAACGATGATTGCTAGCCGATTGAAAAATGGGGGTAAAATAAATCGCGTTAATCCCCAAATCCTGCAAGTAATCCAGCTGTTCTATCACACCCCACAAATCGCCGCCCTTGTAGCCTTGCAGCGTTGGCATATCGTCCCAGGCTTCCCACGAGGCATTCTTCAACAGCCGCTTGTGGGGCTGCTTGCTTTTGGCGAACCGATCTGGAAAAATTTGGTAGAAAACAGCGTGTTTGACCCAATCTGGAGTATTAATCTGCATAAATCACTTGCTAGCTCTTTATTGTCAAGGTACAGCTATTCCCAGGTTTCGGGTTCCTACTTCTGATAGAAAAGCTTTAAGGTTAGATCTGCGATCGCTCAGAAACTCTGTCCCGATCGGATGGAGCAAGTACTGTATTGCTAATACCGTGTAGCCGCAATACTGCTCTTCTTGAGCTAAAAGAAACCCGGTTTCTGGGCCTACCAATATCCAAAACCCTAGCAGTATTGCGTGTTGCCGGGATTCGCCGTGTCCCGATGTCAAGGACGTCCCCAAGTCAGTTAAATGCAACTTAGTGTAAGTAGCGCATTTAACAAATAACATTTTTATATTACCCTAAAAGGTGGTCAAGATTCCTTCGATTTAGAGGCAAATAAAATGTGGTTTGAAATTTTTCAAGATGGGACTGTATTTTTAATGTATGGCGATAAAGCGATTCAAAAATGGGATACCGAAATGCAGGTAGCGCAACTGCAAAAAATTCTCGATTCTAGTGTCGCGAATAAGTTCAGCTTCGCCCCAAAAGACAAACCAAAACCATCGCTCATTGCCACTGATGAACTAGGAGACTTTGCCCCTAATGCACCCAGTACTTCAGCACCTCTTAAGCCTGAAGTAAAATGGGTCGCCTCGCCAAATTTTTCTAGCCGCAACGGGAAAAGAATCAAGCGGATCATCAATCATTACACAAATGTGGCTAACTTAGCAAGCACAATTAGTTGGTATCAAAATTCTCAATCCCAGATTTCCGCACACTACATTGTCGATAAAAACGGCACTATTTATCAAATGGTGGAAGATGCCGACAAGGCGTGGCACGCACCAGGAGAGAATAACGATTCCATTGGCATCGAACATATTGCCAAAGCTGGCGAAAGACTAGCGCCAAAGCAAGAAGAGGCAACGATCGCACTCCACAAATGGCTGATGGTAGAATATGGGATATCGCCGGATAATGTTACAGGCCATAGATTTACGGAACACAACAGAGGAAAAACAGATTGTCCCCACTCTATTTTCGGTGTAAATACGGAGCAGGCTTTACGAGATTGGGTCAAGAAAAACTTAGGGTGAATACCTTTTGGGTCATTGCTCATTTGCCGAACCTACCTAGAGGCTAATTCAGCAGCGTGACCTGCGTTCCGCTTTCTTATGGTTCTGTACAAATAATCTAAAATCGCTTGACTAAAATTCATATCTAGTGGTTGAATGAAATAACATCAGCCAAAAGACACTACATGGTTAACAGTTTAGAACAGGGTGACAACGAGCTAGTCCCAGTAGACTACAGCGATTTACTGGAGAAGCTCTTACAAAACTTAAGGAATCAGCAGCCGTTTCGCCTATCGGAAAATGGCCAACGGTTGCAGATTGATATTGACACCGTAGCTAGTCAGGTCGCAACTTCCCAAGTTCAAAATCCTCTATCATCCTCTCAGGGGGTACGTTCTGCTACCATTAATTTTACGGCGGGATTCCGAGACAGCTTTCCCAATAAGGTTGGAGAAATAAGAGATTGTTTGAGACAGCTACTACAGTCTAGTCTAGGAGAAAATGGAGCGATTGAGAAGTTTGTTACCAGTTTGATTACACCTTTGCAATCTTTCCAGGGAGATGCAACTCAGTTAGGGTTCACTTATAATTTTAACAATTCTTCTTCTAATTTACAGAAGCAAAAACTTTGTTTGGATAGCAGCCGTCCCGGTAGTGCTTCCCTACTCAAATTTCACAAACTGACTATTACAGTAAGGGAGATCGATCGATTTCCCGAATATTTGAGAGAGGGATTGGAAAATCATATTGATGACCGAGTTACTTTTGACAGCGAATCTGACAGAAAAGAACTGCACGATACGGTTCAAGACAAGATAGAAGACGAGTATTCTGACTTCAACCGCCTAAAGCGAATTGTAGACACGGAAACACTGGGTAAATTGAAGAAAGAAGCAAAGATAAGATATTTGGAATATCTTAGAGATAACATCGATAATAAAGACAGCATTGGTTTTATTTATCTGCAAGATTTGATTCGCCGTCTCAGATTAATAGAAGATTTTATTAACCAGGACAAAGCGGATGATTATTATGAGGTGAACTATGCTGGAGTGAAGATTAATTACAAAGATGTGTTTTCGCGATCGGAAGTATTAGACTCTCTTCCGATCATTCCCATTGTAACAGGTAACTTGGGCGAAAGTACAAACACTAACAAGGGAGAGCGCAAATTTATTTGCGGTTTCAAAATGAAGTTTGGTAATCCAGTACAAGCACTTGACGGTCGAGAAGTTTTTGACTACAATCTCAATCTTCTCGATCCAGAAAGTGCTGAACACCGTCAGGAACTTGCCAAAAATCCCAACTTCGGAGCAAAAGTATTAAAACTCGCATTTTTGTACTTCTTTGTATTTGCTTGCAATAACCCCAACGTAGATGGTTATAATCCTAATGACGATCTAAATTATAACCCTATCATCCCTTTTGAAAAAATATTAACCGATTTAAAGGGTAATAACGAGGAAATAAAAAAGAGGCTTTTAAACGCTATTATACGAGGCTTGAATGAATACAAAGTTCGAGATAAAATCAAAGTACTAAGGGAATTGCTGAGAGAATTTATTAAAACCCAGAGTATTTTGCCAACCAGAACTTATCCAATCCAGATTAGTGTAAAAAGAGGTATTCTGGAAAACGACGAAAATAGAATTTTCAATGGTATCTTTTTCAGAGAAGTTGTAGGACGCAATCCCAAAGAATGTTTGAGATACATTTCTATTGGAGAAGCGCACGTCGAAGAAAATGCTGTCTGTCAGCTACCTGCGAGTATTACTATTGAAGACATCCGCTATTTTCCGACAGAAGAACGCCAACAATTTAGGATGGAATATGATATCAGAGGTGTTAATGCTTTACCAGTAATGTGGGTTCCCGAAAGTTGTATGAATTCGTATCAAAAATATTTCATGGGAAATAATAAATTGGTATTATTTCGCTACAATAATCGACGCTTAGATCCAAAGGGATTTGATGCTAATCAAGGCTTTATTTATCGCTTTACTATCTCTTTGTTAGCGTATATTTGCCTAAAAATATTGCTAGATGCTGCTAATAAAAGATTATTTGTTCCGATGGTAAGATTGCACGAAGGCGACCACCAAAATCCCGCACCATCTGAAAAGTTCATAGCGCATCTTTCTAAAGCATTGTGTCATTTGTTGAACGAAAACCATCGGTGTAGTTCTCAGGGTTTCCGCGTCCGAGGTGCAAATCATTTGAAAGTTAAGAACGGTCTGAGTTCTTTGTATTCGGTATTACCTAGAAAGTTTACGTTTACCGATAACTTAGATACTCCAAACCTGGATAAACTAGCTATTATAATTGTTTCCAGTTTGGAAAGCGACGCCAGAACAGGTAACAGAAACCGCCAAGGTAGAATATCTAATTTGGTAGGAGAAGCGATCGCGATCGCACGTCAACCAGATGGTGCTATTCGGTTGCATATTATCAAAACTTTTTCTGATAACTATAGCAATCGACGTTTGTATCAAGATCCGCCAATTCTCATAGACACGGTGAACAATCTTTATCAGCAGGGATACCGAGACTTTTTGTATATTGCACAAGCACCTTTTACGAGTAACCTGAATATAACTCAAAGTGAGGATGACGATCGCCTATATTTTATGTCGCCTGCATTAATAAAGGAGTTGAAAGGAAACCGCGACGACATCAAGATCTATCCGGTATTTTTTGATAAATACTATGTACGGAAAGCAGGAAATCCTAAAGCAACTTCTTTTTATATTCAGGACACAAACGAATTGCTGAATGTAGCGCAAGATTCCGCGCAGCAAGCGGTAGTTTTTTTCAATTTGTTTAATGGGATTAGTGTAGGTAAGGGGGACGATCGCTTTTACAATGGTGTGATTTCCTACTCGACTCTGTTGAACATTTATCCCGGAATTTTGGATGACAAATATATTCGCTCAGCTTTGATAGACGATGATAGCACCCTGAAAAATGACATTTTGCAATATCTGACACTTTTTCATTTTTCGCGATTCGAGAAAACCAGCGACATTAGTTTAAAACTCGATCCTTATGAGAATATTATGGGTGAGGAATCATTTAGTAAATTGTCCGTGTTTAACCATATCAGAGGAGAGGTGGGTTTTAACTCGTTGGCATTTTTGACCGAAGTTAGGAGAGTTTTAAACGTATAGGTATAATATCGTGTCCGGTAGGGTAGCATTAGTATTGCATGGTAGGGGCGGGTTTAGCAGATCACCCTTCTGTTTAACAGACAATCTATCAACAAAACCCGCCCCTACAATCAGACAATAGACTTGATCTAACAGGAGTGCAAAATGATAGCAGAAAATTTGGGTCGTTTATTTGAGGTTGGTTTCAATATTGGGATTCTTACTTATATCGAACAGCACCAACTCAAGCACAATTTTGGCAATTTATATCGGCGAGATTTGCAGCATTTGAAATTTGCCAAAATGTTTAAGCGGATAGTGAGTGAAGACGGAACAATCAGTCAGAAAGATATCGAAAGAATTGAAAAGTGGTGTTTGTATTTATTGCAGAAGGGTTTTCTGTCTGGATTGAATTTCTTTGGGGAGTACATTAAATCTACTGGATGGAAAGACAGTACGCGATCGCCAATCGAAATTTTGTACTACCAATGCAGTTTTGGCGGTAATAACAGCTTCGGAAATAACACTAGGGATCAAAAACAAGAATTTGTCGAGTTATTGTCTCAGTTCGATCTTCTTAAAAAAGATGATATCGATCGCTACATACTCAAATATTCAGGTTTAGGTAAAGGAGGAGAATTCTTATATGCAGACACTTTAATGTTGTTACAACATCGCCAAGAGTTTAGGATTCTCGCCGTAGACTTATCGATATTTTCCGTTAAATCAGCGAAAGACCTCTTAGATTTTGAAGATAAAGATATGCAGAATCAGCGGCGTTTGTTGATGCGCGAGATTAGTTATTTACGCTCAAAAAGCGTTTTTTCTAAGCTGCGGATAGATACTGGCGCTACTGATGATTTTAGTTTTACTTTTGCGGCGGATTTGACTAGATATTTTACTGCTTTTAAGCGGAAGGATAAAGAAAGTGCTAAATTAATTCAAGCTGGTTCTTATGCTCGCAGTTTTTATGAATTTTTAGGCGAAATTGGTATTCTCAATAATCAATCGTCGGTGGTGTTTAATGTGGTGGGATATAGCGATCGCGGTATCAGCGCCATGTCCCTCCGTCCTGAAAACTTAGACGTATTAACTACCTGTTCGCAGATTTATAAGAATGAACCAAAAGAACAGGAGATCGATCTAGCGCGAAAGGAAGTTTTAAATCTGATTCAACTTAATGCAGGTCGGAGTTTCGACAATGGGAAAACTTTTGTCAAGCAACTATTAGAAATACCTAGCGACACCACAACTATTATATCTCATACCGAAAAAATCGATAACTTCAGTTCAACATTAGAACTAAGGGAACCTCACGCTGAAATGATTAAAGATGTACTCAATTCCGACAAAACTTATCTATTTTTAACTGGTAATCCTGGAATTGGCAAAACTACTGCGATCGTAGACTTTCTGAAAGCTCATATCAACGAAGGTTTTCTCTTTTTCTACGTCAGTCCCCGCAAACAAGTCAATTTGGATATCATCGAGAAATTCACAGACTCAGAAACAGGACAGTTAACTGATAGTCGCCTATTTTGTATCAACACTAACGCGGAAATTATCAAAGATAACTTTCGTTCTACTGTCGTCAATTACCACTCCCAAAAACATCATGGTGATTTTATCGAAAATCCAGTTATTTTTCTTGACCCCGCGCAGGAAATTCAACGCCAAGCATCGCGACAGCAAGCACTTAACAGAAGAACTGAAGATGAAATTGAACCTACAAATCGCCGCAGTAAAGGAGTTTTATCTAGTCTTTGCGAAGCAATATATACAACGATAAAATACGAAATATCCAATAATATTGTCGCGACAGCTTGTATCCAATCTTTAAAAAAGACTGAACACGGTGCAAACACCTTAGAGCATTTTGAGAATATCTTCAAAAGTGCTTATAACAAGCGCGATGGTAAGGTTATTCCTGCTGAGATGATCAAAATATCGACCCGCATCAAGCATTTATTCATTATGATAGATGAAATAACTGGCGATGATAGCGGCGTAGAGTTTTTAAATGGAATAAGTACGATTTTGAATCGTTATAAATTAACCGATTTGCAACACGGTTTTAACACTAAAGTTATTGTAGCAGATGCTTCGATCGTCGCGCCAGATGTGATCAAGCAACATTTATCTGAAATATCACCAGAACCAGATAAAATATTCTTTAGGCGTGCATCTTCCCAAGCAGATGATCCACTTTCATCACAGGAATTTGAGTTTAAGCGATCGCCAGCAATTATTATCAACGCTAACTCTTATCCAGCAAGCAGTCTAACTATTACATATAAGGTATTTATCGAGTCGGTAAAGTTTGATGAAGATACTTTTGCGGAGAAAAAAGATAACCTAAAAAAGACTGTCCAAACGCAAATTGTTCAAGATATCAACACTCTCTGGAAACAACCAGATGCAGGTCAAATTCTAGTATATATTCAAGATAAGCGGAAATTGCAAGAATTAATTGAAAGAATTAAAAAGCAGCGGGGAGAATTTGATGAGAAAAAGGATTATCTAGAAATACACGCCAACCTTTCCGATCGAGATAAGTCAGAAATACATCAATACAAAAATAAAGTGAAAGTTATATTTATGACTTCCTCTGCGAGTCGCGGTTTATCGTTTCCCAAAGCGAAGCATATTTTAGTAGAAATTCCTCGATTTCGGGTGGAAAGTAACCTGATGGAAATAATACAGGTTATTTACAGAGGTCGCGGTCAATATATCGAAAATGGAGAAGAAAAAACACTGGATGATAAGGAAAAAGAACTGATTTTTTATTTGAGCGATCGCGCTATTTATTACGCCGATGACAAAGAACTGTCATTGCGAGAAAGTACGATCAATTTATTAAATATCTTGCTAATTGTCAAAACTTGTGTTATGACAAGAATTAAGGGATATGGACAACTAGGTAGGGAAAAATTCTTGATGATTCCCATCGGAGGAAAATCCGTATCGGCGGCGGGTCAGACATTTAGCGGACAAATGGCTAACCTAATTAAAGACCTCAAAAACGAACACCGCAGGCGTCCTAGTCATAAACTCTTAAAAGAAGTTTATATAAGTTTAGAACAACTCCTAAGTCGCGCTGAGTTTGTGTTAAATTCAGGAAACCGGGTTTCTGAAAGTTATTCCTATTTGAAATTACGAGAAGTTTTCAACAGCAAATTTTCTCAGTTAATTGCCGATAGTTTTGATAAATTACTAGACTTCAGTAAAATAGAACCCGGTCTGATTAATGGTAGCTTATTAGTCGTACCAATTGCCGAACAAAGATTAGAAGAAACTTACGAAATGCGTCTGATGGATATTGCGAATCACGCCAACAAAGAACTGTTGGATAAAATGTGGGGAATTAGCAAATGTAATAATTATCCTAGCAGGTTGCGATCGGCCCTTAAAAATGCTATAGAATTAGTGGATAAAGTTCGTGATTACAACCATCGAACCCAATTTTTAGAGCAGAATAACCAACGCCTCGACCAATATTATGCGTTACCATTATTTACCTTTATCAGCGGTGAGGCGATGAGTGAATATTTTGCCGATGAACCAGAAGAACCAGAAGATGAACAATTTAGGGATATTCTCGCTACCTATATCCATCACCTTTATCCAGCCGATAAAACATTGCCAATTGGTTATAAATATCGAGATTTTCCCTTTGTAGTTTTTAGCAGTTACAGTTTAGAAGAAATGAGAGAAAAGATTTATACCGATAAATATTTATTGACTTCCAATGAGTTGAATGTGTTGAATTTGATTTTATCTAAAGGAGAATAAAGTCTGTAGGGTGCGTCAGACAAGATATAGTAGCTTGTAATCGACCCTAATTTGTTGTATTTTAATCTCTGTGTCAGAATTGAGGAAACAACCATTAACCCAACTAACGAACAAGCTCAAGCCTGTCTGCGAGTCTGTCAGTGGTTATCCAACGGCTACAAAGATATTCAGCTATTCCGTTTCGATTACCAGACAGGGGATGCCTATATTTTCGCAGGCGACGAATTGCAAATAATTGTACCTCCTAGTGGACTTTGGTATTTTCTATGAAACCAAATTTTGAAGCAATGACTAACGCTGAATTGAAAGCTTATGCACTTGCACATCGCGGCGGTGATGACGATCTTGAGGCTTTGCGCGTGCTATTTAGTCGCCGTAAACCAGATTCAGAAACGATCTTATTCCACCCGCCAAAAACGAAAGAAGAGGAACAAGAACAATTTGAATTATTTAAACGGATAGTTGACGAGAAGACAAAAAAGAAAGAGGCTGAAAATTGAGGGTATAGGGAGTGCGATCGCTTTTTTGTAAAGTGCGATCGCAATATCCTATTTTCGGTACTCTTACTGCTCTTTTGTTATTAAAATTTATTCATAAACTATTGCCTAAAATGAAATTAACAATCCGCGCAATTCGACTTTTCTCATGTTCCTGAATATATCTAATTACTCTCGCCGCGATCGCAACTCCCACTAAACCAGCGCCTAAGCTGAATAGCAGAGAGAAAGCTACAACAACACGAAGGAGAAATTGCTACCTCAACTACTGTGTGGCAATGCTGATTTTTTGGCTCTGAAAATAGAAAATTGGTTTCAATAAAAGAGCGATCGCGTTGAGAGATTGTGTTAAAATATCTGAGTATCTTGATGAGTCGAAGAGAAATGGAATATGAAATCAGATATTACTGTTTGTGTGAGTGCCGATGGTAAATTAGAAATTCCGGCTGAGATTGAAAATCAACTGAAGCCTGGGGATCGATATCAAGTGATAGTGACAGCCGATAAGATTGTTTTTGAGAAAGTGAAAGGTGGTTTTGACTGGGAGGAATGGGAACGGCGCGTAGAAGCGGCTAATCCCGATCCCGATCAATTAACAACGGAGGAGATTTGTGAAATTGTTCGGGAGGTGCGCCGCGAGAAACGTTCTCAAACGGAGCCTTAAAAATGAGAGTTATCATAGATACTAATCTCTTTGTATCTGGTTGGCTGTGGGGAGGTATCCCCGCTCGTTTATTTAGATTGGCAAGAGATCGTCAACTCATAATTTGTGCATCCGAACCGATGTTGGCAGAATTAGAAACGACTTTGAGCAAACAGAAACTCCGGGGTAAATTACAATCTTTGGGTTTTACTGTTGAATATTTAATGAGTGGAACACGAGAATTAGTGGAAGTTTATCCTATTGCAGCTATCAACGTACCTGATTTACGCGATCGGAATGACAATATGATTTTAGCTACCGCGATCGCGGCTCATGTCGATCTGATTGTTACGGGCGATCGCGATTTATTAGTATTACAGGAATATGAGGGGATTGCTATTGTGACAGCTAGGGATTTTCTGAATCAGTATTTTCCCGAAAATTAGAACGCGATCGCCTTTCTGAGTCATCAAATAGCGATCGCTCTGGATTATGCTATGCTGATAGTAGAAACTATCAACTCTCCAATTAAAAAGGATATCTAATGCACATTAAAGGCATAAAACGAGGTAGAAATATCGAAATATTTGAGGATATAGATATCCCTGATGGTCAAGAAATTATGCTGGCTATTGAGACAGATAAAGGGTTTTGGAAGAGTCTCGCTCGCTTTCGACAAGAACTTGATTCTGAGGGAATATGGATCGAACCAGAAGTTTTTGAGGGAGTGCGAGATTCGTCGCCCGGTCGGGAAGTAATTTTATGAGTTTGCGCTTTTTACTGGATACTAACATTCTCTCGGAAGCAACCCGTCAACGTCCACACCCAAATGTTATAGCAAAGCTACAACAACACGAAGGAGAAATTGCTACCTCAACTACTGTGTGGCAGGAACTTGTTTTTGGGTGCGAACGCCTTCCAAATTCTAAGAAACGGAGATTTTTAGAAAGGTATTTGAATCAGATAATTCGTCTTACTATTCCGATTCTACCTTATGATGTTGACGCCGCGACGTGGCACGCGGTTGAAAGAGCTAGATTATACAACTCCTGAAGATGGCATTTTGGGGGGTATTTCCCAATCGTTTCAAAACTAAAAAAATAGGATAATGTGGGATTTTATAGATAAAAATGGGAAAATGTGGGATAATGTGGGGTGCAAGTAGACAAAACTACAACACAATCTACAATCTATGGAAATTCAAGAAGCTTTAAATTGGACGGATGATTTGATTTTTGCCAAGACAGGAAAGCATTTGGACTCTTTACAGAGGTCTATTTTGGAGGGTGTCTGGGAACGTCAAGAATACAAGGACATGGCTGAGAACTATCACTGTACTGTGGATCATGTCAGAAAGACGGCTTCGGAATTATGGAAACTCTTGTCGGATGTGTTGGGAGAGGATGTTAAAAAAGCAAACCTTAAATCTACATTAGAACGAATAGAATTTTCCAATATTTCAAATTTTGGCGCAGATATGCAAATCTTGAGCAACATCAATATCTGTAGCGAAATTTGCCCCTATCCCAAAGCAAAAAAAGCCGCAAAAAATCGATCGCCCACATCCACCACCAACGAATCAGAAAAACACCAAGATTTAACCGAAGCACCCGAATACGATCGCATTTACAACCGCACCGCAGAAATAACAACCCTGAAACAATGGATACTGCAAGAAAATATCCGCATCATCACCATCTTTGGATTACCGGGAATTGGCAAAACCGCCCTCGCTAGAGAACTCGTCGAACAAATTCAAGATAACTTTGAATATATCATCTGGCGCAACTGTACCAACACCCTCGCCCTGAAATCCCTACAAACCAATTTAATACAGTTTTTATCCCAAAATACAGAAACTAAACTGCCATCCCCGATCGACTATCTGCGTTCTCATTCCTGTCTAATTATTCTCGACGACTTCCAAGAACTATTTATCAGTGAAGAATTAGCAGGAAATTATCTACCCGACTGCCGAAATTACGGTAAATTCTTAAAAGAAATAGCCTGTTCTCCTCACAACAGTTGTTTACTACTCCTAAGTTGGGAAAAACCCACAGAAATTGCTACCTTAGAAGGAGAAAATCGCCCTTGTCGCAGTCTACAACTTGGCAGTTTGGGAGAAGCGGCGGCAGAAATCTTAACCAACAAAGGGTTAACTGATGAGAATAAATGGGGGGAACTGATCCAACTTTACGGCGGCAACCCTTCCTGGTTAAATATAATAGCTTCTACGATCGAAGATTTATTTAACGGTAGTGTCGATCGCTACCTATCCTATCCCAGTTTATTTCTAGGAGACTTAGAACCCAAATTAGAAGAATATTATCAACGGTTATCGGCATCTGAGAAACTGGTAATTCTCTGGTTAGCCAACCAAGATGCAGCCGATATTTTCCACAAACCAGCAGATTTAGCGTTATCTGATACTGATTTTTTGAAAGCAGTACAGTCTTTGCGGAAACGGGGTTTAATCGAAAAAGCAAGCGATAATCGATCGCTGCTATTCGCTGTGCCAGTTTTGGTGAAAAATTATCTAAAAAATCGATAACAATATTTAACCATTTTAGCTTGACGGTTTCGTTTAGCTTTAATTTTCGACGATTTAATACCTCTCGGTATTCATTTAAAATATCTTCTGATACAATCCACTCCCAATCATCGCTTGCTAAAATAAAATTAATGGTATCTTCTGGCTTTCCATCGGCAATTGTTGCAGAAACTAAAACATTAGTATCGATGATAATCTTCACTCGCCTCTCCTCACCGCATCAATTTCTGCTGCAATATCCGCTTCGGATAAAGGATTATCTGCGTGTAAGTCTTGGACTTCTCGACACAACTGGCGAAATCTTTCAGCTAGATCAATTTTAGCTGGATCGCTCGGTTTATTTTTCCTTGATTCCCTAATTATTTTCAGCTTTTTTGCTAGGATATTTTCAGCAACTTCTCCTTTAACTATAGAAATATCTATCCTATCTTTATCCTCAATATTATTGACTATTCAGCTATTAAATTCGCAGCCCCTTGCTGTAAAATTTCCGCAAACCGGGCATTGAGGAGATGCTTCCCTCTGTCTAGAATCGGATAAACTACCGCAATACCGCTATAGCTTTGTTCTGCCTGCAATAATTCTTGAATAAACTCTACATACTTGCGGGGATTTTCCCCTTCCGAGTTATCGCTATCTCCCCCATCATTCATCCCCAACAATTCCCCTAGCTGACTGGCAACACTTCGCAAAAAACCAGCTTCATTCTGTTTTCCTTCCTCTGCCAACCCTGCCGCTACTGCCTCGCAAACTTGCACAAACCCAGCATCCAGCAATTCCGAGTTAGCCTGTAAAATCTGCGGTTCCTCACCGTTGGGACAACTCAGCAGCGCTTGAATCAGATTCCGGTAAGCTTGAATGCGTTCCTCATTCATAACGTGATGCCAGTAGGCGATAGGACAAAAATACATACACAATACATTTTATACGATCTCTGCTGGCACAGGAGAGTCTGGTATTTTCGGGTCTTTCGGGTTTATGGTAGAAAATGTTTGTTTATGTTACAGATATAGGGTGCATGGATTCATTACGGTTTGAATGAGACGACCAAAAAGCACAATTTAATATCAAAAAGCATGGGGTTTCCTTTGATGAGGCGGCAACTGTTTTCTACGATCCCCTCTATCTTGAGGATTACGATGAAGCTCACTCTGACGAGGAAGATCCGTTTAAGATTGTAGGCATATCAAGCAGTGGGCGCTTGTTGGTTGTCACTTACATTAGACATCTCCAGAAAACATTGTATTGATTTGTAGTATTTTGTAGGGGCGAAGCATTTGGGGGAGAATTTGACGGAAAAATTAGAGATCTGGATATCCCAAATGCTTCGCCCTGCC
>CASBRD010000228.1 GCA_949128025.1 Oscillatoriales cyanobacterium PMM_0008 | reverse complement strand
GCGCTTTGAGGCGCGGTTAGTCTAAACTCCAGTATTTATAATAGTATCTGAAAATTAAGTATATATTTATACATAATTGTAATTGGCTAGGGTTGTGAGCATTCGGCTATAAATCTATCCGATCGTTAACTTACCTTCATCTGTGCTAGATTGCTTTGCCGGATAGGAATATCGATCGAGAATTCTGCTCCCTCTCCCGGTTTAGAGACACACTGCATCTGTCCGCCGTGTTTTTCCACAATAATCTGATAACTAATAGCTAATCCCAAACCAGTACCTTTGCCCACTGGCTTAGTTGTAAAGAAGGGGTTAAATAATTGCGCTTTTACGCCACCGGACATTCCTGGCCCATTATCTTTTATACTGATTCTCACCAAATCCCGGTTCAACACAGAAGTACGAATCCAAATACAAGGTGAGAGTTGAGAAAGTGCCGTTTCTTTCTTTTGTTCCAGAACCGCATCAATGGCATTACTCAGCAGGTTCATAAACACCTGATTGAGTTGTCCGGCATAACATTCTATCAAGGGTAGATCGGCATATTCTTTAGTAATTTGAATAGCAGGACTATCCGCTCTTGCTTTGAGACGATTCTGCAACATTACGAGCGTGCTATCGATCCCATCGTGAATGTTAACCTGTTTCATCTCAGATTCGTCAACCCGCGAGAAATTACGCAAAATCAGCACAATTTGACGAATGCGCTCAGCGCCAACTGTCATGGAAGACAGGATTTTAGGTAAATCTTCGCTCAGAAACTCAAGGTCGCTATCTTTAATCAAAGCTTCGATTTTAGGGTCGGGGTTGGGATAGCACTGCTGGTACAAGTTAATTAAATCCAGGAGAATATGATTGTACTCGCTGACGTAAGTAAGGTTCCCGTAGATGAAGTTGACAGGATTGTTGATCTCGTGTGCCACACCGGCTACAAGCTGACCGAGACTGGACATTTTCTCAGTTTGAATCAACTGAGCTTAGGTTCGCTGCAATTCTTGTAAAGTAAGTTCGAGTTTGGTTGCCTGTTCTCTAGCACTAGCTTCCGATCGCCGCAACGCCTCCTCTTTTTCTTGTCGATCGCGCCGGTTTTCTTTTAACTTCTGTACCTCTGACAGTGTTTTGTTAATGGTAATTTCTAAATCCTGAAAATTTATAGGCTTAATCAAAAAGTCAAAGGCCCCGCCGTTCATTGCCTTTCTGATATTTCCCAAGTCGCCATAGGCAGATATAACTACTGTTTTGACCATAGTAACTAGCTCGTTAAGTTTCGCTAGCAAAGCCATGCCATCCATGACTGGCATATTAATGTCTGTCAGTATAATATCTATATCCGGCTGCTCTCGCAACGTTGAAAGCGCTTCTACGCCATTGTGGGCAAAAAAAACTTGGTATTCTCCTGTCCGGATCTTTTGTCTAAATTTCTGGCAAATTAAACATTCTAAATCGGGCTCGTCATCCACAAATAATATTTTAGCTGGCATATTGCGAGCCATTTCGGTCGTAGGCAACATTTTTTGAACTCCTGGGATTCATTAACTTATCTGACGAGTAATTTTTATCTACTTTACGTCCTATTTATTATAGATTATTTCAGGAGTAATGAAAAAACTGATTTCTACAATGGCAAACTGGATGGCTGGAATAGGCTCTGAGTTGGGTAGAGGTCGATTGATTAGATAACGTCAAGTTCAGATCTAGTTTGTCTGATGGGAATTTCAATCCAGAACTCCGCTCCCTGCCCCTCCTCTGAAAAACACTTCAATGCGCCCCCATGCTTCTCCAGTACAATTTGGTAGCTGATATAGAGACCCAAACCAGTACCCTCACCTACAGGCTTAGTAGTAAAAAATGGTTCAAAAATACGGTCTTTCACATCTGCGGTCATTCCCAGCCCATTGTCCCGAATTTGAATGACGACACGGGAGTTTTCCTCTAGCAGAAAAGTGCGAATAGTAATGGCGAGCGGGCAAGCGCGGATGTCATCTAGTGACCGTTGTTTGTTGCACTCATTCAAAGCATCAATCGCATTATAAATGATGTTGATAAACACCTGGTTTAGTTCTCCAGCATAGCATTCGACTAAAGGCAGAGCGCTGTACTCCTCGATGACTTGAATCTCTGGATGCGCTGCCCTTGTTTGAAGTCGATTCTGCAAAATCATCAGGCTGCTTTTTATCCCCTCGTGAATGTCAACAGGCTTGATGTTAGCTTCATCTAACCTTGAGAAGTTACGCAAAGACAAAACAATCTTCTGAATCCGGTCAACACCCCCTTTCATCGAAACCAGAATTTGGGGTAAATCTGCGATCATAAATTCCAAATCTATGGCTTTGATTTCAGTTTGAATCTCAGAACAGGGAGGAGTGTACTGCTGCTGATAGAGATGCAGCAGGTGCAGTAGGTCTTGGGTATAATTACTGACGTGGCTGAGATTGCCGTAGATAAAGTTGACGGGGTTATTGATTTCATGGGCAATCCCCGCAACCACTTGACCCAAAGAAGACATTTTTGCGGTCTGAATAAGTTGAGCTTGGGTCTTTTTTAGGTCTTGCAGACAGTTCTGTAAATGCTGAGCTTGTTCTCTAGCCCACGCTTCTGATTGTCGCAAGCGCTGGTTTTCTTTTAACTGTTGCACGTCGCGCAGCGTTTTGTTGATGGTAATTTCTAAATCATAAAAAGAATAGCGGAATGCGTGAAACTCAGCGACTTTAGTCCTGAGAGGGAAGCGACTCGGCGGTTTCAACCGCCTTCAATCTTTCCGTCAGTTTAACGCATGATGAGGATCT
>CASBRD010000227.1 GCA_949128025.1 Oscillatoriales cyanobacterium PMM_0008 | reverse complement strand
CTCTGCGGCCATCATGATTCAAAAACAACCGGAAACGATATCATTTGTTTCTTTCGACTTTTGACTTTTGACTTTTGACTTTTTTAGCCCCTTCCCCTAGCCCCTTCTTACTTGTATGCTGATGAGCGGTTGTTCGGTTAAAGCATTAGCCTGAAGGGCAGCAGACTATTCAAAAACATATGTCCATGTTTCGTCATCTTGTGGTTGTGAGTGTGAGTGCTGCATTAGCTGAGCTTGTCATGGGCATCGCTGGTAGCAGTACGCCGGGATACGCCCTTAGCAAGGGTTCAGCAGAAGATTCACGGGCGATCGCTACGCTGACTCAGACTCAGCATCATTTACCCAGCAGCGAACCTGGGGCCCTTCGGACTGTCTCTTCCCCAACGGGGCAGCGTGCAGTGGATCGTGAGAGTCATCCAGCCAAGACTTCTGGGAGGTTACCCGCTAATTTAGACCATCATTCTCTCAGTAATAACCCGCTCGATCGCAATAATGCTACTGCTTCTATCCCAGTAGCCCAGCATCAAGCAAATACAGAGGTGAATCAGTCAGCTACAAACACTTTAAGCAATGAGAGCAAGCTTGGGGGAATGAGAAAGCTAGAGGAACAACAGACGGCGAATGTCTCGCCAACGCTCTCGGCGTCACCGCCTCTGGATGTCGGTGCGTCTACCGAAGCTGCTTCACTACGTCGGGTTAGAAGAAGTTCTTCTTCCTTGCAGTCTCAAGCAGTAGGGGCTTCTAGCACGATCGCGCAAAATCGCATCCCCGACACCTTAGTTCCCAGTTATCTTCAACCCAATCCCAATCCTTTACAGTTTCCGACCCGAATTGAAGAAGTAGACATTGAGGTAACTCAACCGCTGACGCTGCAACAAGTGCTGGAAGTAGCGCGGCGCAACAATCGAGACCTCCAGGTGGCTCTACTTCAGCTAGAACGCGCTAGTGCTGCACTGCGAGAGGCGCAGGCGGCTTTGTATCCCACGGTGGATTTGCAAGGTAACGCGACTTCTTCCCGATCGGCTAACACTGAGCTTCAGTTTGAGCGACAAAGACAGTTGAATCCGCAATTCAATCAAGACGAGGACCCTACGTTTAGCATCGACGGGACGCTGGCATTTAATTATGATGTCTACACCGGCGGTCGGCGATCGGCTCAGATCCAAGCAGCCCAAGAACAGCTGCGTAACAATCAGCTAGAGGTTGAGCGTTTGAACGAGCAAACTCGTCTTGATGTCACCAATGCTTACTACGATCTGCAACAAGCTGATGAACAAGTGCGGATTTCAGGGGCGGCTGTCAGGAATGCCCAGCAGAGTTTGCGCGATGCACAAGCACTGGAAAGGGCTGGATTGGGGACTCGATTTGATACTTTGCGTGCCCAGGTGCAGCTAGCGAATGAAAACCAGAACTTGATTCGCGATCGCTCTCAGCAGCAAATCAACCGTCGCGTTATAGTTCAGTTATTGAGTCTGCCCCAGTCTGTTAACATCACCGCTGCCGATCCTGTGGAGATTGCGGGTTTATGGGATCTAACGCTAGAGCAAAGCATCATACAGGCTTTTCAGAACCGTGCGGAACTGCAACAGCAGTTAGCCCAAAGAAACATCGGCGAACAACAACGACGCGCCGAACTGGCTGCCCGAAAACCTCAGCTAAGTTTATTTGCAAATTACAATGTGTTAGATACATTCAACGACGGTCTTGGGCTGGCTGACGGCTATTCCCTGGGAGCGAGGGTGCGCTGGAATCTGTTCGATGGGGGAGCTGCCCAATCTAGAGCGGCTCAGCGGGAAGCTGATGTTGCGATCGCTGAAACTCAGTTTGCCAACACTCGCAACCAAGTACGTTTGCAAGTTGAACAATCTTATTACAACTTGCAGTCGAATCTAGAAAATATTCAAACTGCCACTACCGCTCTCGAACAAGCAACGGAAGCTTTGCGTCTGGCACGTTTGCGCTTCCAAGCAGGTGTGGGAACCCAGACTGAGGTGATCGATGCTGAAACCGAGCTGACGCGGGCTGAAGGCAACCGAGTGCGGGCTATTATCGACTACAATCGCGCACTGGCAAGTCTTCAACGGTCTATCAGCAATCTTTTAACCAGCAGTCCTGCCGTTAGTCGCTAACTGCATGGTTTACTCTCTGTTTCCAGCCTGAGTGCGTTAACACTTCAGGCGAGTTTTTTTGGTGCTATAAGAAAATTTGTAATATTTCTTAAAAAAAAGTAAGATACGATCTTAAATATTAGAGCTTCCCAACGCGAAGAGTTTGGCGAAGAAGGAATGATAATGGCTAACATCAAATTTGTCAAGGAAAATAGCGAAGTAATTGCAGCCGATGGTGCGAATTTAAGACAGAAAATGCTAGAAAATCGCATCGATCTCTACACATTCATGGGAAAAGCGATGAATTGTGGGGGTTACGGTCAATGCGGCACCTGTATTGTAGAAATTGCCGCTGGAATGGAAAACCTTTCCCCCCGCACCGAGGTAGAAAATCGCAAACTGAAGAAAAAGCCTGCAAATTATCGTCTTGCCTGTCAAACCCTGGTAAACGGGCCGATTAGCGTCGTTACAAAGCCTTAAGGAAGTCAAAAGTCAAAAGTCAAAAGTCAAAAGAAAAAAGGGACTAGGATAGGGGGTAATACCAAATCCGGGTTAACTAACCCCTTTTTTTTTAAGACCGCGCAGGCGGGCGAGAGTACGCGCAAGCCGCGACTTTTGACTTTTCTAGTCCCTAGTGCAGTGCGGCAGAAATAACCCACCAGTTCATAAGTAGTGAAATGCCTTACACTCAAAGGATTTTTGACTTTTGAATGAGTGACTTCCGCTCTTCGGCACTAAATCCTATTTTATTTTGACTTTTGACTTTTGTGCTGCTGGTGGCGTTACTGGTGGTATTCTAGTGATGTTGATTTTTTATCAGATAGAGGCTGGGGTTTATGCAAGTTAATGAGCTAGGGTTCATTGCGAGCATCCTGTTCGTGTTTGTCCCAACCGTGTTTTTACTAATTTTGTACATTCAAACGGTTACCCGCGAGAGTGGTAACAAAAGTTAGCAATACCGGGCTAAGAAAAAACCCTGTCTGTAATAGTTTTGAATGTTGGGTTTTGAGTTTTAAATTAATAAACTTATTTAACTCAAAACTCATAACTCATAACTATTACAGATGGGGACTTATGTTTTTGACTTAACCAACAGTACGAGCTAACAAGACTGGGCAGTTGGCGTAAACCCGCACGTAGTCTGAGAGGGAAGTGCCCAGAAGTCGGTCTAAATCTGGGAGACCTTTTGCGATCGAAGGACGACGCTCTGGAGAACCCAGCATCAACAAGTCTACGCCCAACTCTTCGGCTAACCGACAAATTTCTTCTCCCGGCTTGCCGGTGCTGATAACGCAGCGATAGGCAACGCCCATTTTTTTGGCCTCTGCTACTGCCGGTGCCAGAACAGGATTAGTTTCAGGGCTGCTACTTTCCACTTTCGGGTTGATGCGAACAAGAATCAGCTGAGAGCCTTTGATATCGCGCAGGAGAGACAGTGCTAGCTTCAAAGTCGCTTTAGCGGATTCAGAGCCATCCATCGCTACCATGATTTTGTTGATTTTTTTGACGTAAATATCGTCCTTGACCAACAACATGGGGCGAGCGGACAACTGAAAAACGTATTGACTGACGGAGTTTTCTAAGATCGACTCCAGGCGCTTGAGTCCGCGAGAACCCATGATAATCAAATCCACATCCATTTCATCGGCGACTTGGCAAACTATGGTTTTGGGGTCGCCCTGTCGCAGCATGGCTGTAACATGATTGGGATCTAATTGCAAGGAACCGATCGCAGTGGCGAGAGTTTTGCCTCCTTCTTCCCATTTGGCAGTCATGTTATCGGATGTGACTTGGGGAGGCACGACGTGCAAGACAGTGACGTAGGCTGGTTTGATGGAAGGAATTTCCATCAACGCCTTGAGCATTTCTTGAGAATGACCCGTTCCAGAGTCGGCAAGCAATATTTTTTCTATCATCGGTTTGTCTTGTTGGGATTAGAGTCAATCAAATTTTGAAAGCCGTTATAGATACGGATTGATCCAAGATAAAACGACCGGGTGGTTTGTTTATCAAGTTTTTTACAAGCTGTTACACAGAAGTTCAGCCACAAGCATTGGCTGGGGCCCAGAAGTTTAGCGACAAAGATGGACTGGAGTAAGTCGGAGACTGTCGGGAACTGAGGCGGGAGTGGATATATCGGGAGGGCATTTGGGGTGATCTGCTGATGAGGCTTTGAGCCTAACTTTATTTGTGAGGTGACGAAGTGGAGGCTAACTTGGCTATGGACTGTCATTGTCGCGAAGTATAGTCGGACTTGCAGTTACGGGAAATCGCACTATTCGATCGACACAGCGGCGATTGCGATCGCCTTGTTGCCGAACTACTAGCCGATCCATTTGCTGTGCTAGATTATTTTGACCTATCCTTTCGTAAAGTTGACCCATTCTCTTTAATATTTTATCTTCACTGCGGCAGTTTTGCTGTCTTCTGTAAATTTCTAAAGCTTGTTCGTATGCGTATAATGCCTGGGAACTCAAACCTAATTCTACATCAAGATCGCCAATGGTAATGAGAGTATCTGTTTCGCGATCGCTATTGCCGCTTTGTTTGTAAATGGCGAGAGCTTTCTGATAAGATTCCAGAGCTTTTAATCTGTTGTTCGATTGTTGATAAACTTTGGCGAGTTTAATCAAGATATCTGGATTACGTAAAACAGCAAATGCTTGTTGATAGAATTCTGTCGCTTTCTCGGACTGACCTAATTGGCGATAAACAACAGCAAGGTTACTCAGGGATATCTCTTGACGTTCGCGATCGCCACTATATTTACTAAGAGCTAATACTCGCTTAAACATATCCGCAGCATCATCCAATTCTCTATTCTGCGCTTGCATTACACCCATTTCTAACAACCGATCTGCTTCTAGATTGCCTGTTAGCGGTGCTATTTGCGCTTGTGCTGAATTAAAAACTTGGTAGTAGGAATTTGGCAGCAGGCTAGCCGCAACGCACAAGATTAAAGTCGCGGTAAAAAGGTTGATAAATGTTAGACGGTATTGCATGGTAAGAGTCCAGCTAGAGTTCTTGCTCATACAGATCCAGTGCTTTGGAATACTGACCCATTTCTTAAAAATATCATATAAATCTGTCAATTAAACTGTTACTTATTTGCCAAAGTTTATCTTGCCACTCCACATTCAAGGCTTTTTCTGACAACAATATTGGTTTGTTAAGATAAAAATAATTACCATTAATATTTCTTACATCTGGACTAATTGCTAGATAAATTGCCGTTTGGGCACCTTCTTCTGGAGTTTTGTCATTAGGATTTGGTTGTGTTTGTACCAATCTATTTAAGTCAGTAGCTACTCTGCCTGGATTAAAGGAGTTTACAGTAACAGAAGTGTTTTGTAAAATCTTTGCCATTTTAAGAGTAAATAATATAATTTCCAGCTTGCTGTTTGCATATGCCATGCCCCCATGATAGCTTTTTTCAGCTTGGATATTTTCAAAATCCAAATTCGCCTCTTCATAAGCACCTGAAGAAACGTTTATGATTCTACCTTGCGGCGATAATTTTAGATGTTCAATTAGCAGATTAGTTAACAGAAAAGGAGATAAATAATTAGTGGCGAAAGTAGTCTCCAGGTTTTCCTGAGTCATAATTTTTTCGGGCAAGAAAACACCTGCGTTGTTTATCAAAATATCCAATCTGGAATACCTTTCTTTAAATTGATGAGCTAATTTTATGACTTCGCTCATCAAGGACAAATCAGTTATAAAATAGTCAATATTGCTATTACCGCTGAATTCTTTGATTTCATGGGTGGCATTTTGAGTTTTTTGCTCGTGGCGACCAACTATAACTACAGTGCTATCGGTTCTAGCTAAAGCTTTGGCCGTTTCTTTGCCGATTCCGGATGTTGCGCCTGTGATTAATATAATTTTAGACATATTCAAAAATTAGGGTGATGAGATCGAGAATAGAGTGGAGGAACTGCCAGGACGCGGAATGGTTCTGCGATCGGATGTGCTTTCTGTACAGTTAATGCAATTTAACATCTTAATGTCCGGTATTTTGGACAAAGTTAACCAGAATTTCTTGATTTTCTTTGATGTAATTATGTGCCAGATCGATGAGCCTATTGATATTATCATCTGTGGCATCGTCCATCATATCTTTGTTGATGATTGGTTGTAAGCGCAGATAACGAGGCGAGGCTCCATCTTGAAGTTCTGGGGAACTCATTACCTGCCGAGTGATGTAATCGTTAACGTCAGCAGAAGCATCAAACAATACTTGAATCAAGCGTCCTTCCCATATCCATTGCCCCATTCCCCAGCCGCGCACTTTTTCAAAGGTAATTGGGTTATTTGAATTTCCTGTGCCAATTGAGAGGAGGGATATTTCTTGGATTGCATTATCTAGTCGGAGTGCTTCTGCAAGGGCACAGGCTGAAGGGTTATTGGCACCGACGCCGCCATCAATAAGGGAATAGTTTTTGTCTGGGGTTTTCATTAGATGTGCGGGGAAATAAGTTGGGGCAGAGGATGAAGAAACGCACACTTCCCACAGGGGTGAATCTGCCCAAGGTTTGTATTTTTGCCAACTTTTAAAAACGATAGTTTGGCGATCGATTGTGTCGTAAGCGGTAATTAACAGTCGTGGCGATGTGTCGAGATCGGATAGCCTTGTGCTGCCAAACTGTTCTTTGAGAGCGTTAATTAGTCCTTGGTCGGAAAATTTAGGGGCAGACAGGCCGTATTGCAGTATCAATGGTAACCGCTGGGGTGACCAGCGACTGGTGTAGGGGAAGATGCTTTTGCCTTTTCGCCTGTAGAGTTCGAGAATTTCCTTGCTTTTTCGTCCTGTGGCGATCGCAGCTGCCAAAATTGACCCGGTAGAAGTGCCTGCAATCAGGTGAAAGTATTGATTTAATGGGCGATCGATCAGTTCTTCGACTTCTGTGAGGATAACTGCTTCAATGACGCCCCGAATACCGCCGCCATCTAAGCTTAATATGCGAAATGCCATTGTTTTTACCTATTTCATAGAATTATTGCTGTTTCGATCTGGTGATGTCGATGCAGATCTTACCGCCAAAGTCGGGAATAGGGGCTGAGGGCTTTGTCACCCTAACTCGCACTTGGGTTACTTGTTGTGCTTCCAGGATGCTAGATGCGATCGCACAAGCCAATGTTTCCACCAAGGCAAACTTAGATGACTTCACCAACTGCTTTACTGTTTCAATAGTGGTGCGGTAATCTAGCGTGTCTTCTATGGCGTCGTTTTTACCCGCTACGGACAAATCCAACCATAAGCTGACATCCACCTCAAACCACTGTCCCAACACCTGTTCTTCTGGCAAGTAGCCGATGTAACCGTAGCAACGAATTCCAGTGACGTGAATGCAATCCATAATTAAAAGTCAAAAGTCAAAAGTCAAAAGTCAAAAAGGGCTAGGGGAGGAGTTAGGAGAGCG
>CASBRD010000226.1 GCA_949128025.1 Oscillatoriales cyanobacterium PMM_0008 | reverse complement strand
GGGGGAGAGGGGGAGAGTGGGAGAGTGGGTGAACAATGAATAATGAATAATGAACAATCAATAATGAACAATGAACAATTAGCGATCGCGAAATCACTGTTCATTCTGTAATTGTAAAAGGTTGCCTGTGTGAAACGCTTTATCTTGCTATCGGCTATTGCTACGCTTGGTCTGAGTGCTTGCACCGCTAACCTCAGCTTCCAACAACTTCCCTTCGATGCAGGAGATGGAACTATCAATAGTCCGGCGGCGGATATGGAACCGCAAATGGCCGATCGCTATATTGTTTTTAGTTCTGACCGACGGCGACGTGAGGATATCTACCTTTATGATGTAGTAGAGCGGCGTCTGATCGATCTGCCGGGACTAAACGCCCAAGATGCGATCGCAAATCATCCATCTATTTCCCAAAATGGTCGCTATATCGTTTTTGCCACGATTCGCCAGGGCCGATCGGGCATTTCTCTATACGATCGGCAAACCAGGCAGTTACGTAACCTTACCAGCAACCTGCAAGCCCAAGTAAGAAACCCGACCATCAGCGCTGATGGGAGTATAATTGCCTTTGAATCGAGCGTCAATGGCCAGTGGGATATTTTAGTTTACGATCGATCGGGACGCCCCTTGGATGTGCCGACAGATCCTCGTTGAGATCGGTGATTTCGGTCAATGCTAGAGGTAAATAAAACTGCTAATAAAGTATTAGCCAGCTGCATTCGAGACGGTGAAGCGAAACTGGGAACAGAATAAGCTATAACCGCATTCAAATATCACAATAACCATTAAATCCTAAGTTCAAGGATGAACACTAAACTTCTATCTGTAATTACATCAGGGGTATTAAGCGCGGGATCTGCGATCGGTCTGGGTGGGATTAACACTCTTGCCATAACAAGTCTGCTCTCCGTCAATTCTACCCCTGCATACGCCCAAGACGCTGACGAACAAATTAATGTTCGAGTTTATCAAAGAGCCAGCCCGGCGGTGGTATCCGTCGTCGTGGGGAATGGAACTGGAAGTGGCAGCATTATCAGCCCAGACGGTCTTGTTTTGACCAATGCCCACGTCGTCCAAAACACCAGGCGCACCGTCACGGTTATCTTGGCGGATAACAGGCGGTTTCCAGCAGACGTGATTGCTTTTGGTAACAACGGTCTAGACTTAGCCGTCCTCAAAATTCGCGGTGTAACCAATCTGCCCACTATTCGCTTAGCTCGTTCTGGTTCGATACAAGTGGGACAGCGGGCATTTGCGATCGGCAATCCCTTCGGTCAATTCGCAGGTACTTTTACTGTCGGCATTGTCAGCCGCATTGACCGAGAACGGGGCTTGATTCAAACCGATGCCGCCATCAATCCCGGCAATTCCGGAGGGCCACTCCTGAACGGCCAAGGAGAACTAATTGGCGTAAATACTGCTATTTTTACCAACAGTCGTGCTGGTGGCAACATCGGCATTGGGTTTGCCATCTCTGTAGACCGTTTGCAGCCTTTCTTAGCCGCAGTCCGCGAAGGACGCGCCCCCCGCGTCACTCAGCGGCAGCAACCTAGAACAGCCAATCCACCTGTGGATCTGACACTCAATGGTGCGGCGATCAACGATCGGCTAGGCCCAGGCGACAACATCTTACCAGTGGATAACAGCTTTTTTAAAGTCTACAGGTTTGAAGGGAGAGCGGGTCAGCAAGTCGTAATTGAGATGCTCAGCCGGGAAATTGACCCCTTTTTGATTCTGATCGGGCCGAATCGCCGCGAAATAGCTCAAGATGATGACTCAGCCGGTGGCAAAAATGCCCGAATCGCGGTGACATTGCCGGTGTCTGGCACTTATATGTTGATTGCTAACTCATATCAGGCAGGTGAATCGGGCAATTACATTTTACGAGGCTTGGCTGGTGCTGGCAGTCGCCGAAATCGGCTCAGGGTAGAAAACTTGATTTTACAGCAAGAGGGCGTGCTTAGCCCTGGTGCGTCGGTATTGTCTTCGGACGGCAGTTTTTACAGAATGTACAATTTTCAAGGTCGTGCCGGTCAGTCGGTGACGATTACGCTGGAAAGTGCTGATTTCGATCCTTATTTGGCACTTTTAGGGCCTGATGGTGAGAAACTGGCAGAGAATAACAATATCAGCCAGAACGACCCTAGTTCTGTGCTGAGCGTGACTTTACCCAAGGCTGGTATCTACCGTGCGATCGTCAATACCTACCAGCCAGGAGGTCGAGGCCGTTATCTGCTGACAATTCGCTAGATTTTAGATTTTAGATTTTAGATTTTAGATTTAAAATCTGAAATTCTTCCCTCTTCCCCCTAGTGTGTTTTCTTTCCCCGGAGATCCCCCTAAATCCCCCTTAAAAAGGGGGACTTTGACGCTCATTCTCCCCCCTTTTTAAGGGGGGCTGGGGGGGATCTCCGGGGAAGAAGACACGCCCTAGCCTCTATTTTGGGGTTTCCAGTGCTTGAACGGATTCGATTAGCGATCGCACTTCTTCTACACCAGCAGAAGGTTCAAATCCCAGGGGAAATTTGCCTTTTAGGAGCATCCGCAATCCCAGTGGCCCCAGGCTAATCAGTCCTTTTATATCCCTAAAATAGTTACCGACTACGTGCAAACCAAATTTACGTTCGTCAATCCAGCCGCCTTCTTTAACTAGATCCACTAATACCTTACGATGGCGAATCGATCGACTGGCTTGGGCGTCCTTGAGAGCCAGAATTTCACTTTTAATTTCGCCAATTCGATCCATCGGTGCTACATCCATAGGACAAACCGCATTGCAATAAAAGCAACGGGTACAGCCCCACACCCCCTCAGTGCCTTGGTTATATTTTTCCAAACGAGTTTCGGTTTGGGCATCGCGAGAATCGGCTACCATCCGATAAGCTTTCGCTAGCGCGTGAGGCCCGACAAATTCCGGGTTAACTTCGCGGGCATTACACTCGGAATAACAAGCGCCGCAAAGTATACAATTGCCAGTTCGATCTAATTGCGATCGCTCTTCGGGGGTTTGCAGAAACTCGCGTTCCGGGACAAGTCTACCAGCAGTACTAATATAAGGATCGACTGCCTCCAGGTTGTCCCAGAAACTTTGCATATCCACCACCAAATCCTTGATAATCGGCATATTGCCCATTGGTGCGATCGTCATTTCCTTTATCGATTCTGACGAACTAAGAGCAGCATCTGAATTGGACGTGGAAGCCATCTGTTGCAGCCGAGCCACTTCGTTACCTATATTTTCCTTACAAGCCAAAGCCGATCGACCGTTAATCCGCATAGAGCAACTGCCGCAAATCGTATTCCGGCAATTCTTCCGAAAAGCTAAACTTCCATCTTGTTCCCACTTAATGCGATTCAGGCAATCTAGGATTGTGTTACCAGGTTCAACATCCAGCTTATAAGTCTGAAAGCGGGGGCTGGTATTTTGGCTCTGTCTGACAATTTTAAAAGTAACTTGCATTGTCTCTAACCTTCGTGAAGTTTACGGTGGGGAGGGGGGAACCTTCTCTTAAAGTGCCACTTTTTCTAGTTTAAAGCTCAGCCGTCAACAACAGCACGATTTTGCTTTCTTGGCAAGGGAATAAAGTTTTTTTCTATTAGCGAGCGCTGGGCATAGCAAAAATGTAGATATGTATCACTGAGTAAATGTTCTCAAAGATAGATTTTCTCTTTCAAGATGCTCGGAATAATGTAGCGCTATGTATCTTTTGCCGGGAAAACCTGCCGAAGGGCCCGGTCAATTACATCTCGAAGCCTTAAATATCGAGTCTGGGATTGCCAAAGTTAAATGAAATATTTGAGTTAGGATAAATTTTCATAAAAGTACTTGTCAAAACTCCCTCATTTAAGGATATATTCTTTATAGAGCCAAACTTGGCTTCTGGTTCTATTAACTAAACTAAAAAGCGGATATTTCGCAAAGCAATGACTGAAACTGCAACATCACCATTAACAGGAAAAGCACTCCTTAACAAAGTAAAAGAACTCTCCCACTTACCCCGCCGCGAAACCGCAAAGCGCTGTGGGTACTACTCGGTTACCAAAAATAACCTGGATCGCGTCAATCTAACAGATTTTTATGACGCAGTGCTAGAAGCGCGGGGTATTGCTCTCAATCCCGAAGGCTCGAAAGATGGTCGCGGTCGCGAAGCGACTTATCGGGTAAGCGTCCATAAAAACGGTCAGATTGTGATAGGTTCAACCTATACCGAGTCAATGGGATTAAAGTCCGGTGATGAATTTGAAATAAAGCTGGGCTATAAGCACATTCACCTGATCCAGGTTGACGCAGACAAAAATGGGTCAAGCAACGGTAAGGTATCAGCCGACGAATCGGATGAAGAGGAATAAAAATCCTCAAGCACGTGACGCTCAATGATCTGACACCAAGCCAAAATTGTAGGGGCTCAGCAGATAATATGTGACTAGGTATCGAAATCTTTCGACACAAATGCTGAGCCGCTACTGACTACTTTGTCAAAATTACCCGTAATGGTAAAGTGGATTGGCTATGACTCTGTTTGAGGGGACAGTTGGCGCGATGGTGTTGTTTTTTGCTGAGGCTCACGCACTTGTGAAAGTGATGGTTTTTTTCCTCGCCTGGACGGTGTGTTGGTTGCCTCTAGCAATCCCCACCGCTAGAGCCTTGAATTGGCACCCTCCGAAGCCCTTGGAGGCGTCGCAAAAGCTGCCTTTGTTGGCATCCCTCTATCTCATTGCGCCACTCCTATTGTGGGGTGTAGCTTGGGTGGAGGGCGTGTCTTTCTCAAATTACGGGTTAGCCTGGAATCCCGCTGTCTTAGTTTCTGTAGGACTGGGATTGGGCTTTGGTGCGATCGGCATTATCGTTATATTCGGCATTCAATGGGCGCTAGGCTGGGTAAATTGGCGTCTTGAAAAAGAAACAAATCTCTTAGAGATCTTGCTGACAACCTTATTAATAGGATTGTTGGTTAGCGGGATAGAGGAGTTAATTTTTCGCGGTTTCCTGCTGAACGAACTTCAGCAGGATTATTCTATCTTGGTGGCGGCGATTATTTCCAGCCTGATTTTTGCTCTGCTGCACCTAGTTTGGGAAATTCAGGAAACTTTGCCCCAAATGCTGGGATTATGGTTGATGGGAATGGTTTTAGTTTTGGCGCGGTTGGTAGATGGCGGTAGTTTGGGTTTAGCTTGGGGATTGCACGCAGGTTGGATTTGGGGTATTGCAACTATTGATACAGCTAAATTGGTTAAATATACGGGTAAGGTTTCGCCTTGGATAACGGGTTTTGCGGAGAAACCTTTAGCTGGTTTAATGGGAATTTTGTGTTTGTTGGGAACTGGGGTTGTATTGATGAGGATTTGAGAAACCGGGTTTCTGAGTGGATGAGTGAGTGCGATCGATCAAACGAGTTTGGGAGTGAGTGCGATCGCAGATAAACACAGATGAACACAGATGTAGGTTTGAAGGAGGGTAAGTATGTCGGAAATTTTGGCAGCTGAGTTAGCACCAGATATCAGTCATATTATCACTGAAGATGATACGCCAGTGGATAACATTTTTTCGGCTAAACAACAACGTCTATTGGTAGAATCTTTATATAGCTCTTGGCAAAGTACGGTTCCTTTTTTGGTTTGCGCCAATGTCGGGTTATTCTATAGCCGCACTTTACCTCCCTTTGTACCAGATGTTTTCCTCAGTTTGGATGTCACTGTCACTCCCGACTGGCGACAAAAAGAAAACCGCGCCTATTTTGTTTGGGAATTCGGTAAACCACCAGAATTAGTCATCGAAATTGTTTCCAACAAAGTGGGAAATGAACTGGGGAAAAAGTTGAGAGATTATGCTAGAATTGGGATAGGTTATTACGTGGTTTTAGACCCGTTCCACCAACTAGGAGAAACTCGCCTCCAAATTTACGAATTGCAAGGAATTCACTATGTTTCTAGGACAGAAACTTGGTTGGAAGATGTGGGGTTGGGATTAATATTGTGGCGAGGAGTTTATGAAGGGGTTGAGGATACTTGGTTGCGCTGGTGCGATATTTCTGGTAATATCATTCCCACTGGCGCGGAGAGAGCAGCCCAAGCGGAGGAACGATCCCGAAGATTAGCAGATCAATTGCGATCTGCGGGGCTCGAACCGGAGGTGTAGAGGCGCTAAACAAAGCGGGAGGGTGAAAATACAGGTTCTTCCGTACTTAGTGTGCGAAAATTGAGAGCATTACTTCTTGATGGCAGTTAAAATAGTAACTGGATTTAGGGGAGAAAAACGAGTCAAAGATGCTACCGGGACCGATCGCGATAACTGCACCTGCAACAACTGGTAATTCCATTTCCTTTCGCTCACCCATGTGACAGCAGTATTCAAATGTTCCAAAGTAGCTAAAGCCAACACCAATACTCCCCCAGGAATTAGCTTTTCGCCACATATATTCAAAATATCGCTTAAATTGCCACCACTACCGCCAATAAAAATGCGCTCTGGGTGCGGGAGGTGATATAATATTTCAGGAGCTTGTCCGTGGATGGAAATCACATTGCTGACTTGGAAACGACGGCAATTATCCTCAATCAATGCCGTACCAGCAGATGTTTTTTCGATCGCATACACGGCAGAAGTGGGAAATAAGCGACCAATTTCAATCGAAACCGAACCTGTTCCAGCGCCAACATCCCAGATTGTTTGTTTTGGTTTTAGTGCTAATTCTCCCAAGACTAAGATGCGGACTTCTCGCTTAGTCATCAAACCGGGCCGATCGCTAAAACTTGCGAAACTAGAATCCGGTAATCCCAGATGCGGTAAGGTTTGTAAGTCGATTTGCCCAGCAGATAATTCACTTTGACGCAGTAAAACCACTACATTCAGCGGTGCAAATGTCTGCTCTATCACAGATGCGATCGCCAAAGACGAAACTCGCTCATCCGCACCACCCATATTTTCGCAGATCCAGAATTGGTAATGGCTGGGTAAATCTAAAGATAACAACAGACGTGCGATCGCACCAGGACTGTGAGAATCATCCGTCAGCACCGCTATTTTCTCCACGCCTTGCTGCAACGCTTGCATAAGCTCGTCAAAAGAGCGACCGTGAGCGCTAATTACGCGAGCATCTTGCCAAGAAACTTTAATCCGGTTAAACGCTAGCTGGATAGAACTTAGATGTGGATAAAAAGTCAATTGTTCTGGAGGAAGTTCCATCAGCAACAGACGCCCCAACCCAAAAAATAACGGGTCGCCAGTAACTAAAACGACAATAACGTTGTCAGTAGAGAGGCGGCGGCGAATTTCCCGAATAGCTATTGTAAAATCGCCCAATACGATTCGGTCAGCTGGATGAGTGGGGAAGTACTTGAGATGGCGATCGCTTCCCACCAGTACAGTCGCCCTTTCTACAATCTGCCGTACATCATCCGTCAGTCCATCTGCCCCATCCAAGCCAATTCCAACAATATGTACAGTCATTAGTCATTAGGAAATTTTTAATTTTAGATAGCAGATTTCAAATTTATTTTTAATTAACTCCGAGAATTAGAAATCTGAACAAGTAATATCACGTCCGGCGCATCGGTTCCCTAAAAAATTCGTTTTCTTATTCTTATCTGCGTTTATCTGCGTTCATCTGTCTACATCTGCGGTAAAAATTTAACCAACGATGAAAACAGACAATTTGACTATTCCTCAGATGCTAAAACGATTAAAGCATTGAGGATCGCCGCAGCGACTGGAGAACCACCTTTACGACCCTCGACCCGAATCTGAGGAACGGTAGTAGAAGCAAGTGCCGCTTTTGACTCTACCACCGAAATGAAGCCGACAGGAACGCCAATTACCAAAGCTGGTTGTACGGATGCCTCTAGCAACTCAGTGCAAAGAGCCAGCAAAGCAGTAGGAGCATTTCCGATCGCAAAAATAGCTTCTGGAAACTCCCGCCAACATTGCAGCAAACCCGTTTCGGTGCGCGTTTTTCCCGGAAGTGCGGTTTGTGCCATCTCCACAGCACTGAATAAGGGGTTGTCAAAGGTTTGTGACACTAACCCAACAACCCCTTGTTTGACCATCCCAACATCTGTCACAATCGGTACGCGACCTCGGATAGCAGCAATTCCCGCCTCTATTGCGCCCGGAGTAAAGCGAATTAGCTGCTTGAACTCAAAGTCAGCCGTGCTGTGGATCACCCGTCGCACGATCGCGTATTCGTTTGGGCTGAAGTTGTGGGAGCCAATTTCGCGATCGATTACCGCGAAACTCTGCTCCATAATGGGATGAATAGGCAAACTCATGGAAATTTTGGATTTGGGATGAAAGGATGATTAGGTGGCAAATCAGTTTCCTAGATTATCCGATTTAGACCAGCTTTCCCCAATCTAAAATCTAAAATTCCAGGACTGGCCAGTCAGGTTCCCGATCGTAGCTCGTCATATCGTCGAACTTTCGCAATTCTGCTCTCTTTACCAAGAGTTCCGGCGCATTTTCCAGCCACTGCAAATTGAAATCAGATAGAGTACTGCTGAGACGATCGCGGTCTAAATCAGCCGATACAGAGCCAAAATAGCCCAGAGTTATGTGAGCTGTGAAGTGGTACTGCTGCTCAATTCCAAGCGAAATTAAATCGCGATTTTGATAGACCGTTTGACGGAGTTTGAGAATGCGATCGTAGGAAGGTTCATCTGCGGGCAACAAATAAACTGCCAGCGCTCGTGGCATCAGCATTAATCCTAATATTTGCCATCGAATTGGAATCCCGCCGCTCACCAACGGTAGGCTCTGCTGAAAAATTTGTGCAATTATATGAGGCAACCGCACATCAAACTCAGGATTCTGACTCGCGTCGCGGTAAGCACTATCCCAAATCAAGTCAGCTAAAGTTACATGAAAGCTAGCTGGCGGCACTGCCACCATCAGACCGGGATCTAACTTTTGCAAAAGTTGCTCTTGGCAATCTTTTAATTGCGTATAAAAAGCAAAATTTTCCGAATCTTCCTCTGAAGGTGGGGTGATAACCGTATAGCCAGGAAATGGCACAGCTTGGAAGCCACCTTCCGGGCGCGGCTGAAACTTCGGCGATTCCTGAATATGCTGTACTTGGGATCTGTAAGTTTCTGGTAGCATCATCCGTGCTACCCGATTCAAGTAAGTTTGATAGTTCTCGTCCAACCTTGATAGCCTCGCATTTTAAATGGAATAGATTTTAGGTCAGTGGTCATTAGTCATTAGTCAGTGGTCAGTGGTCAGTGGTCAGTGGTCAGTGGTCAGTGGTCAGTGGTCACCAATCACCAATCTCCAATCCCC
>CASBRD010000225.1 GCA_949128025.1 Oscillatoriales cyanobacterium PMM_0008 | reverse complement strand
TGTAAGGAATGCGGTGTTAAAGCTGTCGCGCATCTAAATTGTACTTCGGGACGGGCAGGATGCCCATCCCACAAGAATCTTATCAAAGTTGACTGTAAAATTAGATGCACAGCAGCTTAAGCGTGGGATGGGTTTTCTGTGCCTGGTACGGAAGCCTATTCTACGCCTGTTTCAATCCGATTTGATTTGTGAATTTTTTTAAAGAACCGCTTCCGGTTTGCAAAAGGGATTATATAGCTAGCCCCTAGCAAGAGCGCCCCTAGCCCCTAGCCCCTAGCTATAAAGTCATTTTTGGCAATGCTCGATCGCGTAAAGGAAACCCAAGATAGATGGCAAACACAGAACATCTTGCCCTACTTAAAGAAGGAGCCGTTAAATGGATTAAGTGGAGAACTCTAAACCACAATATACAACCAGACCTCAGCGAAGCCAACCTGCAAAGTGCTAACCTCAGAGGTGCCAACCTTATAGAAGTTAATCTGAGTAAAGCCGATCTCAGCAAAGCTTTACTCATTACCGCTAATCTCAGCAACGCTAACCTCAGCCTTGCTAACCTCAACGAAGCACTCCTTGTCGAAGCAATCCTCATCCAAGCTAACCTCAGCGGGACTAACCTCGTCAAAGCTGACCTCTCAGAAGCCGATTTGAGTGCTGCCAACTTTATCGGGGCCGATCTCAGAGAAGCTAACCTGGAAAGGGTAGATCTGGCTGATGCTAACCTAGTTGGGACTAACCTCACCGGCGCTAACCTCAAAGCGGCTAATCTTAGCAATACCAACCTGAGCAATGCTAACCTGCACGAGGCTGAACTAATTGGGGCTTATCTTTACAAAGTCGATCTTTACAAAGCTAACTTGAGGGGAGTTCGCCTCAATGGAGTTTACCTTTACAAAGCTAACTTGAGCGAAGCCGACCTACAAGGAGCTAATTTGAGATGGGCTAATCTTAGCAAAGCTAACCTCACAGGCGCTAACCTCAGCAATGCTAACCTCAGAGGCGCTAATCTTAACAAAGCTAACCTCAATGAAGTTATCCTCCAAGGAACAATTATGCCTGACGGCACAATTCACGAATAATGGTCTTTCGGAATTATTATGCTAATGTTGAGTATGAACATTATTGTAGTAGCAAGGCATCATCAATATGTCGGTTATACCAAGATTCTAATGATGCTGTGCTACTACAGCATATTTAACCCAAAAGAACCAGGCATTATTACAGGTCGGAGTTGCTAGAACGAATTCTTATGTAGACTGTAGAGAAATATTTGAATTTCAAGAAGATGAGTTAATTAATTTGAGAGGAAGACTTAGTTTAGATGCACAATAAACCGTAATTGCAGCCGTAACTGCTTGTGCTGTCCTAGAAAAAATACATAAGAGTAGAATTTAGTCATAAGTAAGGCATAAAATAAAAGGAGGAAGACAGACCATGTTAACCAGTACCGCCCCTTATCAAATAACCTGGGAAAAACTGCCCGATGATTTTATATTAGATGATGAGCCTGTGGACAATATCAATCAACCATCTCTCGCCGCCGCTTTAACCGAAAGCTTGCTACTTGCTGGAAGACTACCAGCCAATGCCTTGACGTTCACAAATTACGGGATTTGTGCTACCGTCAATGACAAAATTGTGGTAAAAGCTCCTGATTGGGGTTATGTTCCAGAAATTGGCGTTTCACGAGATGAAGTTAGGCGCAGCTATACTCCCCAGCTTCAGGGAGATCTTCCGGTTATTGTGATGGAATTTGTCTCTGATACGGAAGGTGGAGAATATTCTACGAAACCAACTTATCCACCGGGCAAGTGGTTTTTTTACGAGCAAGTTTTGTGCATTCCTAACTACACCATTTTTGAACCACAAACTGTGGTTTTGGAGGTTTATAAACTCGATGATTCTGGACAGTATCAGGTGCGTCAACCCGATGCAAATAATCGTTACTGGATTGCTGAAATGGGTTTGTTTTTAGGATTATGGCAGGGAAGTCGAGAAAACCGGACAGGTTGGTGGTTGCGGTGGTGGGATGACAATGGAGTACTGTTGTTATGGGGATCGGAGTTGGCCCAACAGGAACGGCTACGGGCCCAACAGGAACGGCTACGGGCTGAGCAGGAACGGCTACGGGCTGAGCAGGAACAGCTACGGGCCGATCGATTGGCTGCTCAGTTAAGAGCAGCAGGGATTGAGCCGGAGGTGTAGGTGGTAAAATGCGATCGCAGCTGACTTTATTCTTGAAACGATGAACCTTCGGCTACTTTGACCAAAGCTATACCGACATCGCGCCAGTGGTCAGCGGGTTCGCTTCTGATTTCGGCTTGAACCCACTCCACTTCGCAGTAAGCTGCCAGTTCTCTGACTACAGTTCTAAATCCGTGCCTGTGAACCAGATCTGCTATGCTACGGGGGAGAGTCGGATCGTACTTTTGCGTAAGCATACTTGCCTCGATATATTTGTTGTTATTTCTGATGCGGAGCTTTACTAGCTAGTGGACGGTACTGTTAGCAATATCTATAGCCTACTAATTGCTAAGACGGTCAAACCAAAATTTTTGTAACAATCAACGCTTGAAGCGACTCCACTGCTTGAAAACTTTTTCTATTTCTATTACTCGTCGCTGTTGGTCTAACTTTATACAGTTCCACCGCCATTCTTCTGAATCTATTTCAAGTTCGGCAAGTTGCTGGCGATAATAAGGTTCTCGCTTACAAATGCCAAACAGCCCGCTGGCATCCAATTGTTGTTCGGCGTTGCGAAATGCTTCCACCCGCGCCCAAATATAAGCTTGCCGTCCGGTCAATCCTTTGTCGATCGCTAAAGAAAATTTGAAGGGAAATTGAGGGCCAGCCGAGTTGGATTGATTCCATAAATCTGTAGCCATGACGATCGCTTTTTTGTTGCTTTTCGGGTGCAATCCCAAGTAACGCAACTGGTTTTCCGTGGCGGCGGACTGCCACTGTAAGGCTTGCAGACACCGCAAGTCTGCCTCTTGTACGGATATGTCTTGCGCTTTGTTCCAACTGCAAAAGCCTCTGTTGGTAGCGAAGTTGCCTGGATCGGTATGTCCTGAGTAAATGGAGGTGGGCGATCCTTTGGGGGTGAGGTTGCCTTCCGCTACTCCGACTGCGATCGCTCCCGGTGCTTTTTTGCTACCAAATAACTCGCGAATGCTGAGGGGAATATCAGTATCCTGTTGTGTAATATTCTCATGCAGGTTGGGCGAGAAGAGGAAAAAAGCAACGGCTTCAAGAGCGATCGCACAAACCAGAGTGCCTGCTACTATCTGTATTAGCCACGCTACCCAGTAGTAATATTTCATCACAACCGATATTTATTGCTGTTATTTTTTGTTTTGAGGTACTATCATCATAAGGCTGTACAATTTTATTATGTTACTAGGTTTGAAAACTGAGTTAAATTTATAAATCCAAAATCCAAAATCCAAAATCGCCTGACTGTTCGCCTATGTCCAAACAACTTGTACTTATGGATCATGATGGTGGCGTGGACGATTATTTGTCGGTCATGCTACTGATGACAATGGAGGAAGTGCAACCAATCGGTGTGGTTGTCACGCCTGCGGATTGCTATATCCAACCTGCTGTGAGTGCGACGCGGAAAATTTTAGATTTGATGGGTCGCCACGATGTGCCGGTGGCGGAAAGTACGGTGCGCGGTATCAACCCATTTCCGCGACTTTATCGACGAGATTCTTTTATTGTTGACCATTTGCCAATTCTCAACGAAAGCGAGACTATTCAAACACCAAAAGTGTCAGAATCTGGTCAAGATTTTATGGTGCGATCGCTTCAGTCTGCACCAGAACCAGTAACGCTGCTTGTGACTGGCCCCTTGACTACGGTAGCGAGTGCGATCGATCTCGCTCCAGACATCGAATCAAAAATTAAACAAATTGTCTGGATGGGAGGCGCACTGAACGTTTCCGGCAACGTGGAGCGTTCTTTAGAAGCTGGAGGGGACGGTTCGGCGGAATGGAATGTCTACTGGGACCCAATTGCTGCAAAGAGAATTTGGGACACGGAAATTGCGATCGTTCTTTGCTCTTTAGATGTTACTAACAACGTGCCAGTAACATCGGAGTTTGTGCGACGAATTGGCAAACAGCGTCGCTACCCGCTTTCCGATTTGGCAGGACAATGTTATGCGTTAGTTATTCCGCAAGATTATTACTTTTGGGATGTGTTAGCTACAGCTTATCTAGCTCGTCCTGAATTTTATCAACTGCGCGAATGGGAAACAATTATTGTGACGAGTGGTGTCAGTCAGGGTCGTACTAAAGTTGTGTCTGGTGGACGCCCCATTCAGGCGATGGAAAAGGTAGATAAAGAAGGCTTCTACGAATATATTTTGCAGCAGTGGAAACGGTGATGCTATTTTAGATTTCAGATTGAATATTTGGGTGACAAATCTAACGCCAGATTACCGGAGAACCCCACCCCCAACCCCTCCCCGTGAACGGGGAGGGGTTGGGGG
>CASBRD010000224.1 GCA_949128025.1 Oscillatoriales cyanobacterium PMM_0008 | reverse complement strand
GCCGGGATTGTCCATCCAGTATCGCAAAGCTTTATTGCGAATAAAAAGCCCAGTCCGCAACATCTCGTTGAGAGTGCGATACTGGGTTTCTGTTCCTTTTAGCTTTGCTTCGTAAACTAACATTTTATAGAAAACGCAGATGATAAATATAGTAGCATGATGAGTTAAAATTGTGTACATCACCAATTTTAACCTGCCTTTCATCCCAACACCAAGCAGAAGCTGCTATGGTGTGGGTCTTCCCGGCGGGCTAGATAAGATGAATCATGCTGCAAGATAGTACGTTCCGAGGTAGGTATGCCGTCTACCCCTGCCTTGCGGATGCTAAAGTCGTTGCAGTGCCACTTTGGGCAATATCATTAGTATAACCATGACCGATCGAACCGCGATGCCTACGGCAGACTGCATCAACGCCACCGTCTCTCCTGAATCCTCTGATAGCCAGACCTTCTTTTTCACCATCGCAGGATATATTTGTGCGATCGAAGGAATACCCCACCTGGTTTGTGCGGATAACACTCGCTTTCGGATTTCACCAAAACTGGCAGAGTGGACAGAAGGACAGGTTTGTGCGTGGAACGTCATCCCCAGCACCGATTCCACGGGTCAAATCTCGCTTGTAAACCTGGTTGGTTCTTCACCCATATCCGGTGACTCTGATGAGGATAGATGTCAGCTAATCGGTCGGGTGCTACAAATCGGTAGGCGCAATCCATCCGTCCAGTTTAAGGTCAAGCTATACGTTGCTTCGCGATCGGAACAAAAAACCCTCAAGCTCACCTTGCTCAATTCCAGCACCTTTAATATGAAGGTGGGACAACTGTTGCAAGTTCAAGCACGCCGCGTTGGAACCGAACTGCAAGTCGAAGCAGCTCAGTTTGTTGAGGAGGAAGATAGAAGTAGCGAAGCAGAGGAGCAAAAGAGCATAGAAGAATCTGCATTAAACCTCTCCCCTGTACCTCAGCAAAGTTCAGACTTAAAGGCAGAAGCTACAAAGATTTTACCCGAACCCACTCCGCCAAATGATATTGCTTTGGCGGCACTAACAGACGAAACTGAAGAGACAACATGGGAACTTGCGCCAGCAATTCGACGCCGCAACGGTTGGGAGTGGGAAGCTGTTTCGCCAGAAGACGGACAACGCGCCAGAGTGTATGTGCGCGGTAAAAGAGTCAAGGTTTACCAGTATCCGCCACCAGCAAACGATTTGAGATTTCAGATTTCAGATTTGGGATTGGAGTCGAGTGCGGATGAGGAAGCAGAGGTTGCTGAAATTGACGAGCAATCTGAAGATCCAAAATTAATAGTAACGCCTTTGGGAGCTGCTAGGGGAATTGGTGCTTCCTGCTTCCAAGTTTTTATTGGCCCTTATGAAATAGTAATGGATTGCGGTACTCGACCGAAGGGTTACGATCCTTTACCAGCACTCGATCGCCTGAAAAACCCGGATTTGTTGCTGATCACCCACGCTCATCAAGACCATTTAGGCGCTGTACCAGTCTTTCACAATCGTTTCCCTGGTGTGCGGATGATTTGTACTCAAGGTACGAGGGAAATTGCTCACGTAATGTTGCAGGATTGCCTGAAAGTTCAGCAATTGAACGAAGATTCGCCAGAATTGTTTGATGAGGCTGATTTAGAGCGTACCTTGTTTCGGCTGGAGACGCAACCGATCGGCTTTGATTTTGAGCCGCTACCGGGATTGAAGGTGAGGTTTATCAATGCCGGTCATATTGTGGGTGCTGCTTGTATTTATATGCGATACAACGATCCGGCGAGAGCCGGATCGCCATCTCGCACCCTACTCTACACTGGAGATTACAACACCACTTCCAGCCGCACAACTGAAGGATTGAAATTGGCGGATCTTCCTACAGCAGATGTTCTGATTACCGAGTCAACTTACGGAGCAGATACCCATCCAGGTAGGAAGGCGCAAGAAACGGCACTGCTAGAAGCGATCGCAGAAGTTGTTACCAAAGGCGGTAACGTTCTCATCCCGGCTTTCGCTTTAGGAAGGGCGCAAGAAATTCTCCTTGCTATTCGCACCAGCGCTGTATTTCACAAACTCAAAATTCCCATTTTTGTAGATGGTTTAGTGCGAGCCATCACCGATGTTTTCCGCGACAATCTGGCTTTATTACCCCAGTCGGTGCAGAATTTTACCCAGCAGAAACAGGAACCTTTCTTCGATCCAAATTCTTCTTCTCCCATTATTCCTATTGGCTCTCCCAAAGAACGACCATTAGCAATGGCAAAACCCAGCGTAATTATCGCCAGTTCTGGGATGCTTACGGGTGGCCCTTCAATCTACTACGCTACTACTTTGCTGGAGCGAGAAAACGCTGCTATTTTTATTAGCGGTTACACCGATGAAGAAAGTCCGGGTCGTTTGCTTCAGAGTTTAAAAACTGGAGATACTGTTCAATTGGAGGGCAAAGAACTAACTGTTCGCGCCCAGATTAAGCGATTTAATTTGAGCGCTCACGCTGATAAAGTTGGTCTTACCCAAGTAATTTCTAAGGTTAATCCCAAGCATTTAATTTTGATTCACGGATCGCTGGATGCTTTGCACCAATTGGCCAAGGCGGGAGAATTACAACAGAAATATTATGTCCATATTCCCAGCGTCGGAGATTCGATCGAATATGGGCAGGTTCCAGAAAAAATTTCTCGTGCGAAACTTGCTCAGATGGAGCTACCTTCTGAATTCGAGGTGACTGTGGAAGCAGAAGTGGAAGGTGCTTGGATCAGGATACCAGAGGCGGTGGTGGAATCAGACCCACGTTGGCAGATGTTAGCTGCCAATGGCATACTCAAAGCCAAGTGGGACGGCTATCGTCTGAAGCTGAGTCCGCTTTCGCAGCAACATTTAGCGATCGAGAATGCGATCGCATCTGGAGAAGATTGCTGTGCGGTATGCCAGTTTTTCACTTCTGGAAAATGTCAGGGAGAAGATAGTCCTCTATTTGAGCGGCAAGTAGATCCCAGCACCAAATGCCAGGAGTTTGTGCTACGGGATATAGAAAGTCAAAAGTCAAAAGTCAAAAGTCAAGATAAAGATGAAGATGAAGATGAAGAAGATGAAGAAGATGAAGAAGACGGGGATTTATTTATGATGCCAAATGATTAAAAACGAGAAAGGATTAAAAGCCAATGCGAGAAGAACAACGTGAACGGGCAATCAAAGCGTTTGCAGAATTCCTGACAACACCAATGGAAACCATACTCGAACGACACACAAATGCGAGTGCAGAGTTAGGTGTTTTAGCATTGTTTCACTCGGTTGTCAACACAGTTCCCGCCTACCGCGCATTTTTGGCGGAACATAATATCGATCCGCTGTCCATCCAGACTTACGAAGACTTCCAAAAACTGCCGCCAATTACAAAAGAGAATTACCTCAAGCTTCACTCGTTAGCCGAATTGTGCCGCAATGGAGAATTGTCAAGTTGCGATACGATCGCAGTTTCCTCCGGTTCGACCGGAAAACCGACATTTTGGCCGCGTTTTTTCGCAGATGAACTTCAGATAGCCACTCGTTTTGAGCAGATATTCCACGATAGCTTTTATGCCGACACCCGCCGCACCTTAGCCGTGATTTGTTTCACGTTGGGAACGTGGGTAGGGGGCATTTTTACGATGAATTGCTGCCGCTATCTCGCCAGTAAAGGTTATCCCATCACCGTTATCTCTCCAGGAAATAACAAAGAAGAAATTTTCCGAGTTGTGCAGGAACTTGGTGAGCAATTTGAGCAAGTTGTGCTGTTGGGATATCCGCCATTTATTAAAGATGTAATTGATAGCGGTATTGCCCGTGGTGTAGAGTGGCAGAAATATCATCTAAAAATGGTTTTTGCGGGAGAAGTTTTCAGCGAAGAGTGGCGAAATCTAGTTGGAGAAAGAGTGAGTTCCACAAATTTTTGTTATGATTCTGCCGCACTTTATGGAACTGCCGATGCGGGTGTTTTGGGCAATGAAACACCGCTGAGTATTTGCATTCGTCGTTTTTTAGCAAATAATCCAAATGCGGCGCGGGCGCTATTTGGTGAATCGCGTTTACCCACGCTGGTACAGTACGATCCTTTCAGTCGCTTTTTTGAAGTTCGTGAGGGAACATTGCTGTTTTCTGGCGATAACGGCATTCCGTTGATTCGTTATAACATTTTGGATACTGGGGGGATAATTAGTTATGATGAAATGCTGAATTTCCTGTCCGAATGGGGATTCGATCCACTAACAGATTTGTCTAGTGACAGAGGTATTCATCAGTTGCCTTTTGTGTATGTGTTTGGACGTTCTAATTTTACGGTTTCTTATTTTGGGGCAAATATTTACCCAGAAAATGTGACGGTGGGGTTAGAACAAGCTGTTATTAAAGATTGGGTAACGGGTAAGTTTGTCTTGCAAGTTAAGGAAGATGCGGATCGAAATAAATTTCTGTCTGCGATCGTGGAATTAGCGCCGGGAGTGGAAGGTAGCGAGGGGAAACGGGAGGCGATCGCATCGAACATTCTCTTTCAGCTGCTGCGACTCAATAGCGAGTTTGCTAACTATGTTCCGCCAGCATATCAGATGCTGCAAGTTTCTCTCGCACCAACAGGCGACCCGGAGTATTTTCCCATCGGCGTGAAGCACAGATATACGCGGAAGTAAAAGTCAAAAGTCAAAAGTCAAAAGTCAAAAAATAATTAATGACTAATGACTAATGACTAATGACTAATGACCAATGACTAATGACTAATGACTAATGACTACTAAACTTTTCTGCCGACAATAAAATAAGTATTCATTTTACCTTTGCCTTTGACTGGGATTTCGCCGCGACCCTCAAAAAAGTAGCGATCGCGTAAATATTCGTAAGTTGCCTCAGTTATTTGAATTTCTCCTGGCAAACCGTGAGATTCCATGCGACTGGCGATATTTACAGTGTCACCCCACAAATCGTAAATAAACTTTTTCGTGCCAATCACACCCGCAACAACAGGCCCGGTATTGATCCCAATTCGGATATTTAAAATGCGTCCTGTCTCTTCGCTGAATTGGGCAATAGAAGTTTGCATATCGAGTGCCATTTCTGCGATCGCAATAGCGTGGTTGCTCTGGGGCACTGGCAGACCTCCCACTACCATATAAGCATCTCCGATCGTCTTGATTTTCTCCAAACCATGTTTTTCAGCTAGTTGATCGAACTCGGAGAAAATTACATTGAGTATCTCAACCAGTTCTGTTGGCGATACTGTAGAAGAAAGCTCTGTAAAGCCTACAAGATCGGCAAACATAACGGTGACATCGGCAAAGTTTTCTGCAATAGTGGTTTCTTCCTGTTTCAGACGCTCTGCGATCGGCCCTGGCAAGATATTAAGTAACAGGCGTTCTGTTTGTTGCTGTTGATAGCGCAGCGCCTCTTCCGCCTGCAAGCGCTCGGTGATATCGCGAAAAATAGCGCGAGTGGCAACTAGCTTATTATCTACAAATTTACAGTTTACGCTTCCTTCAACAGAGATTTTTTGGCCATCTTTGGTAATAAATTCTGCTTTAACTCGATTCGTGTTTTTTCCAGACATTACTCTTTGAAAAGTCTCTTGAGAATGGATCGCAGAATCGGGATGAATAATATCCAATACCGTCATTTGGGCAATTTCAGTTTCGCTATATCCCAGAGTTTCTCGCCAAGCACGATTAACATATATAAAATTACCGTCAGCGTCAACAGACTGAATCAAATCGCTAGCGCCCTCAAACAAATCTCGATATCGTTCTTCGCTCTCAGCTAGGGCTGCCTCTGCTTGTTTGCGCTTAATAAACTGGCCTATTTGGCTGCCAATAGCTGTCATCATCTGAAGCAAATCTTCATCAATTTGTTGTTTCTCGCAGCTATAAAAAATCATCACCCCCAGAATTTCGCGATTGCTCTGAATAGGGAACCCAAATGCCGCGTGCAGTCCTGCTGATGATGCCAGCTGCGATCGCAGGTAGTTAGCATCATCAGCAACATCGGGAACCCAGTCAGGAGAACGGGTGGCCCAAATGCGACCCGGTAACCCAACACCAAGCGCAAAAGTAGTTTGCTTGGTTACATTAATAAACTCTGACATCGCAGGCGATGGTCTAGACCAAATTTCCGCACACCGCAGACAGGGATCTGGGGACTTCTGCTCCCCTGTTTCCGGCATCCAAAATTCGCCTAAAGCCCATCCCAAGCTTTCACAGATTGCTAGCATGATTTTCGGTAGCGCCTGCACTAGAGAGGGAGACTCTGACAGGATGCGCGTCGTGGCATACTGTATCAACAGGCGCTTTTCAATCCGCTGTCGATCGGTGATATCCCTACCTATATAGATAAAATCTTGTACGCCTTCTATCTCTGTCTGAACGGTTGAGCAGGAAAATGCAACAACAATATTTTTTCCGGTTTTTGTCTGACAAATTACTTCCATATCGTTCAAGAATTCTCCTGGAGATAAGGGATAATCTTGAATTACTTGGAGGAGAAAATTGCGATCGACAATAATTTTTCTGAGCGGCTGGTTAATTAATTCTACCTCGCTATATTCAAACAAATTTTGAGCCGCTTTATTTACTGTTTTTATATTTCCAGCATTGTTAGTCACAAACAAGGCATCTGCCATTGCTGTGATAATTTTATCTATAGATTTTTGGGAAGCTTCTATGGCGCTCGATAAAAGATTTAATTCATTGACTCTCTGGACTAAAGTTTGCTCCAACACCATTCTTTCAGTAGCATCTTCAATGATAATTATCAATGTACTTTCATAATTTTTTTCGTCTCGATCGCCAACAACATAGATATCAATATATAATGGCGGAGAATGCTGCCCTAAAGACCGCGCAACTCCTTTTAACTGGAAAGCCTCTTGCTGTCCTTGAATGATGGCGAATAAGATATCTTCATATCCTATTAATTCGGGAAACCCCTCGCGAACATCATTTGCTTTTACGACGCGAGTAGGAGAATCAGCAAACCGTTGGACTTCTTCGGATATATCTAAGATATGGAGGTTTTTATCTACTATCAAATATTCAATGTGGCGGAGTATTGAAGGTTGGTTAAAAATCTTATCCAGGACGTAGTAGTTCATAAGGGTGTGGGTGGGTTTGAGAATTTGTTGAGAATGGGAGATTCAGGTTAGTCCTGCCATTTTGTCAGCTAATTTGTGAAAGATTATGTCAACGTCTTTGCCTGTCTTTGCAGAAGTTGAATGGGTGGATAATACGCGCTTCTCCTCTTCAAACTGATAATTGCTGAGAAGTTTGTCTATTTTTTCCTCCTCGAACATATCTGATTTATTCAAGGCAATAATGATAAAGCCTTTGGGGTTGACGGTAAAAAACAAATTGATATGCTCGCTCATCCGTTCTAGGGTTTCTTGACGGGTGACATCGGCAACAATGATCGCACCGCCAGCGCCAGCTAGATAAGTTGGTGCGATCCCCTTAAATTTCGTATGACCTTCTAAGTCCCATATCATCATCTGTAAACTCAACTTTTCCGGCTCTTTTACTCCTTCTAATTCAACAGTTTTGCGAGAAATCTTGACTCCCACAGTTGAAAGATACTGATCGCTGAATTGCTGCTCTACAAAACGACGAATCAAGCTAGTTTTACCTACGCCAAAGTCACCAACAAGGCAGATTTTTTTAGAAATCGTGGACATAATTATTTACGTTTGAAGCCAGGGGATATGGGCTGAAATTGTACACATCTACTTAACCATAATGGTTGACTAGAATCTAGACCAAGGGGCGGATTTGGTGTGCCAACAGCTTGCAACCGTTTGGGATCGATGCCCTCTGCCACTAGGGCGAGTCGCACCGTTTCCGCCCGCGACAGTGCCAAGCGCTGATTTTCCAGAGAATTGCCGATCGTATCGCTATGACCTACTATTGTAAGGTCTGTTTGGGGATAGCGATTCAGAAATGCCTTGACCTGGATAACTTTGTTTCGATCTCCTGCTTTTAGCTGAGTTGAACCAAGCTCGAAGTAGATGCGAGTGGGAAGGGAGAATTGCTGTAGTTGTACGGTGTTGGTGACAGTGACAATCCCCGGTATTTGCTTAAAAGCTTGGGTGATTTTCTCGGCATCGCCAACCTGGGCTACTGTTCCTTTTACCGTGACTTTACCTGCTTCATACTGGGATGAAATGGCAGTGCCGTTCATCTGATTTAAAATAGATGTGACTCGTTTTACGTCAGCTGCTGTCCGCACAGGATCGGGGGGCGGTTGGACGGCTATTTGATTTTTCAATGAGTAGGCAGGTGCAATTTCCTTGGCAATTTGTTCGACTTTTGAGCGCAACTCCTGATTTGGCAATTTTCCAGAAAGCCGCAGCTTGCCTTCACGAGCATTTATGGAGAGACGATAAACGGCTAATTCCGGTACAGATGCCAAGCGTTGGGCGGTGTCTTTCTCAATTTGGCGATCGATCGCATTACGATACTGATGATATCCCCAAGGCAGGAGAATTAAACCCGCCAAAACTGAACCGACAACTAGCAAACCAGTAAATTTAGACTTTTTATCCTTGGTACTTGTATCCTTGATCTTTACTAAGCCTTCTAGGATATTGTGTACCCGTTCGGGGATGCTGGTAGGATCTCCTTCGTATGACTTGATGAGGCGATCGTAGCTTTCCACGATCGCTTGGAGGGCTTCCTGCACCCTATGGTTGTACCACTGAGGAGTTTCTCCTTGAGTAACCACAGCGAGGTAACAGTATCCCGCCACTTCCAGGATGATTTTGGAATTTCCGTAGTCGATCGCATCGATTTCCGAAACATCTCCAGATTGAGCGATACAATCATTCACAAAGCTGCGAATAGCCGTCAGCATACCCGCCACCATATCCGACTCCAATTTCTGTTCGCCAGAAGATTGGATTTCTGACATAACTAAACCGGAAGCTTTGTGAATCAAGAAAACAGCGCGGGCGGTAAAGGGAATCGCTTCTTTGAGAATTAGTTCTGCTTCGGAAACTCCCTGCACTTTAGAGCGAATTTTGCGATTTAGCCCCTCCATACTGAAGGTGTTTTCGATCTTTTCGTTGATACTCCGAATTGCGTCTGCCATGTATTTGGCAATTGTGCTGCCAATAACGGGATAGAGGGCGTCTACCATCGCATCCCTCTCAATCTCAATCTGTTGTTTGATGGCTCTGCCCATTTCCGGTGCTAGCGCGGAGGCGATCGAGTCTTGATCTAGTCTAATTTGTTCTTTAATGGCTGATGCTATTTCTGGCGCTATAGCCTGCGCGATTTCCTGCGGAGAATTGCGAATTTGTTGGGAAATTGCCGAGGGGAGCAAGGGGGCTATAGCCCTGCTGAGCGCCTCTATATCTTCTTCGCGTTTACTTTCAATTACTGTATGAATAATCGGATAAAGAGCCTCCACCATCGCTTGCGGATTCAGCCTTATTTGATCTTTAATTGCTGCTGCTATATCGGGTGCTATGGCGTGCCCAATTTCTGTCGGATAATTGCGAATTTGTTCGGAAATTGCTGTCGGCATCGCGGCTGCCATAGCAGTACCCATCGCCACCCTATTTTCCTTTGTTTTCGCCATAATCACTTGATCGATGATGGGAGCGAGGGAATCTGCAACTGCGTCTCTTGACTCATTTGATTCAGCTACTTTGCGATTTAGAAGCTCGGAAATAATCGGCAGCAATAAGTTGATTAATTCTGTGGGTTCGTGAATCTGATATTCAATATTTGTTACTTTCTGTTCAAACCGATCTATCACCTGGCTAAAGTCAGCCAGTTCTGATTTGAGTAGAAGAGTTTGCAAACGTTTGAAGGCAGCGTATGACTCTTCTAAATTTTCGTCTTCACCCTCGGATAAATTTGACTGAGCCAAGTTTTCTCTGGCTTGCTTTTCTAGGCTGTAACGCTCTGCTAGCGAGCTTTCTTGTCGATCGTGATTCGCGAGCGAATCATGAGCATCAGTTAATTTGGTGCTAGATAAAACAGGTTCTAGCGTCGGCTCGTTTGCTTCTGTTTCCTGAAGTAACAGCAATGCTAGCTTGTTTAATTCTTGTGACCGATTTGCGATGGAATTTGATGCTGATTCTGCTATATTTGACGCTGATGTAAAATGGTCGAGCGTCGGTTGTTCTGGTTGTGGGGTACGGTCATAAGTAGTTGGTTGGCAGAAGGAGTCCTCCTTGTCCTCCCGATCGCCAACTGTTTTTGACCGCACCTCTGCTTGTGTTTCTTGAGACAGCGGCTTTGATTGTGGGTTTTCTTCTGCTTCCACTACAGGTGAAGCGCTTACATTGATATACTCATATCCATTCGCAACTTCGTAACTGGTTGCTGATTCGTTACTCTGGTAATTCTCGTTACATGGTATCGATTCACCCTGGCGTTTTTCTTTCTTGTCAAGCAGCCTTAAGTCACACAATAAATTTACCAAGGCTTCCAGATCGGTTTCTGTTTTAGCGGCCCGATCGTTTGAGAAGGAAATAAGATTTTCCAGATTATCTATATCAGCTATATTGTTTTTTGATAAAGACATATGCTGCGCTCCCTGATTGCGGTTTTAAACTATACAAATACAGATGGCAGTCGAAAACCGAGCGAACCGTCAAATTAGGCAATTTTATCAATGGTTTCAGATTTTAGATTTTCCAGAGCAGATTTTTTGTTAATGCTTCGCTATGTAGGGCGAAGCAAATCTAAAATCTGAAATTTTAAATTTGCCATGATTTTACGCCGGGATTTCAGCTCGGTGGTTTTCTTTATTCCCAGATCTTGCTTTGCTTGAGTAACCGAACATCACTATACACATTGTCAGTTTCGGCAACTTCCTTGAGCTGAGGCACAAATTCGTTTCCTTTTAGCCTCATGCCAAGCTCAAACAGAATTTCTGCCATATCATCTTTGGAGACTTTGGCTTCTCTCATCATGGAGAAGCGCCTTTCTAATTCATCAAAAACCTGTCCCCTGAGAGCGCGGACGTCTTCTTGAAGCTTATTTCTGGATTGGGACAGTTCCTCTCGAATTGAGGAATTTTGTTGATCGACTGTCTGATCGAGTGCTTCAATGGAGCTAGAAAACTTTTTGTTCACGCGATCGAGTTGTTGCCGCACATCGTTAATTTCTTCCTGGGAAGTTAAATTAAGAGTCTTGAGTTTTTTCTCCAAACCATCAACCGCAGACCGGATTTCGGTGGATAGAACAGTCCTGACCTGATCTATGCGATCGCGCATTTCCTGCTGCACCAGCGATATGTCTGACTCTAGCTTATCAAAGCGATTGTTATATTCTCGCAGTTGAGGGCCAAAAATAATGTCGCGAATCTGGTCAATATTTCCCAGCCTTTCGCGCATTTCCTCTTTTGTGATTTCGGTCATCCTAACCCCTTTACTTGCAGGTAATAATTGCTTGATCCAAAACTTATTTTTAGCGTTAGTTAACCATCCAACGCTGATTCCAGAGTAAGTTGCCTCTAATTTTACATTGTATCCCAGGACTTTACGAGGTACTGGGAACTTTTGTTTAAGCTTGTTTTTTTACTATGCTTCAGTTTTATTTCGTTTTTCCTAGCTTTTAAATAGTTGACTTTTTCGTAAATCAGTGATATATGCTGGCAGTCGGGCTTGTGATATTCTTCACTTCGGCACTCGCATTCGTTACATCCGCTATAGCTAGGGACTAGGGACTAGGGAGTGGGGGAGTGGGGGAATGGGGGAATG
>CASBRD010000223.1 GCA_949128025.1 Oscillatoriales cyanobacterium PMM_0008 | reverse complement strand
GTACTTTCATTAGAAATGTTAGCTGCTATTACTCTAGTCGGATTAATGTCTGGATATCATTTTTGGCAACGAGAAGGCATAGATACCCTTTTGCCCGCCTACGCAAATCTACTGACAAGCATCGGGCGATCGGTCCTTGTGGATGGACGCCCTGGAGTCGTCGTCGGTGTTGCTCTCAACGGCGATTTGCGAGTTCGCCTCTTACCAAAAGGGTTTGCACCCTCTTCAGAAATTTACCTCAAGCCCGGTACAATCAGTCTGGGTTACGAATGAAGGGGCACGGGGCATGGCAATCAGTATGGAATCTTTTGCAGATTTCAAATAAGGGAAGAATGATCGATCGTCGATCGCCTATGCCATCTGCCCAATTTGAAAATTAAAGATTTTGAGTAATTTTACTGTGTGGTGGAGATAATGGAACCAGTTTACGGCGACAAGCAACTAAAATTTAAGTCCAGAGAAGATCGGCAAATTGAAGTAACTATAAGCCAGTCAACCCCTCACGAGCAGGGTAAATCTGCCCCAACTAACTCTAGCAACAGCTTTTGGCAGCGTTTCCTGCTGGTACAGGGAATTGGTTGGATCGGCGGTTTAGGAATTCTCGGTGGCGGCATGGTTTGGGCAAAAAACCAAACACCATCGGATGGGTTTATGGTCGCCCAAATTCCTGATGTTATGCCCAAAGCTGTGCCTCAAGACCCCGCACCAGAAGCTCGAAGAGAAGCCGCACCAGTTTTTACGAGACGCACTCGTGCTAGAACCGCCCAGAGGTCAAGGCTGGGAGAGTCTGGGACAACATCCCCATCTGCGGCTAGTAACAATAACAACTCTTATATCGACCCCACTGATTACAGTCTGGGTGCTACAAGGAGGCGGGACTTAGGTACTAGCTCTTACAAACCACCAAGTTCTGTAGTGCTGTCGGAACGTTCAACCGGCTGTCAAAGAGTTTTTAGAGGGGGAGGACTGGCAGGCGGTCGTTGCGGTGGCGCTGCGGTATCTAGAACAAGGGTTAGAAGGAATGCTGTCGCCAGCGATACAGTCAGTGGACGCCGCCAACGCACGCGAGATATTCCCCGTTCCTACCAGGCTTCTCGGCAAGTGCGTCCCACTCCAACCGATCGCTCAGTACGTTTTTACCAGGCTTCTCGGCAAGTGCGTCCCACTCAAACCGATCGACAAGCAAGTTCTTACCAACTCAGTCGCCTACCCCGTTCCACTCAAAGCGATCGCTCAGTACGTTCCTATCAGGCGGCTCGGCAAGAGCGTCCCACTCAAAGCGATCGACAAGCACGTTCTTACCAACTCAGTCGCCTACCGCGTCCCACTCAAAGCGATCGACAAGTACGTTCTTACCAGTCGAGTCGGCTGACAGTGGCGCGACAAAGCGACGATCTGCCCCGTTCTTATAGAATCAGCCGTTTGCCCCAGACGCAACAAAGCGACGATCTGCCCCGTTCTTATAGAATCAGCCGTTTGCCCCAAACCCAACAAAGCGACGATCAACCCCGTTCTTATCAGAAAAAACGTCTTCCTCTTGGCGATCGAAATACCTGGAAACCCAGGCGTCGAGATGTAAGGGAGGCGACAATTGGAAAAGTCAATATCAGTCCGATAAATATCAGCCCCAGAGGTATTAGTCTGGGCAAACAAGGTGGTTTTAAAGGTCATAGCACTCGCAGCGAAAGCGCGATTAATAGCGAGATCAGGGGGAATGAAACTCTTCCCAATCCAACATTGACCTACTACTATAAGCAAGGGCAGCCATCAGAAGCAGAACTGGGCAACAGCAATCTACCAATAATTTTCCCATTGGCTGTTCCCGCCGAAATTACCTCTGTGTTTGGCTGGCGAATTCATCCCATCAGCGGCGATCGCCGTTTCCACGCCGGGACAGACTTAGGTGCGCCAATGGGAACGCCTGTTTTGGCCGCTCATGCTGGCAAGGTAGCGATCGCAGACTTCTTAGGCGGCTACGGCTTGTCCGTTGTTCTCCGTCACAACGACGATGCTCAAGAAACTCGCTACAATCACCTCTCAGAAATTTTAGTCCAGCCGGGAGAGTGGGTGGAGCCGGGAACTGCGATCGGGCGCGTTGGTAGTACCGGCAACTCGACTGGCCCTCACCTCCACTTTGAAGTTCGGGAGCGAACACCGGAAGGCTGGATTGCTATAGACCCACGCGCTCAACTAGAGTATAGCTTGGCTCAATTGGTCAAAATCTTTAAAACTGCTCAAGCGATTCAGGAACCAAAGGCTGACGAAAAACCTCAGCAGCCTCAACCTAACTCCCAGCCGCCCGATCGCGAGATACCTAATATTCAACCATCTGAAGTACCGCTATCTAAAGTTCAGCCAACTAATTCTCAATTACCCGAAATTACTGTTCCTCAAACCCAGGAAACTAATTCTCAATTACCCGAAATTACTGTTCCTCAAACCCAGGAAACTAACTCTCAATTACCCGAAATTACTGTTCCTCAAACCCAGGAAAGTAACTCTCAATTACCTGAAATTACTGTTCCTCAAATTCAGGAAAGTAACTCTCAATTACCTGAAGCTATAATTCCTAAAGCTCAGCCAATTAATTCCGACTCACCTGAAGTGCCATTACCTAACTTGCAACCTTCCAACACCCATTAAACTGGCGATCGCGCTCTCATCCGTTCTAAACCCTTCTGACCTTGGCAAGAGCAAGAGATCCCCTAGCCCCTAGCTATATAATGTCCGGTACATCGGCATTGTCTGTGAGAATCATTGGTTAAATTTAACCGCAGATAAAGACAGATGTAGACGCGATAGCGGCTTCCCGCAGGGTACGCAGATGAACGCAGATGCAGAATAAGAACACGAATTTTTTAGACAACCTATGCTACCGGACATGATATAGTATTCAATCCGTCTGCGTCAGAATTGTTCGTTTTTCCCCTCTGCCTTTCTTGGCTCTACCTAAAAATAGCCGTGTTCTATCAAAAAGGCAGGTGTAATCTTATCTTGAGTCGCAGTCATGCCGCTGGAACCCGAACGGAGCAATTTTTCGATATATTTGCCCAAAATATCGCCTTCTAGATTTACCCAACTACCCGTCTTAAGATAGTAGAGATTCGTTTGGGCAAAACTATGGGGAATCACAGCCACTTTAAACCAAGTTCCAGCTGAGTCACAATCCGCCACAGTCAAGCTGACACCGTTGACAGCAATACTGCCTTTAGGGACAATATAACGGGCGATAGACTCAGGAGCTGTAAAACCGATCTCCCAAGAATTTGCCGTTTGTTCTACTGCTTGCACGCAACCGATTCCATCCACATGACCCGTGACAAAATGACCGCCCAGCTTACTGCCCACCCGCACAGCAGTCTCTAAATTTACCCAAGTATCCTCCGAGTGCCTCTGTTCCAGGGTCGTCCGCTGTAAGGTTTCTCTTGAAGCTGCGGCCACAAATCCGATCGGCAAAATCTCCACCACCGTTAGACAAACCCCGTCCACCGCCACGCTATCGCCAATGGCGATATCCTGCAAAATCTGGTCTGCGGTATTGCCAGCGCAAGTTATCCGTAAATTATCGTTTCCTTGCAGTTGAATTGTTCCTAAACTTTGGATTAATCCTGTAAACACTGGTTTTTAGCTATAAATAATCGCTTTTTGCACAGTTTGCTTTATCTAGTCCCCAATGCAAGTATATAGCCAGAGCGGAAGTCTAACTTTTTGATCGAATTCCAGATCTATAGTTAGGATCGGCGTTAAGTCAGGGCATACTGGGATGTAAAGACGATTCTATTAAACCGCTTTGGTTGACTTAACCTGGTCTTGAGAGCCAAGATTTTGTCAATCGATTACTCTGAAAAAACATAAGTACATTGGTACTTGGCCAAAGCTGCTGAGTACCAGTTTATCCTTTTAGCTTAGCGCCGTCAGCCCCGCACCATATCGGTACTCCGATTGGTGTCGGGATGGATAGGCGGGTTGTCGTAGGTACGGAGACAACCAATTAATTGGCGCTAGTTTGGAGAATCC
>CASBRD010000222.1 GCA_949128025.1 Oscillatoriales cyanobacterium PMM_0008 | reverse complement strand
TTTTAGCATTAGGAAATCCCATCCCTCGCGCACCGCAAAATCTACCCGGAACGGAAGATGAAGTGAGAAATATCGCCCAAATATTCCCCGGTAGCGAATCATTTCTCCACAACGACGCCACCCTCGACAAATTCAAAGCTTTTGCACCCCGCTTTCCCTTCCTTCACCTAGCAACACACGGCTGTTTCCAACCCCAAGGCTGTCAAAAATTGGGCATGGAAGCGAATACTATCCTTTTTGCAGATCAACAATTAAATATTGCCGACGCCGCCTTATTGGGATTGCAAAACACCGAACTCCTCACCCTCAGCGCTTGTCAAACCGCCCTGCAAGCTAACTCCAACGGGGAAGAAATAGCGGGACTTGCCTATATATTTGAACGTGCGGGTGCAAAAGCGGTGATGGCGAGTCTCTGGAACGCTGAGGATAATACAACTAAGGAGATTATGATTCAGTTTTATCAGAATATCAAGAATGGGATGAGTAAAGGGGAAGCGCTGCAAAAAGCGAAAATTAGTCAAATTGGACGCCATCCTTTTTATTGGTCGCCTTTTATTTTGATTGGCGATGCGCGGTGATCGATCTTGATTAAGTTTTACAATAGAGCTATAATGGAGAAATAATTGTTTCTGAGATAAAAGCTATGCAGCAAATAACTTTAGATGAAGCAACCAAAGATTTGTTATCTTTAATTGAAGCAGCAATAAAAGGAGAAGAGATTGTAATTACCAAAGACGATAAACCTGTGGTAAAATTAAGCCCAATATCTCCCGCAAAGAAAAGTTGGCCTGCCAAAGCAGGGAGTGCCAAAGGTTTGGTGACAATATCAGATGATTTTGATGAACCAATCGCAGATTTTGAGGATTATCTGCAATGAGGTTACTTTTAGATACACATACTTTGATTTGGTTTGTTACCGACAGTTTTAAACTCAGCGCTACAGTCAAATCACTAATTGAGGATGAAAATAACCAAAAGCTGCTTAGTATAGCTAGCATCTGGGAAATCGCAATTAAGCAAAACACTGGTAAATTATATTTTGGTTTACCGTTTAGGGAGTTTATAGAGCAGCAACTTAGCTCTAACAGTATAGAATTGCTGAATATAAATTTAGCACATATTGATATTATAGCCTCTCTACCTTTACATCATCGTGATCCATTCGATCGCCTAATAATTGCACAAGCTATAGTGGAGAATATACCAATTTTGAGCGCCGATACTATTTTTGATAGTTATCCAATTCAGAGATGGTGGTAGGCAGAACTCCCCCCCAGAATTGCGGAGTCGGTGGGCCAACTCACGGCAGCAAAATCGAGCTAAACTTTTAATAAGCAATATTTTCCTCAATCTAAAATCTAAAATCGATATGAGTTATTGCCTCAATCCCTATTGCCCAAATCCCCAAAACCCAGATGTAGCACTCTTTTGCGTCACCTGTGGCACCAAATTAATCCTAAAAGACCGTTACCGCGCCATCAAACCCATCGGACAAGGCGGTTTTGGCATAACTTACTTAGCAGTGGATGAAGACAAACCATCGAAACCCCCTTGCGTAATTAAGCAATTTTTCCCTTTAGTTCAAGGTGCGAGTAACCTTCAAAAAGCATCGGAATTATTTACCCAAGAAGCGGTACAACTGGATGAATTGGGCAAACATCCTCAAATTCCAGACTTGTTAGCATATTTTATCATAGATAATCAGCAATATCTAGTCCAAGAATTTATCGACGGACAAACTCTATCCCAAGAATTAGCTGAAAAGGGTACTTTCAACGAAACTCAGATTCGGCAATTACTCAGCGATTTATTGCCAGTCTTGCAATTTGTCCACAGCCATGAAGTTATTCACCGCGATATCAAACCTGATAATATTATAAGGAGAACAAGCGACAAAAAACTCTTCCTCGTCGATTTCGGTGCTGCTAAAACCACTACTGGCAAAGCTTTGCAGCAAACTGGCACGAGTATCGGCAGTCCAGAATATGTCGCACCGGAACAATCTAGAGGCAGGGCTGTTTTTTCTAGCGATATTTATAGTTTAGCAGTTACCTGCATTCACCTATTAACTGGAATGTCGCCTTTTGATTTATATGACATGAATCAAGATGTTTGGGTGTGGCGGCAATTTGTGAAAAACCCGGTCAGTCACCAGATGGGTAAGATTCTTGATAAAATGTTGGATAATGCGATCGATCGACGTTATCAATCTGCTGCTGAAGTTCTCAAAGATCTCAATATTCAAACGCCACCTGCTGCAACACCAAAACCTGCTGTTGTAAAACCATCTCCCGTTACGCCAGCTATTCCAGTTAAAAGTAAAATTGATGATGAATTAGCACAATTAAAATCTGAATTGCTTAATCCTGCTGCACCTAAAAAAAATCAGCCATCGCCATCTCAGCAAACGCCGTCACCTAATTCTACCACAGCCAAAAGCCAGATTGATAAGGATTTGGAAGAGTTGCGATCGCAATTCGGACAGCAGAATTAAAATAACCCAAGTTGCTACGTAGTTGCGTTTTAGCGCTAAAGCGCAACTACGTACCAATTACCAATCAACCTGTATTCCGCATCCCCGCCGCAATACCGTTAATCGTCAACAACGCACCTCGCAGCAATTCGCCGCGACTGTGACGAGAATCGATCACTCCAGAAGCAGCTTGAGTCTTGCTTTGGCGGAGGCGTTTCAGCAGAGACACTTGCAAGAAGCCCAGCGGCACAATGTTACCATTGCGTAACTGGACCGATCGCTGCAAATCCGGATCTCCATCCAACAAACGTTTGTGATCGGTAATGCTTAACACGAGATCGCGAGTCAGATGATATTCATTAGCAATCTGTTCAAACAAGCTTTCAAACCGGGGGATATCTTCGGTTAAAGATAATTCCTTTACGTAATGATGAGCGAGTTGCAGGTCAACTTTTGATAAAGTCATCTCCACTTTTGAGATGACCATTTTGAAGAACGGCCACTTGTAATAAAAGTAGCGCATTAACTTCAGGTTTTCCTGGGAATCTTCATTTAAAAATTCCTGAAGTGCCGTACCAACACCATACCAAGCTGGTAGCAGGAAACGGCTTTGCGTCCAGCTAAACACCCACGGAATAGCACGGAGAGTAGTTAAATCTCTCTTCCCGCTGCGGCGACGCGCCGGACGAGAACTAATTTGCAATTGGCTGATTTCATCAATTGGGGTAACGCTATGGAAGAAATCGATAAAATCAGGTTGTTCGTAAATCAAGGCGCGATAGTGGGTGCGTGATTTAGCTGACAACTCTTCCATGATTTCGTTCCAGGGTTGAATATCATCAAACCCAGTCCGCAATAAGCTGGCTTGAATTACAGCAGAAGTGACAGTTTCCAGGTTGTAGATAGCTAATTCCGGCCAAGAATACTTGGAGGCTAACACTTCGCCTTGTTCGGTAATCTTGATCCGCCCGTTGATGCTGTGACCGGGTTGTGCCAAAATAGCTTCGTAGGATGGGCCGCCGCCGCGCCCTACGGAACCGCCGCGTCCGTGGAAGATGCGTAAATGGACATCGTATTTTTCTGCGATCGCTTGCAGTGCTTTCTGGGCCTTGTGAATTTCCCAGTTACTGCTCAAGAAACCAGAATCTTTATTGCTATCAGAATAGCCCAACATCACCTCTTGCAGGTTTTGCCTTTGTCTGTTAGCAGAATCAGGCGTTTCGTCGGAAGTTTTTACTGATATCGCCGACTTACCACCGGCCAGCAAAGACCGATAACAAGGCAATTCAAACAGCGTCTGCATCACGTATGGAGCCTGTTTGAGGTCTTCTACGGTTTCAAACAGAGGCACCACGTACAGGGTACCTTCCCCTGTCGATGGGTCGTAGAGTCCGGCTTCCTTCGCCAGCAGCAACACTTCCAGCAAGTCACTCACGTCGTGGCTCATGCTGATGATGTAAGTTTGGCAGATTTCCGGGCCAAACTCTTGCTGAAGCTGGCGCACTACGCGAAAGGTTTCAATAATTTCGCTGGTTTGGGGGCCAAACGGCAGTTCTGTGGGAATTAAAGGTCGTCTGGTTTGCAGTTCCGCCACCAACCATTCGATTCGTTCTTGCTCTGTTAGTTCGTTGTAAGACCGGGGTAAAATTTGCAGATATTGGGCAATTTCATTAACAGCGTCAGAGTGATGGGTACTTTCCTGGCGGATATCCAGGTGCGCCAGCTTGAAGCCGTAAATTTCTACCTGACAGATCAGATTTTCCAGATCTCGGCAAACTAACCCGGTTTCCTTGAGGTTGCGCTGGATTAGCCGCAACTGAGTCATGAATTCTGAGGCAAACTGGTAGTAGCTACCTGGATGGGGTTGCTTGAGCTTGTCCAGTTGCACGTCATCGCTGTTGTAGAGTCGCCAATTGCGATCGCGGGTATTTTCCAACCGCTTCTTCACAAAAGATAGCTTTAAGCGATAAGGCTCTTGCCGATATTTAATTGATAGTTGTTCGTATACCTCTGGCATTTGCATTTTATTTTGCTCCAGAGATTCTAGCAGTTCCGGTAATACATCGCACCAGTGCAAAGATAGGCTCAAGCGCTCGATCAGCTGTCCTACCGATTTGATGTATTTTTCCAAAACCAGATTGCGCTGGTAGCAAGCTGTTTGCCAGGTAATCGCTGGTGTCACCGAAGGGTTACCATCCCGATCCGATCCTACCCAGGAACCAAACTTGCAGAAGTTGTGATTGGGAGGACGCAGATTACCAAAGGATCTGTTTAAACTTCTCTCCAAGCGTTGATAAAGTTGAGGAATTGCATCAAACAATACTTCTTGGAAGTAGTGGAGGGTATAGTCTACTTCATCTAACACGGAGGGTTTGAACTGGTGCAATTCGTCGGTTCGCCACCAGAGACGAATTTCTTCTGTCAATTCCTCTTGGAGTGCTGATGCTTCCCAAGGTGCTTCCGCGCTGTTCCACAGGGACGCTTCTGTGATTCCGGTACTACTTGGGGAAACCCCAAGGTTAGAGTAGCTGAGGTTACAGTATAAGGTTTGCCCGTTTTGCTCCACTTCGTCGAGTTGTTGTAAAATCTTGGCAATGCGCCGCTGCTTGTCTCTAATGGTGTGGCGGACAATTTCCGTCGGGTGAGCTGTGAACACCAACCGGATATCCAGGTTGTCAATCAGTCGCTGGATAACTTGCGGTGGCATATTTAACTGCCGCAATTTGGGAAACAACGCTTGGAAGGTGCCTTTTTCCCGCTTTTGCCCGTTTGTTTCTTGCCAATTTTTTTCTAGGGAGTCTCCTCCGGGTACGGCACTTTTGGCTTCTGCATCCAGTTTGGCAAATGCTTGCAGGGCTGGATCGGCTGGTTCTTGAGCGGGTGCCATCCTTAAGGAAAGCTGTTGGGCCCGTTGCTCGTAGTGCTGTTCGACAATGTTGATTAGCTGGAAGTATAGCGCAAAGGCTCTCGCAGCGCGAATGGCGGCGTTAATATCCAGGTTTTCAATTAATTTAGAGACTTCCGCGTCTTTTTCGTTGGTCGCTTGTCCTTCTGGAGAACAAAGCGATCGCAGTTGTTTTAGTAAATCTACCAGTTCCTGACCGCACTCCGATCGGAGAACACATTCCCACAACTCCTCCACCACTTTGAGGCGATGGCGCAGATACAATTCTGATGGCGAATCGGATGGCGATGCAAGATGAACTGCCTGATGGTCAGAGTGGAGTAAGGAACTCATAGGTTCTACTTTAGCTGTTCTTGGATATTCTACAATTTTAGGCTCTTAAGTTCGATGAATTAGTCTCATAGAAGACCAACTGACCGCTAGAGAGCGGTCTTTTTTTATTCAGTTTGCTTTTGGGCCCGATCGGGGAATTCGATCGCCGGTAAGCGATCGCCCCGAAATACTTCCTCGCTCGCTTCACCTAGCGCTTGGAAAAATTCTAATGCCCTTTTACCACATAATACTCCCAAAAGCAATGGCCCTGTCGCTAAGGTCAGGAGGATTTCTGTGGGAATTATACCGTGAGAAACGTTAAAAGCTTCTGTTTGGGGTAGATTTGTGCGATCGGATTGCATGGTGTACTCGGTTAACTATGACAAAATATCGAAACGCAATACGGCACCGCTCGCCGCATCACCGCGCTCTTATTTATTATTATTGCGGAACTGCCTTAAACCAGCATTCGTGGCATAGCTACAAAGAGTAGAATCTTGCTACGGTTAACTCCAGAATGTCATAAGTATCAAACTAAAAATGTTAAATACTGTGTCCAAACTATGCTCTTAGCCTGAGATAGTAAATAAGAAAATGAAAGAAACAGGGGCATGGCTTGAGGGAAAGGGAATGGTGATTCACTCCCCCACTCTCCCACTCTCCCACTCTCCCACTCTCCCACTCCCCTTTCAATTAGCGGTGCGTTCGGTGAGACGAGTTAGC
>CASBRD010000221.1 GCA_949128025.1 Oscillatoriales cyanobacterium PMM_0008 | reverse complement strand
CCCCTAGCCCCTAGCCCCTAGCCTTGAGAGGTTGGCGACTGCGGCGGCTAACTCAGCTGGTTCGACAGGCTTGGGTATGTGGATTTGAAAACCTTCCGAGATCGATCGCGTGCGATCCTCCGCTCTAGCATAAGCCGTCAGGGCAATTGCTGGAATCAGTCCCCCTTCCTCTGCTACCAGCCCCCGTACTTTGCGGATCAAACTGTAGCCGTCTTCTTCCGGCATCCCGATATCGCTAACCAGGATATCTGGTTTCAAATTCTGAATTGCCTCGAATGCCTCGAAAGCCGATGAAGCTAGTGTTACATTAGCGCCGGACTGTTCCAGTACCATACAGAGAAACAACCGCGTATCGGCATCGTCGTCCACCACGAGTACCTTTAAGCCGTTGAGATCTGGAGGGTTATCAAACGGGGTTCCAGCTTCAACCGTGGATATGCGAACACTCTCGTTTGCCTCGAATAGCGCGGACATAATGGGTAACCTCACAATAAATGTTGCTCCCAAATCCTCGCCTTCGCTGTGGGCATCAACTGTGCCGCCGTGCAGATCCACTAAATGGCGTACAATAGCCAAACCGATGCCGAGTCCGTTGTACCGCCGGGTCATAGAGCTATCGGCTTGACGAAAGCGATCGAAAACATAAGGCACAAAATCGGGGCTGATGCCTTTTCCCGTATCGGTTACTTTAATTTCAACATCAGAATTAACCCGTTCTAATCGAACCTCAACTTTCCCTCTGTTAGGTGTAAACTTAATCGCATTTGACAGCAGGTTCCAGATTACCTGCTGCAAACGGTCTGAATCCCCGCCGACCAACCCGGCTTTAGGATCGCAGACGCTTTCGAGTTGAATCCCCTTAGCTTCAGCAGCTGGGCGTACCGTATCCAGAACCGCTCCAATAATTGCACTAAGTTCAACCGGACGAACCTTAAGACGCAACTTACCCTGAATAATGCGCGAGACATCAAGTAAATCGTCAACCAATTGAGCTTGTGTCCTGGCAGTCCGCTCGATAATATCCATCGCTTTAGCCGTAGTAGCCTCGTCAAACTTGCGGCTGTTGAGCAGTTGAGCCCATCCCAGCATCGCATTCAGAGGCGATCGCAATTCGTGGGAAAGTGTCGCCAAAAACTCGTCCTTCATCCGGTTCGCCGCTTCCGCTTCGGCCCGTGCTTCCTGTTCGCGGGCGAGTAGCTGGGCGCGTTCGTCTTCAGCTCGTTTGCGTTCCGTGAAATCGCGCATGATTTTGGCAAAGCCACGTAGCTGTCCCGTCGCATCTCGTAAGGGCGTGACAATGCCACTCGCCCAGAAACGGCTGCCCCCCTTACGCAGGTGCCAGCGTTCATCCTCAGCGCGACCTTCCTTGACTGCCTTTTCCAATTCCTGTTTAGCCGCACCGGCCTCCACGTCTTCAGGCGTAAAGAGAATTGAGATAGGTTGTCCCAGTATCTCTGCTTCCCGATAACCTAATATGCGTTCTGCCCCAATACTCCATCTGGTAATGCGCCCGTCTGTATCGAGGAAGAAAATTGCATAATCTTCCAGATTTTCCAACAACATCCGGAACCGTTCTTCGCTTGATTTGAGCGCTTCCTCGGCTCTTACTCGGTTGGTGATGTCAGCCACAATGTAAACTGCACCCGTAAAAACTTGACCCTCGTCGAAGATGGGATCTGCGGTTACCGAAAACCATCGGTCTACTGAGTGTATCTCTATACTTTCCCGACACAGGGTTTCTTGGACGCGATCGAAAGGAGTTACCTCAATGCTTCCTAAAATAGGTTGCATGAGTTCCTGATGAAAGCGATCGCTAATTTCGGTTTCTGATTTTAAGAGAAGCTGGGTCATCGCTTTGTTACATCGCATAACTTTTCCTTGACTATCCAGCAGACAAACACTATCGCTCATCGCATCGAATGTCGTTTGCCATTCCTTCGCCAAAGTTAGCGCCGACTCCTCAGCTTCTCGGATGCGGAGCAAAGCTTTAACAGTAGCTAGTAATTCGATCGGCTCTACCGGCTGCGCTAGATAGCCATCTGCACCGCCATCTAACCCCTGTGCCTTGTCCTCGCTTTTGACAAAACTAGCAGATAAATGCAGTACCGGAATAAAAGATGTGGCAGGATTAGTCTTGATCCTGCGGCAGACTTCAAACCCATCGATATCTGGAAGCCTGACATCAAGAATAACTAAGTCTGGTTGTTGCTGTGCTATCATTTGCAGGGCAGTTTCGCCAGTAGCCGCCTCCTCAACATCAAACCCGGCTTTCTGAAGTGTCCGAGAAACCACATAGCGGTTGGTTTCGTTGTCGTCTACGTGCAATATTGTGACTTGATGCTGATGCGGCATGATTGGGTAATTTTAGATTTTAGATTTTAGATTTCAGATTTGCAATTTTTTACTCCCTTACCGCCACAAAATAACGGCTCTTTCGGAGTTGTTATGCTTTTGTTCAAAAAAATAACATTTTTATTCCCCTGTTCCCCTGCTCTTGATCTCCTCTTGCTATAGAACTAGCCCAGCTTTCATTAGGGCTTCACTTAGAATAGCGGATGCCTGTTGACTAGATAAACTTTCTTTAGATAGAATTGCTACCGCACGATTGCCAATATTGCGTATTTTCTCTTCTGACAGCAACTCAGAAGTATTAATTATTACAGGTATGTAGCGAGTAGCCGTATTGCTTTTCAGATGTTCTAAAACCTCCAACCCGTTCATTTCTGGCATTACCAAATCGAGAAAAATGCAAGCCGGATTTTCGAGGAGCGCTAGCTCGATGCCAGAACGCCCGTCTGTTGCCTCAATAATGGTAAACCCAGCATTAGCTAAAAGTTCCTTGAGTAAATAACGGGATACCAGTTGATCGTCAACAATCAATAATTTCGGCGGAATATCTCCCCTTACTAGAGTATTAATTTTTTTCAAAAGCAACAATCGATCGACTGGCTTGATCAAGAACGCATCAGCCCCCAAAGCCAGAGATTTCTTTTCATTATCAATAACTGTTGCCACCAAAATGGGGATATCTTGCGTCGCTGGGTTTTGCTTCATTTCAGAGAGAAAAGACCACGTACTCTCTTGCTCTAGCAAGACGTCTAACAGCACGGCTTTTGGTTTAAACTTCTCAAGTGCGTGTTTTGCCTCTTTGAGCGATCGGGCCGAGACGATTTGATAAATAGATTTTTCCAAATACTTCTCGTAAGTGAAGATAGTTTCTGCGTTATCTTCTATCACCAGGATCGGCAATTGCAGCGGATCTAACTCCCAACTAATCTCCGGCACAGATACCCTTGCAGTCTCGTCCCCATACACGATCGGTATTGTAGCAAAAAATGTGGAACCCGCCCCCATTTCGCTAAAAAGCGAAACGTCACCTCCCAGCAATTCGGCTAACTTGCGCGACAGCGGTAGTCCGAGCCCCGTCCCTTTAAAGCGCTTTTGAATGAGAGAATCCACTTGGGTAAATTCCTCAAAAATGCGCTCTCGATCTTTAGGTGCAATACCGATACCCGTATCTGCGACAGAAAATACAACGTTGTTGTCGAGCTTATCTGCTTTGATGCGAATCTCACCCTGTTCGGTGTATTTAAGTGCGTTAGAAATAAAATTTCTGAGAATTTGGGCAACTTTTCCCTCATCGGTGTAGAGAATTGGGATATCGACAGGTTCTTCAAAGATGAGCGAAGTCGAAGAGTTATGGCTAAGTAGCGGGCGCAGCATCCCACGCAAAGTAGCGAATAAATCGCTCACTTCAAATTCTTTTGGATGAACAACAATTTTTCCGGCCTCGACCTTCGCCAAATCTAACAAGTCGTTAACTAATTCCAAAAGACCTTCTGCGGATTTACGGATAAACATCACCTGCTTTTCTTGTTCTGTCGTCAATTCGCCGTCCATGCGATCGATCAGCATTCCAGACAGAGACATAATAGAATTGAGCGGCGTGCGAAACTCATGGCTCATATTTGAGAGAAAGTGGGTTTTTAATTCGTTGGCTCGCTCTAAAAACTCCGCTTTTTCATCTAATTCCGCATAAAGCGCCACAACTCCGCGATTGGTAGCTTCCAGTTCCCCGTTTAGCTCAGTTAGTTCATCTTGGCGCTTTCTTAGTTCTTCTAAGGTACGAATTAGTTCTTGATTCTGTTGCTGAATTTCCGCAAACGGATTGTAAGGAGGTTGCATTGCCAATTTATCGGCAATCTGGATCGAGAGGTTGTTTGTTAGCTTAGCAGCGCGTTTCGGCAATGTCTTTCCCATCACCACTTTAGTTCCGCTGGGCGAAGATTCGATCTCAAATCGATCCATTAAACGTTTGCTACCAATGATACCTAACCCCATTCCGGTTGGGGACTTGTAATTTCCCTCTAGAATAACGTTCAGATTGGCAATACCCGTCCCTTTGTCGGTAATGGAAATTAGAAGCATTTGAGGCGATTCGCCTTCCATGCGAAATTCAACTTTTCCCAGCTTGGCGTACTGAAAAGCGTTGCGGGCGATTTCGGATACAGCGGTGGCAATGCGCGTCTGGTCTTGGGAGTCAAATCCCAAACCTTGTGCAATTTGTCGCGCCCGCTGGCGCGAAATTACTACATCTTGTTCAAATCGTATTTCTATATTTAGTAAAGTAGTCATCGGTCAATCGATGTTAGATGTTAGATTGAATAATTGAAAAATTAAATTGGCAATTCTTCAATTCTTCAATTTGCAATTAATTTAATTTTCTTTAGCAACTAGCACCGTTACGTCGTCGCGTCCTCGGTTGAAGTCGCGGTACAAAACTCCCGCGATCGCACTGGGATGTTTTGCGGCTAAACCAGGATAGCGATCCAAGCGCCACTGAGTACCTAACCCATCGGAGTGCATCACCAAAACCCCTCCTTTTGGCCACTGATAGACAAACTCCTGAATTTTGCGAACCTCGTGTCCGACGGTGCCGTTGTGGGAAACCATGCTGTAGCTTCCCGATTCAGACATAACGCTGGCAGAAATATTTCCCACTCCTACAAAACGAATGATTTGTTGTTCAAAGTTTAGTTGCGCGATCGCCATAGCAGATCCCCGCGTACTTCGCAAAGCCCCATGAACGGCTTCCATAATTTCTGCGGGACTTTTGCGGACATTTTCTCGAAATATTTCGATCGCTTCTAGAGAAGCTTGGGCGGCCATAGGCCCGTGACCCAAACCATCTGATACTAGCAGCAGAGTGCGATCGGCATAGCGATCGATTGCCCAACGATCGCCCGAAACCTCCTCGCCTGTTTTAGGCAGGCATACCGCACCTATTTCTATATTGCTGTACGGTCTGCTAGAGGGTGTTGGCGTCGCCCAGATCTGACTTAATAAAGCTGTCCCCACATTGGGAACAGAATGAATATCGAAAAAAGCACTTAGGCGACTAATTGCCCCCAAACCCTTGCCAGCAGTACCCGCCGTAGAATAGCCATCCCGCAGGCACTCCCCGATATTAACCATTCCTGGCCCTTTATCCAGCGCTAATATTTCGATCCCCGCGATGTCGTCTTTTGTCACAGGCCCTAGTAGCAGCTGGCCTTCCCTAGCGTGGAGAACCAAATTATTTGCTATTTCCGTAACTACGATACCTGCATTTCCTCGTTCTGTGTCGTTGAAGCCAAGACGGCTTGCGAGGGCCATAGCTAACCGTCGCGCTCCACCAGCTTGACTAGACTCCGAAATGGGCAAGGCGACGGTTTCTCTCATAATTTGGTTACTTCCATTTTGTAATTGTGATGCGGGTGCCTTCTCCGACACGGGAAACGATCTCGAATTCGTTGACCAACCGCTTTGTACCGCTCAACCCCATACCGAGTCCGTTTCCCGTAGTGAAGCCATCTTTAAGCGCTAGTTCAATATCGGGAATACCCGGCCCGGAGTCTTCAAAAGTCAGTCGCAGACCGCGACGGGTTCCTCGATCCAGCGCTTCTATATTTACAGTCCCGCCACCCCCGTGTTCCAGGGTGTTGCGTGCCAGTTCGCTGGCTCCCGTGACGATCTTTGTCTGGTTTATCAGGCTGAAAGCTAACTCTACAGCAAACTGACGCACTGCCTGCCTTACTAGCACAACGTCTGAGGAGGAGTTGATGCTGATAATTTCATTTTTCTGCATCACCGTCCATACTCCCCCCTTGAGAATCCCCTAACGATGACCGCAGGAGAGCCATTCCCTTCTCAACATTTAAGGCTGTGCGAATGCCTTTTAGAGAGAGTCCCAACTCTACTAGAGTGATGGCTACAGCGGGCTGCATTCCTACAACGACCGTTTCTGCATCCAGTATGCGCGACATTTTGGCAATGTTTGCCAGTATCCGCCCGATGAAGGAATCAACTATTTCCAACGCTGAGATATCGATCAGTACACCGCGAGCGCTTGTCTTGCTAATGCGGTTTGTCAGGTCGTCCTGCAAAGTCATCGCTAGGTGATCGTGCATATCGACTTGAATGGTGACGAGGAGGAAGTGGCCCATCTGGAGTATGGCGATGCGTTCCATAATATTTCCTCACTCCTTAAATAGTAGGCTTGGAACGTGCGATCGCAAATCCCGATCGCTTCAAAGCTAGAACAAAGGCATCCGCTAGAGAAGCCTTGGTAGTTATATCGGCCAAATCTACACCCAAGTAGACGATCGTTTGAGCGATTTGAGGACGAATACCGCTAATAATGCAATCAGCGCCCATCAAACGAGCAGCAGTTACCGTCTTCAGTAAGTGCTGCGCCGTCAGGGTATCCACAGTTGGCACTCCGGTAATGTCGATGATCGCGACTTGGGAACCTGTCTGTACAATCATCTCCAAGAGAGATTCCATCATAATTTGGGTGCGGGCGCTGTCGAGGGTGCCAATGATGGGCAGGGCTAAAATGCCTTCCCACAGCTTCACGACTGGCGTTGAGAGTTCCATTAACTCTTCTTGCTGGCGCAGGATTACCTCCTCGCGGGTTTTCTGATAAATTTCAGTTGTCCACAGACCCAGTTTGTCTATAAGGTTACTCGCAGACAAAATTTCTTCCACTAGGGCTTCACCATTCTGTCCCAGTTCTTGGCGCAAGCGCTTGAATAAGGGCTGCTTAAACGAGAATACAAAGTTTGCTGTTTCTGTTGGCGTGAAGCCTTTCTGAGTGCGCGTGCGCGAAACGCTAGTCAGCATCTCCCGCACGCTACGCCATTCGGTGGACTGGATGTTGGTTAAGTTACCCTGTTGGATAGCATCTGTAAATAACTCCAGGAATTCTCTGCACTCTTCGCGCAACTCTATTTCCTTGAGCAAGTCTTTGCGGATACCAGCTGCCATTTGCTCGCCCAGCCAGTCGGCTAAGACTTCCGCTTCATGATTTTTAAGGATCTGTGGAATTTTGCTCTGTCCGTTTAAGCTCATTTCAATTCAAAACTCAGTACAGGCGGGTTTGGTTGTTAAATCTTGCGTTTCCATTACAGTTTATCTGATAGGTGTTCTAGCCTAGCCTACAAGTTGATTTAAGTGTGACAGTTGGCCTTAGTCCTGTTTACATTTTAGTTTGCGATCGCCCGTCTGTCCGGCGCAGCGCTTTATTAGGTTAATATTTGTTAGGCAAGACTACGACTCTTGTGATTCACCCTCAACAGGTGTAATTTGTTTAATTCGCTCGGTTATATTTTCTTCCCAATGGGCGTCATCCAAGTCTATGACGATCATGCGCCCCGCCGCTTTTGAGCGATCGATGTATTTGTGAAACGCATCAATATCTTCTCGATATGTTAAAACATATCGACGTAACTCATCAAGGCTCATAGCATCGTAGTTAGCTGCTGTCATGGGTCAGAGCCAAACGAGGAATCATAGCCGCTACAGATCATCCAATCTCTAAGACAACTCCGGAATTTTCTTTGTTCTGCACAAGCTGCAATTCGGTCGATTGCCTCTGTCATCTTAGACATTGAATGGCCTCCCAACTTTTTGATAAGCTTTTCTCTTACTTCATTTTATGTTCGGAGTTAGCAAAATAAGTTGTTGTTCTAGGATCGATCGCACTCCCTCTTCTTCCAATTTTACACTAGCCAAAATCTCTCCTATCGTTCTACGTTTATCTGAATTTGCATCACAAGCTTGCAAAAATTCAAATTCAGATTCCGACAAGTTCACAATCTGATAATCGTAATTGAACAAACATCGACTCGGCCATCCATCCATGCAAGGATTGCGCTCTGGAATTGCTGCTAAAAGCGCTTCTTTTGATGACAAATCTGATGACGGTAAAGGAGGACGCGCTAGAAAGAATTCATAGTGGGTGATGTTTTCTGGATCTAATAGTTCTATTAATCGATAACGTTCGCGAAGTCTCAATTCTTCCGCCCGTTCCATCAATTCTGGATTATTTCCCAAAAGTCGATCTAGCTGCCAAGTTTTAGGATTAGAAAAGCCGACGAAATCTAACCCAGAAGCATCAATTAATTCAAACAAAGTATCGATGTTGTAGTCAATTTCTTGGGGATGAACGTACATATCGGCAAAGCATTCATCCCGTTGATTTTCCATTGACCATCTTTCTTTTTCTCTCTTGACAAGACGATTATTTTCTGGTAATGAAGCAAATATCTGACGCCCAACTTGGACACCATCGCGGTAGTCGCGTGGCGCTGGCGTCCCCGCCTGCGATCGGCTTTGGAGGAGTGCGATCGCTTTCTGCATCAGCTGAATTTCCCAGCGTCCCAGTTCCGCATAGACAAAAATGTGCATCAATCCCCCAGGCGCTAACTTAGCGGCTAGGGACTGAATACCTCGTTTCGGATCGGGCAAATGGTGCAGCACCCCCACGCAGTTTATCAAGTCAAACTCGCCGGGGAGTTGTCCTGCCTCATACAAGCTGAGATGATGGAACTGGACGCTAGAGGCACCCGATCGCTGACAGCGCTCTTTAGCCACTGCCAAAGCCCCCCCACTCAGATCGATGCCAACAACTTGAGCCTGGGGGTTAAGGTGAACCAGGTACTCAGTCCCGACCCCAGTGCCGCACCCAGCATCCAGAATGCGGATATCCTGCTTCTGCGGTTTTTGTCCAGTGCAAAAATTATAAGCTGCCAGCCAATTCCAGCGCCAGTTGTACCCAGGTGGCGGACTATCCAGCAAAGGTTCTGGCGGAAACGGGTAAGTATCGTAGAGACGCTCGACGGCGGAAGTAATATCTTGATTAGTCATTGGTCAATGGTCAGTGGTCAGTGGTCAATGGTCAATGGTCAATGGTCAGTGGTCAATGGTCAGTAGCCCCTAATAAGAACAAACGTAACAAAACTTATCGATTTTCTCAGTTACGCTGCCGCAATCTAGTATGATTACGTAGTAATCCAGAGAGGCTAGTTCTACACATTTTTTAATAAATGAGTGTGACGAGCCCGAAACATTCTAATCTAAAGACTGGGCTGGTTAAACCCAGGCAATTATTAAAGCACCCTTACCCAATGCTTTCGTCAGAGGCAAAAAAGTGTGGCTCTGTGGTGTATGTGCCGATCGGCCCTAGCCGCAAAACCGCGCTTAAAAGGAAAAGGGTCTGACTGCTAAGGGGCGACCAGTTTTAACAAATTCCCCTTTAATCCACTCGCCTCTTTACCCTCTAGGGGAAGAAGGAAGACAAGCAAAGACCGCAAAAACCAAGCGGTCAAGGCAAAGTAAAGTTATTTCGGCCTACAGAAGGTGGGCTGCTGCCACTCTTTCGCTAATAAGACCAGCCTTGCCGTACTTTGTACTGCCCTCAGTCCATCAAGGAAGGCACGGCCCAAGAAGCATCGAAGCCGACGAAGCATCTGACATCTGACATCTGAACATCTGACAATTCTATAGGGAGCTTTTGAGAACCGATGAGTGTAAAAGCAAGTGGTGGAAGCTCTGTTGCGCGTCCGCAACTATATCAAACCGTACCAGTTGCGACAATTTCCCAAGCGGAACAACAAGACCGCTTTTTAGAGCGCGGCGAGCTGAGCGAACTGGCCAGCTATTTCAGTTCTGGCGCTAGACGTCTGGAAATTGCTGGCACGCTCACGCAAAATTCCGATCTGATCGTTTCCCGCGCAGCTAACCGGATTTTTGTCGGCGGTTCCCCGATGGCTTTCTTAGAAAAGCCGAAGCAAGCACCAGTGATGAGCATGGCTGGAACTGCTGTAGACACGAAGGAAGGAATGAAGCTAGGAACCGCAACTTATGTGGAAACTAGCGGCGGTTTCTTCGAGGGATTGCGATCGCTCTTTAGTGCCACTGGCGGTGGGCCGGTGCCAGCTGGTTTCCGACCGATCAACGTGGCCCGCTACGGCCCCAGCAATATGCAGAAATCGCTGCGGGATCTCAGCTGGTTTTTGCGCTACGTCACTTATGCGATCGTCGCCGGTGACCCCAATATCATCGCCGTCAACACAAGAGGATTGCGGGAAATTATTGAAAATGCTTGCTCTGGAGAAGCCACCATCGTAGCCCTGCAAGAAATGAGGCAAGCGGCACTGGGTTATTTCCGGCAAGACTCAGAAGGGGCAAATATTGTCACTCAGTACATGGATGTTCTGATTGCCGAATTTAAAGCCCCAACCCCCTCAGACAAAGTGCGGCAACGTCCTGGCGACGAGCAAGGTTTGCAGCTGCCCCAAATTTACTCTCTAGCGGCAGAGCGGCGTCCCAAATTCGTCATGAAACCGGGACTTTCTGCTAAAGAAAAACAAGATGTTGTTAAAGCTGCCTACAGACAAGTCTTTGAACGAGATATTACTCGCGCTTACAGCCTGGGAATTTCCGACTTGGAATCCAAGGTGAAGAACTGCGAAATCTCCATGAAGGAATTTATCCGTCGTTTGGGTAAATCTCCCCTGTATCGGAAAAACTTCTTCGAGCCTTACATCAACAGTCGCGCTCTAGAACTAGCTTTCCGTCACATTTTGGGACGCGGCCCTTCCAGCCGGGAAGAAGTGCAAAAATATTTTGCTCTAGTCTCAAACAAAGGTCTACCAGGTCTAATAGACGCATTGGTAGATTCCGAAGAATACTCCGACTACTTCGGGGAAGAAACAGTACCCTACATCCGGGGATTGGGTCAAGAAGCCCAAGAATGTCGCAACTGGGGGCCGCAGCAAGACCTGTTTAATTACAGTGCGCCATTCCGCAAAGTACCGCAGTTCATCACCACCTTTGCAGCTTACGATCGGCCCCTGCCCGATCGACACCCCTACGGTTCCGGTAACGACCCCCTAGAAATTCAGTTTGGGGCAATCTTCCCGAAAGAAACTCGCAATCCCAGCAGCCGACCCGCTCCTTTTGGTAAGGATACCCGGCGGATTCTGATTCGTCGCGGCGCTGGCATCGAAAACCAACTCAGCAACCCAGCAGCGCGGGGTAAAGCACCGGGTACGCTGGGACCCAAGGTGTTTAAGCTCGATCAACTTCCTGGCTTTACGGGATTTGGCGGAAAGCGCGGTTTCACCAAACAGGGCGTCAGCGTTAAATTCACGGAAAGTTCAACCCAAGCGCTGATTCGTGCTTGTTACTTGCAGGTGTTTGGGCGGGATGTTTACGAAGGTCAGCGCCTGAAGCTAGCCGAAATCAAGCTGGAAAACGGCGAGATTACAGTGCGGGAGTTTATTCGCGCATTGGCGAAGTCAGACTTGTTCCGCAAGCTGTACTGGACATCGCTGTATGTGTGTAAAGCGATCGAATATATCCATCGCCGCTTATTGGGTCGCCCCACCTACGGGCGTGCAGAAAACAACAAATACTTCGATATTTGTGCCAAAAAAGGCTTCTACGCGCTAGTCGATGCCTTGATTGATAGCTTGGAGTACAACGAGGCATTTAATGAAGATACCGTTCCTTACGAGCGTTATCTGACCCCGCAAGGCGTAGCCCTACGCAATCTCCGCGTTGGCAGCATCGGCGAAACTGGTCTCAGGGTAGACAAAGAAGAAAATCCGCTCTTTGTCGAATTGGGTGAAGTCAAAGACATTCGGACTGAACCCGATATTCAATTCCGCATCAACCAAGGCGTCAGCAAGAAGCGCGAGCAAACCAAAGTCTTCAAGCTGACGGGCAACAGCGATAAGAATCAGTTGGGAACTGTGATTCGCGCTGCCTATCGGCAGATATTTGAGCGCGATGTCGAACCTTACATGGTGAAGAATGAATTCACCGGCCTAGAAAGCAAACTGGGCAATGGTGAAATCAACCTCAAGGAATTTATCACAAGCTTGGGGGAATCGACCCTTTACATTAAGGAGTTCTACACTCCCTATCCCAACACAAAGGTAATCGAACTCGGCACCAAGCACTTCTTGGGACGGGCACCTTTAGACCAAGCAGAAATTCGCAAATACAACCAGATTCTCGCTTCTGGCGGTATTCGTGCCTTTATCGGTGCGATCGTGAACAGCGCTGAGTACGGTAGTGCGTTTGGTGAAGATACAGTTCCTTACAATCGCTTCCTGACGTTACCCGCCGCTAACTTCCCGAATAGCCAAAAACTGTACAACCAGCTCACGAAGCAAAGCGATGACGTCGTAGTACCTAGCTTCTCAACAGTGAAGCCTCGCATGGATGCCACCAAAATGCCGCTGATGGGCAAGGCGATGGCGGATATAGCGCGTCAAGCACGAGCTATGGATAAAACCAAGCCGCTGTTTATCGAGAAGGGACGCTCCTTTAGTAACGGTCAAGGGCAATCTGTTGAGGTGGGTGTCGGTACGACGCGCCGCAAACCGGCTCGGATTTACCGCATGAACCCAGGGATGAATCAGGGTGAAATAGCTCTGGTACTCAACGCTGTCTACTGTCAAGTGATGGATGTGTTCAGCGGTCAAGTTCCCAATGAGTTCCGTCGTTCTGACCTGGAAAGCAAGCTTCGCAATGGGGAAATCTCTGTACGCGATTTTGTTCGCTCTCTGGCTAGTTCCGAAATCTATCGTCGGCGCTTCTACACTCCTTATCCCAACACTAAGGTGATTGAGTTTCTTTTCCGTCACCTTCTGGGTCGGGCCCCAGCTACGCAGGCCGAAATCCGTCAATACAACCAGATTCTGGCCGAGAAAGGGTTGAAGGCCGCCGTAGAAGCAGTGGTCGAGAGTCCAGAGTACGCGCAATACTTCGGTGAGGATGTGGTGCCTTACGATCGCTTCCCCTCTCTACCTGCTGGCAACTACCTGGGCAGCGTCAAAGCAGCCACAGACTTGGTGAAGCAGCCTTGGTCGAGCCTATCGCCCTCTTACTTGGGCGGTCGGTTCTAAAAGAAGGGGCAACAAAAGTCACTCATTCAAAACCCGCCCCTACTGACTTTTGACTTTTCTAGTCTCTAGCCTTATCTCCTGCTGTTCTTGGAGATAAGGCTATTTCCAGTTGGTTGCCTGTCACAATGCAAACATTAGGACTTTTATTACAAAGTGTTAAGAGCAGCGTCAAAATGTGACGGTAATGTCGCAAAATATTTGCGAAGGTAGCTGTGTCGGAAATCAGATTTACTTCTGATAGATGAGAAGTTTGAAGAATACTGAAGCTGGCCTCAGAATAAATGTGCTTAGGCATAAGTTATAATCTGGGGTTCGATCGCAACAGATAACTCAAATCAGCTACACAGTTGCTTTTTGCCAGTTAAAACACACCTGGTTACATATTTTTTGGAGGATTCCGTAAATGAGTATCGTCACGAAATCCATCGTGAATGCCGATGCTGAGGCTCGTTATCTCAGCCCTGGTGAACTCGATCGCATCAAGAGCTTCGTCACTGGTGGCGAACGCCGTCTGCGTATCGCCCAAACACTGACCGACTCTCGCGAACGCATCGTTAAGCAAGCTGGCGACCAACTTTTCCAAAAGCGTCCTGATGTTGTTTCTCCCGGTGGCAATGCCTACGGTGAAGAAATGACCGCTACTTGCCTGCGCGACCTAGACTACTACCTGCGTTTGGTAACCTATGGAGTTGTGTCTGGCGATGTCACTCCGATCGAAGAAATCGGTTTGGTGGGCGTTCGTGAAATGTACAACTCCCTGGGCACCCCCATTCCTGCGGTAGCTGAAGGCATCCGCGCCATGAAGAATGTTGCCACCTCCTTGCTGTCTGCTGAAGACGCATCTGAAGCTGGTGCGTACTTCGACTACGTGATTGGTGCGATGCAGTAGGACAAAGTCCTCCCTCTGCACTCAGTTAAAGATTTCCAGATTAGGTGACTTAAGGAAGCAAAAAGATGCAAGACGCGATTACCGCTGTTATCAACTCCTCTGACGTTCAAGGTAAATACCTGGACAGCTCCGCTCTGGAAAAGCTGAAAGGCTACTTCCAAACTGGCGAATTGCGCGTTCGCGCTGCAACCGCCATCAGCGCTAATGCCGCTACCATTGTCAAAGAAGCAGTAGCCAAAGCCCTACTGTACTCTGATATCACCCGTCCCGGTGGCAATATGTACACCACCCGTCGCTATGCCGCTTGCATCCGCGACTTGGACTACTACCTGCGCTATTCCACCTATGCCATGTTGGCTGGTGACCCCTCCATTCTTGATGAGCGCGTACTCAACGGGCTGAAGGAAACCTACAATTCCTTGGGCGTTCCCGTCTCAGCTACAGTGCAAGCTATCCAAGCTATGAAGGAAGTTACCGCCAGCCTCGTGGGTTCTGATGCTGGTAAGGAAATGGGCGTTTACTTCGACTACATCTGCTCTGGCTTGAGCTAGATGCTTCTTGAGGAGCTGAAGGCTTAGTTTCAAAGCTCTGTCTTCTGTCCTAGTCACGGTCTGGGAAGTCTGGAGTCAATGCTAGAGCGTTGGGGGCTTGTCTAATTCATCGGATAAGTTGTCTTCGGCTAGTATTTACTCTTGACTCCCAGACCTTGGTTTTTATATAAACGTTATCGGAGATTGAAAACCCTGTCCCTTCAGGGCTGGGATGAAAATCGACTCAAGTAAATTTATTCCCCTTGGATTTTTTAATAAGGACAACTTTTAATTTTCGATGTGGTAAACTGAATTTTAGTAGGAAAGGGTATTCAACCTACTTAAAAAAACCCAGTAGCCGAAAGGCAAAGCACCTTGAAAACTAGGTTTAGGGGGTTCTGTACAGGAAATAGCTTGTACAGGTAAAAACTCGCTTGCATCAAGTACCAGAGAAACCAAATTTTTAGGTTTTAAACTGTAGGGTAGGGCATACCCAAACAGATCCCTTACATTGGATGAACGCTTGGGGAGAGAACCATCTCTGGCATGAAACAGGTAACTGTTCTGTGTTAAGTGGACTCGTTTGAACCAAGAATCTCAGCGTCTTCAGACCTGAGAGTGTCAACAACACCCTAAACTTTTATTAAATGCCAGGAGAATTTAACCCATGCGGATGTTCAAGATAACTGCCTGCGTTCCCAGTCAGACACGCATTCGGACTCAGCGGGAACTCCAAAACACCTATTTTACGAAGCTAGTCCCCTATGACAACTGGTTTCGCGAACAGCAACGGATTATGAAAATGGGTGGCAAAATCGTCAAAGTTGAGCTAGCGACTGGTAAACAGGGTGCTAATACAGGACTCCTTTAAATCCCGAAGATAAGCTTTACCGAAAAACGAGAATCATGTCAAAAAATTCTCGAAAAATGCCCATCCCCCTTGGGGGATTGGGAGTTTGAAATAGCGCCGCCTTCGATGTCATGGCTTACAGTCATGAGATCGAAGGCGGCAAAGTTTTTATAATTTTGTCAGAGTAGTGTAGATTGGTTGGAGCGCAGTCTAGATGTTATATAGCGGTTTGTGAACTTACGTCACCTAATTCCCTTTGTTGATAGCGACCTCCAGGAATGGGCAATAGAAGCCCGATTGTTGCGGTGGTTAACCTTCCTGTGGCTGTTTATGGGATTGGTGGTGTTGTTCTCGGCGTCTTATCCGGTCGGGGACGCCTATTACGGAGATGGGCTGTACTATTTCAAGCGCCAACTCGTCTCAGTTATGGTTGGCATGGTGGGATTTAACCTGATGGTGCATTTCCCCCTGCGCTATGTCTTGGGTACGGCTCATTGGTTTGTGGTGCTGCTGTTAGCATTGATTTTAGTCACTTTGATTCCAGGATTGGGAACTACTGCTAATGGAGCGACCCGCTGGCTGTCTTTAGGCCCGATGCCAATTCAACCCTCGGAGCTGATCAAGCCTTTCCTAGTGCTACAGAGTGCTAGGATATTTGGTCAATGGGATCGGTTGAGCTGGAAAGTTCGTTTGACTTGGCTGTTGATTTTCGCTCTGGTGCTTTTGGGTATCTTGCTGCAACCTAACTTGAGTACGACGGCATTCTGCGGGATTACTATTTGGCTAATCGCTTTGGCAGCTGGGTTACCTTATATTTACCTGATGGGAACGGCTTTGGGTGGATTGCTGCTAGCGACTATCAGTATCAGTTTTAAGGAATATCAGCGACGGCGGATCATGTCTTTTTTGAATCCTTGGGCCGATCCAATGCAGGATGGTTACCAGTTGGTTCAAAGTCTGCTGGCGGTTGGTTCTGGTGGGACTTGGGGTGCTGGATTTGGGCTGTCTCAGCAAAAGTTATTTTATCTGCCGATTCAATACACGGATTTTATCTTTGCTGTGTTTGCTGAAGAGTTTGGCTTTGCAGGCTCTTTGGTGCTGTTGCTGTTGCTTTTAGTGTACGGGACGCTGGCATTGATTGTGTCGATGAAGGCTCAAAATGCGATTCATCGACTGGTGGCGATCGGTGTAATGATTTTGATGGTGGGACAGTCGCTGATGAATATTGGGGTGGCGACGGGTGCGCTACCAACGACGGGTTTGCCTTTACCGTTGTTTAGCTATGGCGGTAATTCGATGATTGCGAGTTTGCTGGGGGCTGGAATTTTGATTCGGGTGGCGAGAGAGAGTAGAGAAGCTGAGGTGGTTTCTCTGGAAGATAAGCGATCGAGAAGTAGGCGGCGGCGCTGAGGGCGGTAAGGTTATCTGCACCCGGTTATGACGTAATTTATGCTTCCAGTTTTTGGACGTAAGCTGGACATGGTGTAAGCGTATTGAGCAAAGATTGGTCTGCTGTCCAGAATTCGGCAGATTCTAGCTCGGCGACTGCCAGAAAAGCAGCATCATAGAGAGTTGCCAGCGAGAACTGTTCGGCTATAGCCCATGTTCTGGCACGAATAGCATCGCTATCAAGATAGTCAACAGGCATTTGGCAGAAGTCATCATAAAATCCCTCTGCCTGTGCTGCGGTAATTGCCCCCAACCTAACTTTTTTTCGCAATACTGAGCCAACTTCTGCCCATGCAAATGCTGGAGCAACCAAACGCACATTTGATGTCAGTAACGGAACGATCAAGTTTCTGGCTTGGAGTTGCAGTGTTTCAGGTAAAAGATAAGGAATCCAAACACTGGTGTCGATACACTTAGTCACGCCGTCCCTCATCTGCTCGCAACTGACGAATCAAGTCCACAGAGCTTGATTTAATACCTGTTGCAGCTTCTACTTCGGCGCTACGAGCTACTATGCGCTGATGGGCTGCCAGACTTCGCCGTCGTCGCACCTCACGGGCGATCGCTTCGACAACCATCTCGTTAAAAGACTCACTGCCTTCTGGAAACTGCCTCGCTTGCTCAAGCAGGTCGGCAGGAATGCGGATAGTTACAGCTTCTCGTTCCATAGTTGCAACCTATGCAATTACGAGATGACATCATATAGTGTAACTATTTTCTGAATCAGTCTACTACTGCCCTTTACGATGGGTCAGCGATCGCCAAGGGCAGGCTACGCGATCGCCGACCGAACCGTCCCAATTAGCTATAGTTAGGCATACTGGAGAAAGTTAATTGTTTGCTTATACGTAAGCTTTTATATGCCCAATCTCAGTCTCAAGCCAAGCAACAAACCTGTTAAAGCCTACTACGAAGCTTTAGAACAGTATGCCAAACTGGGGGTTTTGCATGAAGGGGCTGTGCAAACGGCATTTCAGCAGTTGCTTGAGTCCTGTGGTCGGCAGTTCAAATGGACATTGGTGCCACAATATGCCATCAAGCGACCCAAGAAACAGCCCATTCGGATGGATGGGGCATTGGTTGATGATTATAACTTGGCGCGTGCTTATTGGGAAGCGAAGGATATTAAGGATGATTTAAAGAAGGAAATTCCGAAAAAGTTTGCTGCTGGCTATCCCAAAGATAATATCATTTTTCAACGGCCCGATCGCGCTATTCTCTACCAAGATGGCAAACTGGTGATGGATGAAGATATCACCAAACCACAGGCGTTAGTAGATGTCGTTCGCCAATTCTTTGAATATCGACCCCCAGCTATTGAACAATGGGAAAGGGCGGTTGAAGAGTTTGGTATTCGCGTTAAGGAACACGCTACTGCGTTACTAGAATTAATCAGAGATCAGGAGAAGAAAAACAAAAAGTTTATTGATGCTTTTGCCGACTTTATGCAACTTTGTCGTCAATCAATTAACCCCAATCTTTCGGAAGCAGCGGTTGAGGAAATGTTGATTCAGCATTTATTGACTGAGCGCATTTTTCGCAGCGTGTTTAATAATCCTGATTTTGCTCAACGTAATATTATTGCGGTAGAAATTGAGAAAGTAATTAATGCTTTAACTTCTAAATCTTTTAGTCGCAGTCATTTTTTGAATAAGTTGGATCGGTTTTATGGTGCGATCGAGGAAACCGCAGCAACCATCGATGATTATGCCCAAAAACAGGATTTTCTCAATCGGATTTATGAGCGATTTTTCCAAGGGTTTTCGGTAAAAGTTGCCGATACTCACGGGATTGTTTATACTCCTCAACCGATTGTAAGTTTTATGGTGAAAAGTGTTGAGGAAATTTTGCAGAGGGAGTTTGGCAAATCGTTAGTTGATCAAGGCGTTCATGTTCTCGATCCGTTTGTGGGAACGGGTAATTTTATTATTCGGGTAATCCGAGAAATCGCCGCAATTCAAAAATCGGCTTTACCTTATAAGTATGAACATGAATTGCACTGTAATGAGGTGATGCTGTTGCCTTATTATATTGCGGCAATGAATATTGAGCATGAATATTTTGAGCAGGCGGGGGAATATAAAACTTTTGAAGGGATTTGTTTGGTTGATACCTTTGAGGATCAAGCCATTCAACAGTTAAACTTATTTAGTCCTGAAAATATGAAGCGCGTGGAAAGACAGAGACAGTCAAATATTTTTGTAATTATGGGTAATCCTCCTTATAATGTTGGTCAGTTGAATGAAAATGATAATAATAAAAATCGGAGATATACGACAAAAGATAAAACGGGAATAGATGATGTTGTTTCGGCAACTTACGCCAAAGCATCAAAGGCGACTAATAAAAATGCTCTTTCCGATCCTTATGTGAAGGCGATTCGGTGGGCGAGTGATAGAATAAGTGATGAAGGTATAGTTGCTTTTGTTACTAATAACAGTTTTATCGAACAAATAGCTTTTGATGGGATGAGACAGCAGCTAGAGAAAGATTTTGATAAAATATATGTGTTTGATTTGGGGGGAAATGTGAGAAAAAATCCTAAGCTGTCAGGGACGACTCATAATGTGTTTGGTATTCAGGTGGGTGTGAGTGTTAATATTTTTGTTAAAAAGCGGACAGAGTAAATATAATGAGGCTAATAGATGTCGCCAAGCAACTATTGATAGATCCACGAAAATGTACAGATTATGCCCTAAATCAGGATAATCCAATTGGAAAAGATAAAGCTATAATGTTTCGTCAATATTTGGGATTTACTCAAGATAATTATCAAGCTTTACTAGAGCAAATTCAAGCACAAGTTATGGATGCAGAGGCAAATTTGGGAATATCTGATGAACATGGACAGCGATATCAGGTTGATTTGGAAATAAGGGGAATGGAAGCAGGACAGCAAGAAATTGTTCGCACAGGATGGATAGTTAGACCGAATGAAGATATTGCAAGACTTGTTACTCTTTATGTTAGGAGGCGCAAATGATTAAACCTGATTTATTTGATGTGGTGGAACTACTGGTTGATATTCCTGAATTAGGACGATCGGCGGGCGATCGCGGTGCTATTGTGGAACAATATAGCGATCGCGCATCTGAAGTAGAATTTACAAACCCTGAAGGGGAAACCTTGGCACTCCATACCCTTTCTCCCGAACAGTTTATCGTAGTTTGGCAAGCCAAAACAAAAACTTGGGTATCTCTTGCCGATCGCATTACCTCTGCCGTCCAAAAACTCTCAGAAGAAAGACAGGAAGAAGTATTAAATTTTACCCGTTCTCTGTATAAAAATTGGGTTTAGAAGTTTATGATACTATCGTAAGGAGAGCGATTAATTATGAAATTCACAAGAATTACAGTCAATCCGAAAAAAATGGGGGGAGTTCCTTGCCTTTGTGATTTACGGATTCCTGTTGCTACTGTTGTTGGGATGTTTGCCGAAGGAATGAGAGATAATGAAATTTTAGAGGCATTTCCTGACTTGAAAATAGAGGATATTCAGGAAGCTTTACATTATGCTGCTCAAGCAGTTCGAGAAATCATTCCTGAAGTATTGAGAAAAGAACGACTTGCTTTTAGTTTGGCTTCGATTCCGTATGTTAGCGATCGAGAAATGCAGGAAATTCAAGAACAATTTGGTTCACCATCAGACTATGAAGATGAAGAATTTGTTGATATGGCAAAGTGGGTGAAACATGGTCATAAAATTTCGATAGAGGTGATTTAATGCAAAGCTCAATATCAACTCACTTCACGATTGAATTTGAACAAGAAAATGATGGCCGTTGGATTGCAGAAATTATAGAAATACCAGGTGTTTTGGTGTATGGTTTAACTCAACAAGAAGCGATAGCTAATGTCCAAGCTTTAGCTTTGCGAGTGATTGCTGACAAACTGGAACACGGCGAGATCAGCTTAGGTTTGACAAGTCTCACTTTTGTTGCTGCCTAGAGGATAGTAATATGAGTCAGTGGTCATCGACAAAAGGGAGAAAAGTGTTAGCTGCACTGGAGAAAATTGGATGGTGTGTTAAAAGACAAACGGGATCGCATAAAATCCTAGAGAGAGAAGGTTGGGATGATTATGTATTCTCGTTTGGGAATAGCGATGAAATCGGATCGAAAATGCTTGCTCGCATTGCTAAAAAAACAGGATTGGTACCAGAAGATTTATGAAAAAAGCACAAATCTACTATGCTCGAATGGATGAGTTTTGGCGAAAAGAAGAAAAGTTAGATTATAAGGAGATGTAAGTGATTGTATTTTTAAGTTATTTAGTAATTGAGGTGCGTGGGTGTGTTAATATATTTGTAAAAAAGCAAGTTAGTTCAAAAGATACGGAGTAGAGATGGAAGCACAAGAACTTAAAGCTTTAATTAAAGAAAGTATTCGCGAAGTTTTGCGAGAAGAAAGACTGTTACTATGTCAAGCTTTAATACCATACGTCAGTGATGAAGAACAAGAAGAACTAAATGAAATGTTTGGTTCACTATCAGACTATGAAGATGAAGAGTTAGTTGATATGACAGATTGGGTAAAACATGGCCATAAAATTCCGTAAGAACGCTTTAAAATTTTGGAGGAACATGATTACAAAGAAAAACAACTGTTTGAGCTAAGGGAAAAGATTGCCGAAGGTACAGAACAAATTCCTCAAGGAAAAGTTGTCGATGGTGAATTAGTTTTTCAACAGTTACAAGAAAAGCTAGAACAGATGGAAAATGGATAGCGATATTTGAAGGCTTTGTTTGAGGAATTTAGGGATAATTTATGAGAAAATCACAAATTTACTATGCTCGAATGGATGAGTTTTGGCGGAAAGAAGAAAAGTTAGATTATTTAGGAAAACTTGAGCATATTGGTAATGTAGAATGGGAAGAAATTAAACCTGATAAAAATCATACTTGGCTAACTGAAGGCTTAGAAGATGATTTTGAGACGTTTATTGCATTAGGAAGCAAGGAAACAAAATCCACAAAAGGAGAGGTAAGTGATTGTATTTTCAAATTATTTAGCAACGGAGTTAAAACTAATCGAGATGTTTGGGCATATAATTTTAGCCATGAGGAAGTTTCAGCAAACATTCAAACAATGATTACTACTTATAATGAACAGCTAATTCAATGGAAGCAGAAAGGTAATAATTTTCTTACTATTGACGATTTTGTGACCTGTGATGAGACTAGAATTAGTTGGTCGGGTGACTTAAAAGAGCATTTAATTAGAGGTGTAATAGTAAAATATAATTCTGATAGATTAAGACGCTCACTTTACCGACCATTTATAGTTTCTTGGCTTTATTTTGATCGTCATTTGAACAATAGACGTTACCAATTTCCATCAATCTTACCTACTCCTAAAATTGAAGAAGAGAATCAGATAATTTGTTGGAGTGGTATCGGTAATACTAAACCATTTCATTGTTTAATCGTTAAATATATTCCTGATTTGCATTTAACCGGTGACTCTCAATGCTTCCCATTCTACACCTACGATGAAGACGGAACAAACCGCAGAGAAAACATCACCGATTGGGCATTAGAACAATATCGCACCCATTACCAAGATACCACAATTACCAAATGGGATATCTTCCATTACACATACTCACTTCTCCATCATCCCCACTACCGAGAACGCTACGCCGCTAACCTAAAAAGAGAACTTCCGCGCATTCCCTTCGCGCCAGAATTTCATCCTTTCGCAACAGCAGGAAAACGACTGGCAGAAATTCACGTTAACTACGAACAACAGCCGGAATATCGCCTAAAACATATCGAAAACAAAGACTTACCAATTGATTGGCGCGTGGAAAAAATGCGCCTTTCTAAAGATAAAACTCAAATCAAATATAACGACTTTCTCACCTTAGCAGATATTCCACCAGAAGTATTTGAATATCGCTTAGGCAATCGTTCTGCTTTAGATTGGATAATTGACCAATATCAGGTTAGCACAGATAACCGTAGTGGTATTACAAATGATCCCAATCGACTTGATGATGAAGAATATATTGTGCGCTTAATTAAACAGGTGATTACGGTTAGTTTAGAAACCGTTAAAATTGTGAAAGGTTTGCCAGATTTAGGGTTGCCGAAAGATTGATTAGGGTTTTGGATTTATAGGGGTTTTCAGTTGGATGAAGTACACCTCAGAAACCGGGTTTCTCTGTACTACTTACACACTTTTAATTGCTCTCTAACTTCCTGATGAGTAGCCAAGTAATCTTTTAGCCACTCGCACCCCCGCTCCAACAATTCATCTAATTCTTCAACGCGCCATATCCTTACAGTGCTGTCAGAACCAGCAGTAGCTAAACTCTTCCCATCTGCGCTAAAACTGACGCTAAAAATATCTCCCGTTTGAGCTTTAAATTGAGCTAGCAGCAGTTGTCCAGATGGCTTATCAAACCTAACCCAAAGTTTGACTGTACCATCCGAGCCCGCAGTAGCAAGGCGTTGTCCATCGGGGCTAAAACTCATACTTCTAACCTCGCCTTGCTCGGTATTAAATTGAGTCAAAATCTCACCATTTGGATTCCAAATTTTTACGGTACTGTCATCTCCTGCGGTGGCAATGTGCTGTCCATCCGGCGACCAAGATAGGCTCCACACTCGACTCTGATGTGCTTTGAAAGTTAAAGCTAGGGGTTTTCCAGATTGGTTCCAGAACCTCACCGTGCCGTCGTCTCCGGCGGTAGCGATGCGTTTGGCGTCGGGGCTAAAACTGATGCTTCTAACTTTGGCCCGATCGCTTTTGAATTCAGCTAACATCTGCCCGGATTGGTTCCAAAGCCGCACAATGCCTTCATCTCCTGATGTGGCAACGTACTGTCCATCACGGCTAAAACTTACACTTAAAACCAAACTTTTATGAGCTTTGAATGCAGAAATTAACTCCTGTCCAGATTCGTTCCAAAGTCGCACCATGCCATTGGAGTAAGCTGTGGCAATGTGCTTTCCGTTGGGGCTAAAAGTTACACGCCAAAACTCTCTATCTTTGAGAAGTAATTGTTTACCCCGCGAGACCGAGCGCGACACCTGTAAATCCCACAAATCCGCAAGTTTCACCGTACCATCGTCTCCGGCGGTAGCAATGCGCTGTCCATCCTGGCTATGTCCGTTGGGACTAAAACTTACGCTCAAAACTTCACCTTGATGAGAGTTGAATTTATCCAACTGCTGCCCAAATTTGTTCCAAAGCCGCACCGTGCCATCTGCACCAGTTGTGGCAATGCGCTGTCCATCCGGACTAAAATTTACGCTCCAAACTCTGTCTTGATTAGTGTTGAATTGAGTCAACTGCTGGCCGAATTGTTTCCAAATTCGCACCGTGCCATCTGCACCAGTGGTGGCAATGCGCTGTCCATCCGGACTAAAACTTAGACTCCAAACTCCACCGGGGTTACTTTTAAATTGATTTAGCTGTTTTCCAGACTGGTTCCAAAGTCGTACCGTGCCATCTGCGCCTGCTGTGGCAATGCGCTCTCCATCAGGGCTAAAACTCATACTTCTAATCTCACCCGGCGTGCTATTAAAGTTCGCTAATTGCTGTCCGAATTGGTTCCAAATTCGCACCGTACCATCAGAACCTGCGATCGCAATCCGCTTTCCATCTAAGCTCAAACTCATATTTCTAACGTGACCTTTATGACCTTTGAATGGAGAATTTAACGGTTTTCCAAACTGGTTCCAAAGTCGAATTTTTCCATCTGCTCCTACTGTGGCAATGCGATATCCGTCAAGCAATTGGGGATTGGGGATTGGGG
>CASBRD010000220.1 GCA_949128025.1 Oscillatoriales cyanobacterium PMM_0008 | reverse complement strand
TTACTTCATCTGGGGGAATAAAACCCCGTGCTGTCAGAACTTGATCTGCACGATTCGTGATGACTAGGGTTGTGGTAATTTTGCCCATTGATTCGGTAGTGGTGGATAACATGATATTACTCTGAGTTACTATACCTTAAATATGACAGGTTTTTTGCAGTCTTGGGGTTTAGGATTCTCTTGAAGAGAAAATATTTTTTTACGACCTGCATGAACTGCTTAAGTTGTAAATCATACAACTCTTTCTCGGCAGATTTCGTGAGTCGTATGGCGTAACGTTCAGTCATTGATAATATTCTCAATGGTCAAATCAGTACCGTGCAGATTATTGTAACCTTCTATGACTTCCTCAATGGTGACAAATTCACCATCATGTTTCTCCATAGCACGCCGCAGCATTTCAGCATCTCGATCATTTTCTAAAGCTTGAAAATGTTTTAAATCGGCATAACTAATTATTGCTGCTATCGCCTTACCTTCCTGTTCGATCACAACTCTCTCACCGCGATCGCCTACACTGGTAATAATTTCTGCAAAACGCTCTTGAGCTTGGCTTGAATCTATTTTTGTCATGCTTCTACCTCTCTAGATAATCTATTTTAAAAGCTAGCTTAAACGCTAAGTGCTTCAGAACGCACAGAAGGTCTATCTGCATGAGTGGGTGCGCGTAGCATACTCCCAGGCAAAGTTACCACTGCAATTGTAGATCCTAACATATCAAAAAATTCCACACTATAACCTGTTTCTCGTCCGGGAACATCGTGACGTTCAACGGTTGTACCGACATCTGCTGCACGAAGGTTTTCTTCAGGTATATCGCCTACAAGTACAACATCTGTATATAGTTGGAAATCCATAGCAGATCCCTTGTATAATGAAGTTAAGTCAAACAGGCAGCTAAATTCATGGAAATTGCACCCTATATAACTATAAACCCCGACATCCATCACGGTGCGGTTGTAATTACGGGAACGCGAGTACCTGTATCTATTATAATCGGTTCGTTAGCTGGGGGTATGAATGTTGAGGAAGTAATGCAAGAATATGAACTAACAAAAGAGCAATTGGAAGCAGCAATAGGTTTTGGCAAAAATTGAAAGTGAGAATTTAGATATGCGATATAAAGTCAATTTGAACAAATCAGATGAAGGATATGCTGTCTGGTGTCCTGCTTTACCTGGATGTTGGTCGCAGGGAGAAACAGAGTCAGAAGCTTTAGAAAATATCAAAGATGCTATTCAAGCATACCTCGAAGCGGTTGAAGAATTAACTAAAGATGCAGAATCTCGTTATGTGGAAGTAGGATAATTATGCCAAAACTTCCAGGTATTAATCACTTAAGAGCCGTTAACGCATTTGAAAAAGCTGGCTTCCGCGTTATACGCCAGGGTAAACATATCATTATGACTAATGATGAACACATTATCACCATTCCCAGAGCTAATCCAATTAATGCTTATACAATGGGTGGAATTATCAGAGATGCTGGACTAACTATTGAGGAATTTAACCAGTTTTTGTAATTATCGTTAAATGTCCAGTTCCATCTGAATCGCCTTTACTTCCATTTGTTTTTCAGCCGATTTGAGTACCTCCAAACTCAATCGAATATCCAGACGTTTATTTGATTCTAATATTTCCTGAATGGTTACAATTTGAATGCGATCGCAACTTTGACTCATAAATTTATTTTGATATATCCCAGCAGTTTTTGCAGTTTTTATCATATCTTTCGTTGGTTCTTCCAGAGTGATGAAAATGCCAAGCTGTGCTTGTTCGAGAGTCATTGTACCTTGCAAATCTCGAATATCCCCTGATTTTGCTTTTCCTGATTTCACTTGCAGGATAATTTTTTCGGGTTCATCTTTTTCACTTTGAAAGTAAGCAATTCCATCGATTCCTTGATCAGCACCTTTTTTCTGATTAACGATTGCACGGTTATTACTATAAGTTAAAACTGCCCATTTTTCAAACTCTTTACGAGTGCGATCGTCTTTTTTATTTGCTAGTGCGATCGCCGATTCCATATCTTTCGGAATCCCATTTAATTTAATTTCATCAAGTACACCTTTACCAAAACTATCCTCAAGACGTTTTAAAATTAAACTGATACTTTGATAAGTAATATCAATTCCTATCCATTCACGTTTAAGACGTTGAGAAACTGCAACTGTAGTACCACAACCGCAGTAAGCATCTAAAACTATATCCCCTTCATTGCTACTAGCTTTGATAATTCGTTCTAAAAGCACTTCCGGTTTTTGAGTGGGATAACCCAATCTTTCTCTAGCTTGAGAATTAATCGGCGGTATATCTTCCCAAAGACATTGTAAAGCAACTCCTTTAATATCTTCCAAATAGCGCTTTAGGCGAATACCTCCTTTTTTAGTAAAATGTAGTTTTCCCTCATCATCTAACTTTATCATCGTTTCTATTGGAACCCGCCACAGCGATTTTACCCCTTTATATTCATATTCATATCCACCACCTGATAAGCCTTTTGCTGTTAGGTTATCGTCAGTCCAAGCTCTCCCGTCATCATCTTTATTTCTAAACCTTTGATGATAAGCTTCATCATGTGGTTTGTATTGCTGGTTCCAAATATAATTTAAAGTTTTAGTATAGAAAAATATAATGTCTATATTGTTTCCGTATCGCTTTGAATCATTATGAGCAGTCGTTCGCTTCCAAATAAGTTCATTTTTAAAATCACCACCTTGAGCGCAAAAAATCCCATCTATGATTAATTTCAAATAATGACTAGCTGTAGGATCGCAATGCAGATAAAAACTACCTGTCGGTTTCAAAACTCGATAAATTTCAGCTACTCGCAAAGTCATAGTAACTAGATATGCAAGTAAACTCCCCTTACCCAATACCTTAGTTAAACCTGCAATTAAATCAATGCTTTGAGATGTAAATCTACCTTGATAGTTTTCCAGAATTTCCGCTAAACCTCGATTACCAAAATCATCCCAAGTCCAAGTATCGATAAACGCCTGTGCTTGCGCTCTATCTTCCTTCCCGATGTTATTATAAATTTGGTTATAATTGCGTTTAGAGTTAAAAGGCGGATCGATATAACATAAATCTACCGATTCATCTTTGATATGCTTACGCAAAACGTCAAGGTTATCACCGTAAAATAATTGATTGACCATTTGCTTACCTGATTAACTGCAATTTTAAACGCTAATATTAATTATGAGTCCTTGTTGCTCAGTTTGAAACATGACCACCCAAACCCCCGTACAATTCCTAGACGCCTTTGATATCATCGTTGTCGGTGCAGGTCACTCCGGCTGCGAAGCCGCACTTGCTACCGCACGCTTGGGTTGTCGCACCCTGCTACTAACCCTTACTCTGGATAAAATTGCTTGGCAACCTTGTAACCCCGCAGTTGGAGGCCCAGCCAAGTCACAATTGACACATGAAGTAGATGCACTCGGCGGCGAAATTGGCAAAATGGCCGATCGCACTTATCTGCAAAAGCGTGTGCTAAACTCCTCCAGAGGGCCAGCAGTTTGGGCGTTACGCGCCCAGACAGATAAGCGGGAATACGCGGCGGTGATGAAAAAGATTGTCGAAAATCAGGATAATTTGACAGTCCGCGAAGGCATGGTAACAGACTTGGTGCTAGGTAAAAATGAGGAAATCATCGGTGTTGAAACATACTTCGGTGTCGCCTTCCAGTGCAAAGCCGTAATTCTCACCACAGGCACATTCCTGGGTGGTAAAATTTGGGTGGGAAACAAGTCGATGGCAGCCGGACGCGCCGGAGAATTTGCTGCTGTTGAATTGACGGAAACTCTCAATCGGCTGGGATTTGAAACCGGACGCCTGAAAACGGGAACCCCAGCCAGAGTTGATAAGCGATCGGTCGATTACAGTAAAATGGAACCACAACCGGGAGATGAAAATGTGCGCTGGTTCAGTTTTGACCCCGAACTCTGGGTAGAACGGGAACAAATGCCTTGTCATATCACCCGCACTACAACAGAAACTCATCGCCTCATTCGGGAAAATCTCCACTTGTCCCCAGTATACGGCGGTTGGGTAGATGCTAAAGGGCCGCGTTATTGTCCCAGCATAGAAGATAAAATTGTTCGTTTTGCCGATAAGGAAAGTCACCAGATTTTTATCGAACCCGAAGGTCGCGATATTCCAGAATTGTATATCCAAGGTTTCTCGACTGGGTTGCCAGAAAGTTTGCAATTATTAATGTTGCGGAGTCTTCCCGGTTTGGAAAATTGCGCGATGCTGCGTCCGGCTTATGCGGTCGAGTATGATTATTTACCCGCAACTCAGTGTTTTCCGACGCTGATGACTAAGAAAGTAGAGGGTTTGTTCTGTGCTGGACAAATTAATGGTACTACTGGATACGAAGAAGCCGCAGCGCAAGGTCTTGTAGCTGGGATTAATGCAGCAAGATTTGTCCACAATTGTGGACAAATTATTTTCAAGCGCGAGGAGAGTTACATCGGTACGCTGATGGATGACTTATGTACCAAGGATTTGCGAGAACCTTATCGGATGCTGACTTCGCGATCGGAATATCGGTTACTATTGCGATCGGATAATGCAGACCAACGCCTAACGCCTCTGGGTCGGGAAATTGGTTTAATTGATGACCGTCGCTGGGAGTTGTTTAGCGCCAAGCAAGCGAATATTGCAACGGAAAAAGAACGACTGTACACGACGCGGGTAAAAGAACATGATGAAATTGGGAAAGCGATCGCATCCGACACCCAACAAACCATCAAAGGTTCCATTACCCTCGCCGACCTGTTACGTCGTCCGGGATTCCACTATATTGACCTAGACAGATACGGATTAAGCAATCCCGACCTTTCCCCAGCAGAAACAGAAGCCGCAGAAATAGATATCAAATATTCTGGATATCTCCAACGTCAACAAAATCAAATTGACCAAATTGCCCGTCACGAACACCGCAAACTCCCACCAGACTTAGATTATGCTTCCATTGAGACACTTTCCAAAGAGTCTCGCGAAAAGCTAGCCAAAGTGAAACCCCTGACAATTGGACAAGCCACGCGAATTGGTGGCGTCAATCCAGCCGATGTTAATGCTTTGCTGATTTATTTAGAATTGCGAAATCGTCAGCTAAGTACAGCTGGGGTTGAATAAAACAGCAATGACAAAACAACCAGAAAACATCCATTCGGCGACCGACCCCCAGAAATGCCGGGAGATAGCGCGAAAATATAGATGGAAACTAAAAGCAATTAGACCTACAGGCGACCCAATTCTCAACATTGATTGCGTATTTGAAGGTCAGCAAATTTCTGATGCTGTTGGCAAAGTCCGCCTGGGGTTCAAACCCCAGGCTAATAGCGAAAGTCCACTTAAGTGGACTTAATACTAATCTTACAGTCCATTTTAATGGACTTTCGCTATTAGCCCTGCACTTGAGTGCAGGGCGGGTGTGGGCGACACCACCGACTTTGGCAACAGCATCATTTCTTTCGAGGACGAACGTTATGAGTGAAACTTGGATTGTGTTTAAAGCTGACGGCATGAGTACTCTAGGATGGGAAGAGCGGAAATTGCTACCATCTGGGGATTTAACCGATATTATTTGGGAAAACTGGGATACGCAACTGGCACATAGAGTAGGGTGCGTCAGAGGCACAAACCCTTATTCTATCGATGTATAACTTCGTCTGACGCACCCTACAAGTTGATTTAAGTGTGACAGGGGCTTTAGTCCCGATCTTAAATTTCCGCCCAGTCAGTAACCTCAAAAGGTACCGTAAAGCGCTATAGTTACCTTCAGCAGCAATTAAGCGAGCCATCTATGTCTCAGGAAGTCAGCACCAACCGGATTGCCCTCAAGCCCTCGGAAGCCGAAACCCCCAGCCAGCCTTGGGCGATGGAGAATTCTGCCGATCGCTTAATGGATGACGTATTCTCAGACGTTGACCGAATGCTGGAGACTGGCGGCGAACCCCCCACTCAAACTGCCGAACCAGAATACGTCTCGTTGCAGCAAATGTCGATTCCACCAATCCTTATCCCACAAGGGATGACGGCGCATCAGGTGGAAACATCAGATATCAGCGATGCCGACAAAGCCCAAAAGCAGCACGATCGCGGCAACTCGCTTAATAAACTGCTCTTAGGGGCTGCTATAGCCTCCTTAGCAATTACACTGCTGTTATGGCTGGCCGGTCAAGGCAGACTGAATAAGCTGTTTGGGATTAACGTCGCCTCTGCACCGTCAGCACAAAAATCCTTATCGGAGGCAGATGGCGAATTTATTGATTATATGCAGCGATCGCTCGACTTAATTGAGCAAGAAACCGAAAATAACCAACAAGTTGCATCTGTTCCGCCACCACCACCTGCTAGCGCCCTATTACCTGTTCCCATACCAGGAAATCTACCTCAAAGCCGCCCATCAACCGTCCTAGAGCGAGTCTACATACCTGTCTATCCACGACCCCAGATAGTTTACGTCAATCCCCCTGCCCCACCCGCAGTAAAAGCTGCTCCCACAATTGCGGCGACTGTTCGCCCAACAGCTAAAGCTACTCCCACAGTTGCGGCGACTGTTCGCCCAACAGCTAAATCTACTCCCACAGTTGCGGCGACTGTTCGCCCAACAGCTAAAGCTACTCCCACAGTCGCCGCCTCGCGTCCAACTGCTACAGCAACTCCCAAAGCACGTCCAACTTCGCGCCCAACAGCCAAGGCTAGTCCTACAGTCGCCGCAGCTTTGCGTTCAATTCCGATCGCATCTCCTAGAGCCACCGCAACTGTTCGCGCTACAGTCAAAGCTACTCCCACAACAGCGGCAACTTCACGTCCTACTCCCACAGCAACTCCAAGAGTCACGGCAAGTTCGCGCCCAACTTCATCTCCCACAGCTACAACAACGCGCCCAACTTCATCTCCTACAGCTACAACAACGCGCCCAACTTCATCTCCTACAGCAGCTACAACAACGCGCCCAACTTCATCTCCCACAGTCGCTACAACGCCTCTACCCGCACCAGTCCCACCCTCTCCTGCCGCAGCAGTGGCACCTAACCCAGCGCCTCAGCCGACAGCGATACCGCAGCAAACCACACAGGCGTCCGCATCTGTACCTGCCATCAAACATACTTTGATGGGAGTGCTAGTTTTAGGCGACAAATCCGCCGCCATCTTTGAAGTCAATGGTGCTTCGCGCCGAATTCACGTAGGCGAAAGTATCGCTTCTAGTGGTTGGATTTTAGTGGAAGTTCGCAACGATGAAGCGATCGTCCGCCGGAATGGTGAAGTTCGTTCTATTTATGTAGGACAGGAATTCTAAAGGAAATTAAGATTAAGTCAACATAACCTATCTAGTGAGTTTTAGCAGTGGGCGTATTTGAAGATCTCAGCCGATTTTTAGAAAGTCGCTTGGAAGAATTCCTGCGGAACAATCCCCATCTGGAGTTGCAAGCGCTAGAAGAACAGCTGCGAGAACAAGAGCAAGACTCCCAGCGGCTGATTGCTGACCTCCAGTTACAAGAAAAAAAGTTGGAAAATGAGATTCTTGCCACTGCACAAGAAATCCAACGCTGGCACATCCGCATTGAGAAGGCGAAGGCGGCGAACAGATTCGATTTAGTGCAACCCGCACAGGAGAGAGAAGCCGCCTTGCTACGCCAAGGAAATCAGCTTTGGGGACATATGCAGGGACTCAAAGAGCGGATTAGACAAGCTCAGGAATTACTGCGTCGGATTCAGCAACGACGGCAGGAAGTACGCGCCAAAGCCGCTCAAGCTCAGGCAAACCGTACCACTGCTAAAACTGACCAAAAATCGCAAACTGCGGGTTGGAACCAGGCTCGGACTCCCACATCCTTCAGCGGCGCTGATCCTTTGGATGAACAATTTAAGAGTTGGGAAGCAAACGATGAGCTAGAACGAATGAAGCGAAATATGGGGCGTTAGGGCGATATGCCTGCGGCACGTTTTCCACTCTGAATGTCCTATGGTAATTTATCCAGCAGGGAAAGCCAAGATTTGATTTCTGGATTCAAAACTAGCTTGTCACTATCGGCTAATACTGAGATGACGCGCAAGCGATTCTTAATTTGTCTTAACTCTCGAATTTCCTCGCTCTGACATTTTTTCCAATTAGCTGCCTTTGTCGCTGCTTCCGAGTAAGACATCTTTAGGCTATCGTTGAACCAACGCAGAATCGGGTCGCTATCGAGAACTGGATGACCGGGAATGGCTCCTAATTTTGCGATCGTAGCGGCTCGCAGCATCATCGAGGAATTCATAAAAGAATCTCTGGTATCAGCATTTGCTGATTCTGCCAGTCGATCGTATACTTTGGTTGCGACTTCTGCCCATTTGATGTTAGGTTTGTTTGGGTGGTAGCGATCGCCCTCACGAGCATCAAAACTTGCTGCTTCGGCTAAACCCAACCAATTAAATCCTTCTGGGGGCGAAGAATGTCCTGATTCTATGCTTTTTAGCCAAGCTAGCACCGAGTCGGCATCCTCTTGCAGTAGTTGATTTAGTTGGATTGCAGATTTGGATTGAGTCATAAATTTTAGCGGCCTCCATAATATTTTACTACGGCATTTTTTGGGTCAATACCTTGTTGTCTAAAAGCTTCTATTCCTATTTGCAGGCTATCTGAACTTGGTTGAAAATGACCGCTGTAATTGCTAATCTCCAGAAGATAATATTCACCATTGCTACCAACAATTTCTGCTTCACCTGCTGCCAAAACTGGCTGACCGCGAGTTAAAGCGGTGTGAGGTATTTCTTGGCTACCAACAAATTTTGGTATTACTAATAGTTGGTTTTCTGTCGTTACCGCCCATTTGATTGTTCCTTCGTTAATTGTATCGTCAAATGTTGTTTCTGTCACCTTAAGAGGTTTGATACCTAAGCGATCGGCTAACCTGAGTTCTGCTTTCAAACGATCGGGTAGCAGATTGGAGAAGACACCTGTGGGAAAATTACTTGAAGACTCTGGTGACACTTGGCTTTGACTTGAATTTATGGATGGGTCGGCTGCACTGTTATGTGTGAAGCAAGAGGCAGAAAATTCCCTTGCTTTACTGAAAAAGTAAATACTTGAGATAATTGTAAAAACGCGATCGCTGTTGTTCTAAGTCATTTAAAGTTACTGACATCGGAGCCATTCTAAACTTAACAGTTGGGTATTTTGATTCTAGTTCCGATCGCAGCGTTGCTAGCTTACTTTTCTGCTGTTCGTATGTATCTTTGGGAAAATAAAACCTGACTTCGCCACCCTTGCTCAGGCACTCTAGATTAGCATACTTTTCAGCAGTGTCTTTGAAACTAGAAAAATTTTTGTCAAGCGTAGTTTTACGCCAAGCTTTGGCATCGCAAACTAAGTTACGAGATTTGATATAAAAATCTGGTTTTTGCAGATCTTTTAAGAAACGATGTGGGAGTGACGGTTTAACTTCTATTTGCTCTAATTCCTGTTCGCTTATTCGCTCCTCGCCTTCGGGATCTATCAGCATTTTTAATACTTCTAGTTCGCCTTGATCGCCGAGAGCAGTTGTAATCCAAACGTTACTGAGCTTTTTTTGTGCTGCTTTGCTATCAAAAGAAGCTGCATCTGCTTTTACTTCTTTCAAGCTAGTAATGAGATTTCTGGTAATCGAAGAGTCACCAGGAGCAGTAACGGCATTAATAGCCAAAGCTGCTTGAACTACTGTTGCAAAAGAACTTTGAGTACCAATCATAGTCTGAATCATCTCTATCTGATTTAGACTGGTGTTCAGGCGAATCAGTCCATCATAGCAAATTCCGATAATCTGGGAAATTTCCCTGTCTAGCTCATAATAATCACACTCCAAATGTAGACCTTTAGCGCGACTTTGAGCTTCAGCCAACATATCAACAGCTTGGCTGAGGTTTGACTGAAGCTCATTGTACTCTTCGAGGATAGTCATCATCGTCCTACAAGCTGGTCAATGTCCTCAGCCTGTCCGATCGCATTATTGAGCTTTTTAATACTCTCACTGCATAACTCAAAAATCGCCTTCATTTTTGCCGGAGTATCAACAGGAGGTGTATCCGGCAATTGTCCAGCTAATATTTTAGTTTCTTCAACCAACTCAACTACTTTATTCATTGTTGATTGAAACTCTTCTATTTGATCGAGTAAAGCCATTGTGATTTCTCCAAAAAACTACTAACACTATTCTTAACTAAAAAGTGATCATTCCCAAATATCATCGGGAACCTCTGGCGTGGCCACAACTTTTGGGATTCCATCTAACCCTTTGTACATTGCTCTTCCCTTTGGTTCGACTGGTAAATTCAATGCTGTATCTTCTCCTATCAATCTCATACTATCAGTGCGAGAATTGATTCGGAAAATCACTTTCTCTCCCATATTATTTGAGGTTTGTGTATCGATAACTTCAGATGTTGGTGTATGGCTACAGTAAATAATGTGAATACCAGTTACACGACTTTGAGCAGCTAAACTATTGAGATGTGTCTCAATAACTTTCTTAACTTCCCTTTCGGCATTTTTGATATAGAATGCCTCATCAATAATTAAAAGGCTCCGTGGCTTTTTTATACCAGCCTTTTCTTCTAATTTGGCGAGACTTCTTACCCCATAGTCAAGCATCTGCTGTCGGCGTGCTTCATGTTCATGCCATAATTTACCCATAAGATTAGCACAGTCTTCAAGCTTTGTGACTATTTTTACAGTAGGCTGTTTGGCTACAATAAACTGGTAGTGTAACCCAGCCTGAAAGTCAGCAATATAAATTTCCCTATGGGGGTTAGCATACAAAAATTGATAAATAACAGACATAATAAAGTTTGTTTTACCGGAGCCAGTTTCCCCGGCAATAATCCTATGAGGAATCTTTTTCCAATTAGAAACATAAGGTTTTCCATATTGGTCAATTCCAACAAAATAGTTGTCTTCATCAATTAGGTGTTTATATTTGGCGATCGCATATTCTATATTAAATCCATTTGTGAATTCTTCTGATATTGTCTTTGTAGTCTCCTCCAAAGATGTGTCTGCTGTCAATTTTGGAACTGCAATTCGGAAAAATCCACTGATTTCCTGAGATGTCGCCAAGCGATGTAAAGGTTTTAAATCTATAATTCGAGACGGAGGTGGAGATGAGAACTTAGCCAAAGGTGAACCACCCAATACCGCATCATATTCTGTAGGCTGATTTTGATTTTGAGCAGGATTTAAAGCTTTAGGCGGTGACAATATAGAAGATTTACTAAAAGGATTATCCTTAAATCTATCCACTCCTATCTTTTTTGGTTTAATAACTTCTTTGATTACCATTTCACTGAATTTTTTTTGCCATCCTGACCACTCAATAGCGGTTGAAATATCTACATTCTCAGTTGCTTGTAAGCTTTCTGAAAATCCGGGTTTGTCTTTATTCACTAGAACAATTTGACATTGCTTACCGTGATGGTTTTCTTTGGTGGCGTGTTCGATGAGTGTGTTTAGAACAACAGAAGCATCACCGAGATTCTCTGCCAATGCTTTAATAGAATACTTGAATAGATCGCCGGTAGGATACAACTGTTGGTATTTTTGGTAAAGAGCTAAGGTGGTAGATAGAAGATTATCTTTATTGCTAGTAGAATTGGAATTAACTGTATCTAATTGCGTAACCATTTGGTTAATCGCATTCACCCAAAGCTGCTTTTCATCAGAGTTTTGATAAGTTTGTACAGTAATTTCTAGAATCAGCTTTTTGTCTGAGCGATTGATGACATCATATACTGCTGACATATCATTGGCTTGATTTGCTTCAAAGAAGTAAGGTAAGTAGTAATTTTGGGGTTCGATAAACTCTTCTTGCTTGAGAATTTCACCGATAAAATTAACCCAATTTAATTTCTGGTATTGGCTAAACTCTGTTTGAGGAGTTAGAGTGAAAAAGTCGCTTAATTTCCCTTTGGTGAGGAGACTAAAAACTTGTTCGCTAATCTCCTTTGTTTGGGATTCAGGTGGATGATTTAGAAGAAGATAAGATTTGATTTTTGGGTTTTGATCTGGATTGTAATAGTAGCGGAGAGAAAATGTAAAATTGGAAGCAAGGCGAGTGAGCGATCGCATTACTTGTTGTTGGCTTTGTAATATTTCTTTACGGATCTCACTTTGATAAGTGTTATCCTGTGTAATCCGCTTAGGAGTAATTTCAAAACAGAGGGGAAAATTGTGGTTCATTTTTTACTTCCAATTATCATCTATTTCTTTTGAAATTTCATAAATTTCATTAAGTTTAACTGCTTTTTGGTTCAGTCTATAGGAATATATTCCCAGTATAATACTAATCAGAATGAAAGTTAATCCTATTAGAGCAACCCAATACTGATTATTAAATATAAGAATAGAGAGCCAGCCTATCCCCCAATATATCGAATATATAGCGACAACAGCACAAATTAACATTAACAATAACAAACCAAACCACCCTTCGTTTTGGCTATTCATAAAGATCCTCCCTTAACTTACTTTTGCTAAATATCTGATTACAGATGATTTTCAATAGCACTTCCTTTCTCCTACCCTTCCACTACCATACTGCTCTTTTATGTATTTGGCAAATCCCTGAGCCTCTTCAACAGTACTAAATGAAGCTACTTGAATTTCGCCCTTCTCTTTAGCTGTTGTTTGATTTCTTGCTTGAGGAACATCTCTACAATGATTTGATATAACTCTATTCCAGTTGCTCTCACTATATTGAATAAAAGCTGGATACCAGCAGTTTCCACTGTTGGAAGAACTTCCACAGCTATTTTTTGGAAATCCACTTGCATACCAGGGAGTTGTATTGGATGTATTAGGGCGAATATAATTATAACCTTGAAACCAATCAGGTGTAGGTGAATTATATCGATACCATTGTGATAAAGGAGGACTTAAAACGTAAGTTACAAAAATAATTGCTAACCCTATACCAAGAGTTATTAAAGAGGTTATACCCGCCATTAGGAACATAGAGAGTAAGTTATCTTTGACATCTTTCAGATTGGATAATATATCTTTTCTGAATGATGCTAATTCTCCATAAAGTTTTTGGCATCTATTATAAGTTTGGTATTCTTTACTGTCATTAGCTTCATAATTACTATGCTCTTTCAATTGAGCAAAAATTTTATAATCTACATCTTCAATCGAAGATAAAATATTTTTCAATATTGACTGATTTGAAATTATTTTACTTTGTTCTCTCTCTGTCTCTGATTTTTGATTGCTTAATGTGTTAATCCAATCTTGAACCTCCGACAAATATTTTTTCATCTTGGAATCAAGAAATACTTTTACTTGTATTATAGATGAATCAGATTTTTTGTAAACTATTTTCAGCCGATCAACAGCAGCCATAGCTGTTTGAAATATATTGTAAATGAGGTTGTAATAGCTATTTGATGATGATATAAGTTCATCGATTTCTGGAACAGTCAAATCCTTTGGCTCAGGTTTATCTAACTTGTACTCAAAAAGTAATGCTTCTAGCAAATCTGCGGCATCTCGATCTAATATTGACTTGTGTGGCTTCAATAGCCCTGTTGCCGTATTTCGCACCGTTTCTTCTGGATTTAACAGAACTTTGGCAAGTATCTTAAACTTCTGAGCAGAATCAAAAAACTGAATCCTGTTGATAGTTTTTACAGCTTCTATTTGCTGATTTATAATGTCGCTTTCATTTAGAGAAAGTTTTAGCTCTTTTTCGATGACTTCTTCCAATTGAGAAACTGCTTCCTCGCCAATGTTTGCTGCCTGTTTCCACTGTTCGCAGATGATTAATGCTCTCGCTTTTACTGAATTAGGCAACCAAGCTCCTGCATTTCTAATTGCCTGTGCTGCTAGTTTTCTCAGGTCAATGTCTTGATTATAATTATTGGCCAAAAAGTGTCTTACATTTTTATAACCCCTTTTTTGTTGAGCATCCGTAAATTGTGCAGATATAAATTTATTCGCTGCTGTACGCAAAGCTGTTTCTTGCAGCCAGCTTGTTTTTTGAGGATTATCTATTTTCAATTTTCCGTCTTTATCAATTGCTAATTCTATTCCCCTGACGTGCAACTGATCGATAACATATATAACTAGATCTTCATATTTTCTGGAGTCAGAATTTTCTCTAAATAACTCTTCTGTCGGGCCATACAGCCAAAACTCTAAATTTCTTTCATATTCTGCCGTCAAATTGCCTCTGCTGTCCTTTTCCTGAATTCTGTTAATTTCCTGAAGTTTACGGTTGATGATTTCATTCCGAATCCTGTAAGGTGGGTCTGAGAGAGCGCCGCCTTCTAGGTGTTCTATAGCATCTTGGGAAAATCCGATCGCCTCGATTGCCCATGCCGCCGCCCAACGGGTCAAATCAGTGATGTTCTCTCCTTGACCTTTAACTTCCCTAGCGATGTCTCTAAGTACCTGTTGTAGTTCTTCCTCTGTTTCCCACAAGCCTAAAAAAGCCCGTTTATTTTTTTGAGCAATTTTACCCAAGCCTTGAAATGCTAAAGCCCGCGCTGGTGATTTTGCATGGTTTGCCCATACCCCTACAAACCAATGGGCCGCTTTTTCGGGTTGTTTTTCCGCCAATCTCAAGAATATTTCGACTCTTTCCCCGTCGTGGCGTGCTTTTCGGAAGTAGGCAACTAAATCACGCCAGTTTTCTATAGGGAACAGTCCCCCGCCCTCAGACCCAGGTTGGATGCTTGAAGAATCAGACATAGCTTCTGCCAAAATACACAATACAACCATGTTCTCTCTATTGTTCCCTCCGCAGATAGGTGTTTTCACACTTAATTGTCAAGAAACGGTGACATTCCCTGCAACCGCAAGAAAGCCCCCGGTATAGAGAAACTTACTGGGAGATGGTTTTGGGGACATATGCAGGATCTCAAACAAAGGCACTTTTACACTTACTCAGCATTCAGCACTTAGCACTCAGGACTTGCTTAACAAGGCGATCGCATCCAAACTTGCCTTCTGACTTGCTACACTATATCAAAATTACTTTCATTCATCCTTGCCGATCCAATTAGTCATTATATAGCGGTCATGCTCGATGAAACCCGCTTTTTTATAAACACTTTTGGCTTTGGTATTTTCATAAGCTACTACCAAATGTAGAGCTTTAATTCCTAAAGATTGGCAAAACGTTTCTACAAATTTGAGCGTTTTTGTCCCTAGTCCTTGTGCGCGATATCCCGATCGAATATAAAGTTCATCCACTAAGGCATCTCGTCCGTGAAATTCTATACTGTAGCCAAAAGTGAGAACTACATAGCCCACTGCTTCACCATCGGCACAAATTAACCATACCATCGCCAGTTTATCGTTATTAAATATTTCCTGTAAACAACTGCGGATAATCTGATGGTTAAATTGCAAATGCTCTATTTCATAAAACTCCTGCATAAATGTCAAGAGTAAATCAATATCGTTGTTGATTGCGGTTCTAAAAGTTATTTCCATCAGACTAGCAGTGAATGTTAATGATTTTGTCGATCGCGTTGTCTAGTACCTCGATCGGCACCTGACCCACCAAACTTATTCAATTTTGGCACGACGCGATCGCTTTTTACCCCATACAGCGGTTTTCTCCGAAAGTGGGGGAGTGGGGAAAAATCCTGTCCCCCAAAAACCCGGTTTCTTCAAAAAACCGGGTTTCGCGTACCTACTTACCTGCAAACCGCTATAAACATGGAATCCTATTGGCATAGTGTCAGCATTTGGAGTATCTTATAGCAAAGCAGGCTGGACAATTACTTTGAAAAGCCGGATGGAAAACGTCAAAGGCTACTGGTAGTCTTATGTGCTATATTTGATACCAAGTTAAAGCTTGGTTACGCAATACAGGTGACTTTTAACCTTTGACAGGGAAAAGTTAACAGTTAACTGACGGTTATAGTGGTGCTTCCTATCGGTATATTTATCGTTTTTTTACGATCGCATAAATTACCGCTCTTCTAGCTGAATAGATTATGAGCAGATATCGACGATCTGCCAGTCACTCATCCTTAAAGGACAACGATCTATGCAAAAGACCGTTAAATCGACTGTAGCAGCAGCTTTGATACCCTTGGCTGTGCTGAGTGCGATCGCCAATTTCCCATCAGCAGCGACAGCAACACCAATCGTTGAGGTAGCCGCCACCAAACAGCTAAGACGCGACTCACGACGCATTTCTGAAGACTATTACATAAACAACTATGAGAGAGCCATTAGTAGGGGGATTATCCGTAGACCGGGTGGAGTTAGAGATGCAGACCAGGCTCTTGATTTAGCAGAACAAGCCCTCAGAAGGGGCGATCGCAATGAAGCTGCACGTCGTATCGCTCAAGCCTTAGTCATGTTTGAGGACATGAATGGGACAAGAGAAGCTATAAGTATAGAGCGCAGCTTAGACGCCGATCAGGTAGAAAATACGGGTCAAAGGCTCAGGGATAGGTTAACCTTACTGGCAAGAATTTTTCCTCCTCAGCAATTTTCTGACAACTCTTACGAAGACAACTATGAGCGAGCTATTGCTGAGCGCACGATCCGCAGGCCCTCCAGAGTTAACGATGAAGAAGAGGCAATTGATTTGGCCTTTGAAGCTTTGGAGAGAGGGAGAGATAATGAAGCAGCAGTTCGTTTTGCACAAGCTTTGGTTATAGTCGAAAAAATGAATGGAACTAGAGATGCTTTAAATTGGGAGCGGAGATTGAATAACGAGATCAAGCAAGAATGGGGCCTAACGCTCAGGGATCTGTCTTTGTTTAGAAGGATTTTTCCCAACCGCTAAACCCTCTAAGGATAATAGCCGATGAAAAAGAAACTTGAATTACTTGCGACAGGAACTTTGCTTCCACTGACTATTGCGTTCGCTGGAGTTAGCCTAACAGAAATTACGGAGGCGGCCCCAACTGTCAATGCCGCTACCAATCGGCCCAGAAGCTGCACTCCGAGTACTTGCACGGCTTACAGAGCCAACTATGAGAGGGCGATCGCAACTCGTGTGATTACCAGACCTTCTTTGGTAGCAGATGAAAATCTGGCGATCGCATTAGCCGATCGAGCGATGGCAAAAGGCGATCGCAACGAAGCCGCACGCCGTCTCGCACAAGCCTTAGTCATCGTTTCCGAATCGAAAAAACCCGGACAGGGAATTGCAGGTTCCCTAGCCATAGAGCGTTCCTTAGATGCAGACATGAAAAATAAACGGGGTCAGTCGTTAAGAGTGTTTCTACCTTTGTTCGATCGTATTTTTCCCCAAAACAAAGACCCTTATAGGTAACCTAACATTTTACACTGTTATTAACCCTTCTCAATAATCCCAGGAGGCAGAGCCGACCTTCCGAATGGTACGCACTCTTAAGCGAGACAGAGCCTCCTGTGTCGGCGCTAAACAAGCGTGCCATTCCCTCCATTTTCTCGTGACCGGGTTCAACCTGGTCACCAGAACAACCAGGCTCTACCTATTGTTGAAAAACCAAAAACCTTTTTTGGCGAACAAAAGCTACCCGTAAAATCAGTCAAACTTCAAAAGTTGAGGCCATGTATGAACCTAAACTAAAAAATCTAAAATGGCAATAAATCCTGTTTCACAAGCTACGCGAGGAAATTAGATGTCAACTTGGTTGGCAGCAGTACTCAATTCATTTAAAGCGCGTTTATCTCAACATATCATCTTTTGGGTTTTCCTCAGCCTGGTTTTAATTGAGGGAATTATCCTGATCCCGTCTTATTATATGCGCGAACACGAACTTTTGTGGCAAATAGAGGATGTTTCTGCCGCAATCGTTCCTTCAATAGCCCGCTTAACGCAACAAGAAGTCAAGCGCGACAAACTCCTAGAAAAAATTAACAAGCTGACTCGCGATTCTGCCATTTTAGGAGTAGCAATTTACAAACCTAACGGAGAACTCATCGGCAGTTTTGGTGAGCCACCAGAGATTAAATTTTTCGACTTAAAAGGGATGGATATGGTTCGCGATCGCAACCAGGATGGCGATCGCTACGACATAGCTTGGTCAGCCCGCAAGCTTGGGATAAACTATATCATAATTGCTCGTCACGATGCGTCCTCAGTCAACCGAGAATTATCCGCATACATTGGACGCATTTCTGGCTTAGTTTTATTGATCTCAGCTTTCGTCACCTCCGTAACAATGCTAGTCTTGGGGTCAACCCTGATAGTTCCCATCTTGCGACTGCGCGACGACCTGATCGCGGCGGGTGAAGCAATAGCCAAGGATAAAGCCAATCCTAAATTTTATTCTCTTTCTGTTAAGCGCGATGATGAGTTAGGAGAAGTCATGAAAGCGTTTAATCAAATGTATCAGCGCGTCCGCCAGGAAATTAACGAACGCAAGTTGGCAGAAGAAATCCTGCGCGTTGAGCAAGAAAAATCAGAGCGCCTATTACTCAATATTTTGCCCTCATCGATCGCAGAACAATTGAAACAGCAACAAAGTTGTATTGCCGAACGTTTTGATGAAGTCACGATTCTGTTTGCTGATATTGTTGGTTTTACAAGTTTGGCAGCTCGTACTCCTCCGATAGAATTGGTTAGTTTACTCAATGAAATTTTCTCCGCATTCGATCGCCTAGCTTCCCTGCACGGTTTAGAGAAAATCAAAACGATCGGCGATGCCTACATGGTAGTGGGAGGTCTACCATCTCCCCGATCGGACCACGCCAGTGCGATCGCGGAAATAGCCCTGGATATGCAACGGGAAATAGCTCGCTGGAAGCGAGATAACGGCCAACCCTTCAGCATCCGCATTGGCATCCACACTGGGCCAGTTGTAGCAGGCGTCATTGGCTTGAAAAAATTTTCCTACGATTTATGGGGTGACGCCGTTAACATTGCTAGCCGCATGGAATCCCTGGGAATTGCCGGTAACATTCAAGTCACAGCTACTACCTACGAACTATTACGAGAAAAATATCTCTTTGAAGAACGCGGCGTGCTAAAAGTCAAGGGTCGAGGAGAAATGCTCGCTTATTTGCTCAAAGGAAGAAAGTCCTAGTCTTTCTCACAATCCTAAATCTACAGCAACGCGATGGGCGCAGGCAAACCCCGAAAACGCCACCGCATTTAAACCCTGACCCGGAAAAGTACTATCCCCCACACAATATAAACCGGGAATAGATGTACGGTTAAACGGCATCCCCAACAAACCCAGCAACTTGCGACGAGGAATTGGCCCATAGCTGCCATCATCGCGACCCAAAAAACGTCGATGCGTTCGAGGCGTCCCCACCTCTATATAATCCAATCCCGCATCTAAGCCGGGAAAAATTTTCTCCAACCGCTCAATGATACGTCCAGCTGCCTTTTCCTTTTTTTCCTCGTAATCCTTTGCAGACATTCCTTGCCAATCATCAATCCAGCTTGGGGTGAAGACGTGCATGATGTGATAACCTTCAGGTGCCAAATCTGGGTCAAGCAGCGTCGGAATCGAGACAAAGATAGTGGCTTCTGGTGCTTCCATCTTCTCCCAGTCTTCCAGCAGAATATGGTGACACTCGGTTCCCCAGGGCAATATATCTGCTTCGACGCCTAAATGCAAGCTCAGAAAACTGGGCGATTTTTGATAACGTTGCTGCCATTTTTTTTCATCATCGGGCATTTCCTCAGATGGAAGTAATTTTTCAAAGGTATCCCACCGAGTTGCGTTGGAAACAATGCGTTTAGCCCGATAAACTTCGCCTGTGGCAAGCTGGACGCCCACGGCTCGTCCATTTTCGGTCAAAATATTGGTTACTTTGGCTTTGTACTGAATTTGACCGCCAGCTTTTTCCAGCCCTTCTACTAGCTTTTGGGCGATTTGACCGACACCGCCTTTGGGGTAGTTGATTCCACCGTAATGTCGATCGGAAAAAACCATCCCAGCATTAATCATCGGTGTCATATCTGCTGGCACAACTGACCAGCAGTAACACTCGATATCGATAAATTTCAGCAGAATAGGATCTTTGATATATCGGCGGGCGATGTCGCCGACATTGAGGGGCAAGTACTTTACCAAACCCAAACAAGCTAACGGATGCTGGAAAAACACTCTTGTCAGATACCGGAGTTCTTCCAAGGAAAGCAAATCCATCGCGTTCAGGCAGTTGAAGACTTTCCAGCACTCGTCGTAAAATCGGCGGATTCCTTCTCGTTCTTGTGGAAAATATGCTGTGAGTTCTTGCAAAAATTTCTCATAATCGCGATGAACTTTTAAATCTAAGCCGCCTGGGAGGTGGTAGTGAATCTGCACTGCATCGGGAATGGTTTCTAAGCTGACATTCACTGCTTGGAGGGCGCGGGTGAGGAGATTGGTGGTGCCTTGAGTGCCAAACCCAAATATCATCGACGCCCCTACATCGAACCGATAACCCGATCGATCGAAGTACCCAGCACTTCCTCCAGGTATAACGTAGCTCTCCAGCACCAGCACAGATGCCCCCTTCGCCGCTAACTGGGTGGCGGTCACCAACCCTCCAATACCCGATCCGATGATAATAACGTCAAAATCGGGCGCGTTTGAACTGGCACCAAAGGAGGATAACTGATTATTCATGGAAACAGAAGGCATGGGGTCAGTAATTTAGAGTAATTTCCTGGTTTTACAGTTTATCGCTTCCCATTGTTTCTAGGTGCTAGCTCAATATAGCAAAGTGCTTCGGCTTTAGTACAAACACATTCCTCGTCTTGCTTTGAGCGTTTAATACTGTCCTAACCGATGTGACTGTGGCTATATACCTAAAAAAAAAGTACGGACTCTATCTGCTGCTGCTGACCGAGCCCGTCTGCTGTTCCTCAAAGAGGAGAACACGAGAGAGGAGAACACTAAAAGCTAATATAGCCTTATTGAAAACTGATGTCAATACAATCAGGAAAAATTATCAACAAGTTTTTTGCCCTCTCTGTAACAAACCAGAAGGCAGTATGATGAATTATGGCTTTTGAACTTGTGAACCAGCATCCAAACAGTAATCTTAAATCTAAAATCGGTATGACTCTCCAGTTGCGCGTCTATGTTCCGCCTCACCCTTTAATTCAGCACTGGCTGGGTATTTCCCGCGACGCTCAGACGCCATCAGTGCTGTTCAAGACTGCTATGACGGAGCTGGGACGGTGGCTGACTTATGAAGCGGTGCGAGAGTGGTTGCCTACGGTAGAGACAACAGTGCAGACGCCTTTGGCTGAGTGTCCGGCCACTTTCGTCGATCCCGAAGCGCCGCTGGTGGTAGTCCCGATTCTGCGGGCGGGACTGGCGCTGTTGGAAGGGGCGCAGACTGTATTGCCTTTGGCGTCTACTTATCATCTTGGCTTGGTGCGGGATGAACAGACGCTAGAACCAAGTTGCTATTTGAATAAATTGCCAACACAGTTTAAAGTGCAAACGCGGGTGTTGATCGCCGATCCGATGCTGGCGACTGGTGGATCGATTATGGCTGCTATGGCAGAATTGACTTCTCGCGGTATCGAGCCTGAGTTGGTGCGAATTATTTCGGTAGTGGCGGCTCGCCCAGCGTTGCAAAGATTGAGTGTTGCCTATCCGGGATTGAATGTCTACACCGCCACGATAGATGAAGGCTTAAACAGTCACGGTTATATTGTGCCTGGGTTAGGGGATGCAGGCGATCGCGCTTTTGGCACCTAGACTAGAAAAGTCAAAAGTCAAAAGTCAAAAGTCAAAAGGGGCTAGGGCATACCTGCACACTCCCACACCTGCTTTCGTTCCTATTCTCCATCCTTTGTTATAGGCAGTGGGGACTGCCAGCAGGTAAGCTGAAGAGAGTCCTATTAAAGAATTAATCCAAAATCGAAAATCCAAAATTGATATGAGTCAGCGTGACGGTTTTGCAGCAGGATTTTTGGCTGGGTCGTTGGTTGGTGGCCTAGTCGGCGGGGTGCTGGGGGCACTGCTAGCTTCTCGCATTAATAATGAAACCTCGGAGGCAGAAGCACTTCTTGTCAATGCCGATGCCTCAGAACCAAAAGTTGATAAAGCCAAGAAGCGTCAACTGGAAACCGCGTCCGAGCAAAGAATTGAAATTGCTCGCCGGAGTCTGGAGGATAAAATTGCTCAATTGAACCAAACAATTGACGAAGTGCGCCAGCAGCTTGGTAATGTGAATGGGAATGCTTCTACTCTTAGCAGCGATCGCTCTTTGACTAAAGACGCCTAAAGCTTGCCAGTCCTGCTCTTAATCCTGGATGCTCGAACCTCAAGCGCGTCGGTAAGCGATCCGAAATGCGCTGATATCAGTTAAATTAAAGTAAAGTCCAAATTGCCCTTGAAATTACGCAAAAAGCTTCAAAACTCATGGATTCCTCAGTCGCGCTACTTATCCAGACTCTTAGTACGTTTGTAAATATCTATGTTGTTCTGCTGATTATTAGGATTCTGTTGAGCTGGTTTCCTAATATCAACTGGTACGATCCGCCTTTTTCTATACTGAGTCAGCTGACCGATCCTTACCTCAATATCTTCCGCTCTTTCATACCTCCTCTGGGCGGCATTGACTTTTCCGCTATTTTGGCTATCTTTCTACTCCAGTTTGTCGCGCAGCTACTCGGTAGCCTACGTGCGTCAGCCATGTATATGTATTAGGCCCGATCCGGCGGAGCGACGCTCATGGTAAGCGCCGCTTTTTGCGTAGATGCGATCGCAAGTTTGTAGTAAAAACTTTAGATCTGACTCTCTTAAGAACTAAATTTTTTACTACAAACTTTGTTTTTTGTCAACGACGAACCACACCAGTAAAACCAGTAGCTTTGAACTGTTTTAGCTTCAGAGGCGTTGGCTGATTAGCGGGTACAGTAATTCTGAGTTCAAAATCGCTGACTCCAGGTGGCACCTCATCAATAGCACCCAGACGAGTACGGTTTTGCATCACAGAATTGTCATTGGCATCGTAGATGCGACCGAAAATATCGGCGTTGTAGACATATTTGCCAGAACTATTGTTGGCTTTGCCGATGACGAGAAAACAATTGGCAGCCTTTGAGGTACCGCTAGTAACCGATCCTTGTGCTAGTTCCGGCGGACACTCTTTATAGGAAAGGTCGGATAGTTGAATTTGCGTCAATGCCCAAGCGGGTGGAGTCAGCACCCAACTGAGAATGCCGATAAGGCAGGAGATCAGGAAGACTTGGAAGGCTCGAAATCGCATAAATTAAACCAAAAATTAATTACTTACAGGCACTTTAAACCTCAGCTTACCTCGATCTTAGGCGATCGCATTGAATCAAACTCAAGTATCTTTTAAAAAAGGTTGGCAATGAAAATGTTTTCAATGCTGAACAAGCTCGTTTCAGACAAAAGATAATGCTTTAATCCAATAAATCTAAATGCCGTCGCAAAGATTGACGCATGACATCAACTGGTACAGGCTGCTGCAACCAAATTTGTAAGGCGGCAGATCCCTGTTGTACCAGCATTTCTAAACCATCGATCGCGTCCGCACCCTGCTCTTGAGCTAATTTTAGAAATAAGGTTGGGTTGGGTGTATATATGAGGTCGTAGGCGATCGCACCTTTTGGCAATTTTCCCATCTCATCTGCACTCACGGGAGATTCGTCAACGCGAGGATACATCCCTACAGGCGTCGTATTTACCAATAAATCTGCTTGGGATATCAAATTTGGTAATTCTTGCCAATTATGGACGCTGACCCTCACAGGTAAATGCGAATTCAGCCAGCTATCCAAGAAATCGTTTAACCTCTGCGGACTGCGACCGACCACTTTTACTTGCCGAACGCCCAAGGAGGCACAACCTGCCACCACCGCCCTTGCAGCCCCACCACAGCCTAATATTACCGCCACAGTCTGGCTCCAATCCTTGCTCCCCCTCTCCTCCCAGAGGAGAGGGGGAGCAAGGATTGGAGCCAGACTGTGGCGGTAATATTAGGCTGTGGTGGGGCTGC
>CASBRD010000219.1 GCA_949128025.1 Oscillatoriales cyanobacterium PMM_0008 | reverse complement strand
GGCTAGGGGTTAGGGGCTAGGGGCTAGGGTCAGAAGGGTCTAGAATCCGCCAACGTTTCAGGAATTAAGAACGTCCTAACCGCCTTGGTGGTTGCTATATATAAAACAGTAGCATTTTGTATTCTGGAGTACATAGCCCTTTGGCTTCTCTTCAAAATCTTTTGCATCTGTTGACATTTCTTGATTTTCGTTCCAGGATTCTAACGAAATTTAACGTAAATTACTCTTGATTTTTGTGGTGATTTCAAGTACTAGTAAACGGTTTGCTTGTAATAATGAGCCGCCAGATCGGATCTGTTGGCTGTACAACGAAGGAATAGTGGAGTATTCAACGGCTTGGGAATGGCAGCGCGATCGAATGGCCCAACGCCGAGACAACCCCAGCCTAGAGGACATCCTCATATTGCTGGAACATCCACCCGTGTATACTCTGGGACAGGGAGCCAGTCTAGAATTTCTCAAGTTTGCTTTGGAGCAAACAAGCTGGGAGGTACACCGGATAGAACGGGGTGGTGAAGTGACTTACCATTGTCCCGGTCAACTTGTCGGCTACCCGATTCTGAATTTACGATATTACCAGCAAGACCTGCACTGGTATCTGCGACAGCTGGAAGAGGTGTTAATCCGCGTGCTGGCTGATTACGGATTGAAAGGGGAACGGCTGGCCGGTTTTACAGGCGTCTGGCTGCAAGGACGCAAAGTAGCTGCTCTAGGCATTAAAGTCAGCCGTTGGATTACCATGCACGGCTTTGCTTTAAACGTTTGTCCAGATTTGGAAGGGTTTAAGCAAATAGTGCCTTGTGGGATTTCAGACAAGCCGGTAGGCAGTTTAGCAGAATTTATTCCCGAAATCGATATAAACCAAGTGCGTCAGCAAGTAGCAGCCTCCTTTGCTGAAGTGTTTGGAGTTCACCTGATTGAAAAACAGAGTGATATCTACAGGTGAGTGAGGTTTCCAGAAACCGGGTTTCTGAGGTGACAGTGCGTAAATCCTATGACTTTTTCCTTTCCCTCTCCCAATCACCCAGATTTCTGTGATAAGTTTTGCTTGATAGGCATATATAGAAGGTGTACCCGATGACAGACACCACGGAGCGCAATGGCTTAGAGGTAACAGAGTACGTTTCCGTAGCCGGTTCTGTTGCAGGGACGGTAGTTGCAGTTTTTTCCCAGCAGCTGATCTATGCGGCTGCTCCCCTGACTTTAGCTCTTTCCCTGAGCCTGATCAACCGACGCCGATTCGAGCAGACGTTCCAGCAGAATATGACTGCTGTCTTGTCTGAGATGGGAACTCGCGTCAGACAAGTAGATCGGGAAATATCAGAGGAGATGCAAGCTTTAAAAGGATCGGTTCAAAATCTGTCTCTTTCGCCCAAACCCGTTAATCTTAATCCCATCCAGGAAGAACTCTCCCAGATGGGACAGCGGTTTGATACTTTAGAACTCGCCATAACCAGTCTGATTTCCTCAGCTAGCGGCGAAAACTTCGCTTTGCCGATCGACCAATTAAAGCAAATAGCTCAACTTCCGGCGTCGTTTAACCCCAATTACTTAGAGCAACAAATCCAGCAACTGCAAGGAAATGTTTCCTCTCTAACAGAGGCGTTTAACCACCGGGAAGATCTTATTCGTATAGAAGAGATCAGACAAATCGCAGCGGAAGTTCAACAGCAGTTGTCTGCATTTGCTCCACCACCTGCACCCTTCGATCCCAGTTACCTGGAACAACAGATTCAGCAAGTCCAAACAAATGTATCTTTAGTAAGTGAGACTTTTAACCAGCGCCTAGAAGAAGTTAGGCAAATTACATCTCAATTTCAATATCATCTTTCTGCACTTCCTCCATCACCTCCACCAACTCCACGCTTTGACCCCAGTTATTTAGAGCGACAGATTGAAGAATTAAAGGGATCGCTCACCGAGGTTGAAGAAATTACCCGCTCTAACCTAACTCAGCTAGAAGAACAGAACCTTGGAGTTGCTGGTTCTATGGGTTCCCAGGTGTGGAAATCTAGTGAAGCACAAGAGTTAACCCAGATAGGGTCTGAAGTTCAACAGCAAATTTCTGCAATTGGCGATCGTTTCGATCCCAGTTATCTGGAAGATGAAATTCAACAGCTTAGAAAAGAACTCCAATTTCTACACGAAGCGATCCAAAGTTCGCGAAATACTAGCGAAATTGATTCGGTTCACACAAAATTAAACGCTCCAATCGCCAATCCGGGTGAGTTTTGGCGCTCCAAACTTCAGCGACTGGTGGAATGCGCCGCTCATCTGTTTAAGGTACAGTCGGAGACTGCTGTAGCGGAGCAAGAAGTGCGATCGCAACAAGTTAGTGAGGACGATCCCCAGACGGGGATACACTCTGAGGTGGAGAATTTATCAGGCCAATCTCAAGCAACTACTTATAACTATACCCTAGAGCAAGAAACTGTTAACCTTAGTGGAATCGAATCAGCGCAGAAAAAAGTTGATGCTGTTCTCACTAATGTGACAGAATCATTAGTCGCCGGATTCTTCCAACTCTTCGATAGCAGACAGCGCCAGCAGCCGGAGGTAGAGACGGTGGTTCCTGTAGGCGATCGAACTACTCAGTTGCTACCAGAACAGCAGATTGAAGTCACCCCCATGTCCATTGAGGTTACTTCTGACCGCGAAACTGAATTGTCAAGCAATTCAGAATATCAACAAACGGCTCAGTTGCTAGCAGAACAGCAGATCGAAATCAATCCCATGCTGCTTGATGTTGCTTTCTCCCAATATACGGAATTGTCAAGCAATTCGGAATATCAACAAACTACTCAATCGCTACCAGAACAGCAGATTGAAGTCAATCCCATGCCGCTGGATGTTGCTTCTGACCAAGAGACTGAATTAGATAACAGTACGGAGAATAAACAAACGACTCAATTGGTAGCCGAAAAGCAGATTGAAGTCAATCTCATGCCGATTGAGGTTACTTCTGACCAAGAGACTGAATTGAAAAGTAATCAAAATCAATAACTAAAAGGTTATATTGCAAATGATAGCCAAACTAGCGTCCCGTGCGATCGGCCCGACGTTTATTTTCGCAACGGTTTTAACTTGTTTATTTTCTCTAACTGGGTATCTGGGAGAATTACACTACATTCTAGACCTCACCTCCAGCTTTAAACTGCAATATTTGGTTATTGGATTCTGTACCTTCTTTTTCTTTTTGATTATTCGCCAAAAAGCTTGGTGTATTGTTAGTCTTTTTTGCATTTTAATTAACTTGGTTGAAGTGCTGCCGTGGTATCTGCCTCAAACTGCGATCGCCACTCCAACAGCCGCACAACAATTGCGACTTTGGCAGTCCAATGTTTTATATAAAAACAAACAGTATTCTCAGGTAATATCCCTAGTAAAGCGAGAAGACCCAGATCTAGCAGTTTTTGTAGAGGTCAGCGAGTCTTGGGAAAAAGAATTAACAGTTTTACAAGAGATTCTTCCCTATTCTGTTGTTCACCGAGATGACTCGCGATTCGGAACAGCTATTTATAGTAAAATACCGCTGCAAAAATCATCAATTCAATATTTGGGTGAAGGCAAAAAAACTATATTTGCTCAGATAAAACTTAAAGATAAAACTCTTTCAGTTTTAACTATTCATACTAGCATTCCCACCAAAAAATCTAGTTTTAATTTCCGAAATAAAGAGCTAGCAGAACTGGGAGATTATATAGCAAAAATCAAAACTCCTGTTTTGGCGATCGGCGATTTCAATATAACGATGTGGTCGCCGTATTACAAGCATTTTGTACATCAGACAGGCTTGCGGAATGCGCGATATGGCTTTGGCGTCCTACCGTCTTGGCCAACTTATTATATGCCGCTATTATCCATTCCGATAGATCATTGTCTGGTAAGTCCAGAAATTAAGGTTTTGAAGGTTCGGACTGGCGGGAATGTTGGTTCGGATCATCTGCCTCTAATTACGGATTTAGCTATATAGCTAGTAGCCCATAATAAAACTATTCAGGTATGTTGTTGCGATGCCGCGCTATCTTACTCCCAACGGTTGTGGAAGACTATGTATAGCGTTTTCAAATGAGTCGTGAACGCATATTTAATAGTGAATGTTGGGTTACGACGCGGTCAAAGACTTATCTGTGAGCATTATTAAGTTAATTACCGCGTCTAACCCAACCTACCATTGTTTACATTTCAAATGGAAACACTATATAATGCGAGAGCCCTTACATAATCTGGTAGCCCGAAAGGAATAAAGAGCGCGGCATCGCAACAACGTACCAAAATTTCTTTTAATTCCAATCCCACATAATTGGACTGTCATCTAGATAATCGGTGACAGTGCGGCCAATGGCGTCTATTTCGGCTAGTCGATCGGGAGATAGTTTCACATCAGCTGCTTTGGCATTTTGTACTGTTTGTTCGGCATTACGCGCACCGACGATCGCATTCGTTTGTGGTTGGGCAATTAACCAAGCTAGGGACAGTTGGGCAAGAGTGCATTCATGTTGTGCTGCGAAGGGCCCCAGTTTGTTTAAAGCTGACTGCGCCCGCTCATAATTCTCACCCATAAACAGCTTGTTCTTAGCGCGGTTATCTGCTGCCTCGAACTTGTGATTGGGGCTGAATTTTCCCGTCAATAATCCTTGCGCCAGAGAGGAATAAGCAAGGATAGAAATATTGTTTTCGATGCAGTAGGGCATAGCATCTTTTTCTACCTGACGCCAGAATAAAGAGTAGGGCGGCTGTAGGCTATCGATGCGTCCGTACTGGTTGGCTTCTGCTATCTGGGCGCGGTCAAAATTGGAAACGCCAATTGCCCGAATTTTGCCTTGCTGTTTCAAATCGTTCATCGCCCTCATCGTTTCTTCGATCGGTACAACTTCACTTTTGAAAGCGCCGGAAGGCCAATGAATTTGGTAGAGGTCGATATAGTCGGTTTTGAGGTTTTTCAGGGACCGATCGCACGCCTCGATCGCTTGGTCATACTTGAGATGATTGGCGAAAACTTTGGTGGCGTAAACCACCCGATCGCGCACATCTGATAAAGCTTGTGCGACAATCTGCTCAGAATGACCCTGACCGTATACTTCCGCAGTGTCGATCGTTGTAATACCCGCCTCAAAAGCTGCCCGGATAGCTTTGATAGTTTCGGAATCCTCAATTCCTACCCACATAGCTTTCCCAGCTTGCCAAGTACCCATAATGATGGGCGAGATATACACATCGGAGGTGCCCAAACGTCGCATTTCCATGTCTGATACCGAGTTTATTGTGCCTTCTTAACTATCTTGACTTGCAGCAAGCGGCTGTGGATGCAACATCTGTCTTATGTGCTAAAAGCTGGGGTGTAAATTTCTGCTTACATTCACAAATCCTCGTCTTTGGGAGGATAGACTGTATAACAAAGTCATAGTCTTCAACTCGGTGACTACTAATGAGTCCTCAAAATGATGACCCCATAGAGCAGCGGCTCAAAGAACTAGAGGCAGAAATCTCTATACAGCATATACCTAGATCCGCGAAACCTGAGCCCAACCGCTTCCAGCTTTCTTACGCAAAACTGAAGAAAGTGGCGAAGGCTACAGCACTTGTCGCTACCGGACTGGTTGGCGTTTGGGTTTTTGGCACAGCTGTGAGTTTCGTTTCCATAATTTTGGGTTTGGCGATCGCAGGCGGGGTAGCGTATGTCAGATACAAACTCTTCCTTAACCGGGACAACTATCGGTGAATCCAGCCTGCTGACTGGTGTTGTAACCGCTAGCCTGGAAGAAGAACTCAGGTGAAAAGCTATGCGATCGACTACTCACGCACTCAAGGAATGGGCAGTTGCTGTCGATGCCTTGGAGTCAGGCAAAACCATTGTGCTGCTTCGTAAAGGCGGCATTCGCGAGGAGGGGAACCAGTTCAAAGTTGCCCAGGACGAGATTTTACTTTATCCGACTTTTGAACATCAACAACCGGATTTGCTCAAACCAGAATATGCTGGCAAAGTAAGCCCAGTAGAATCCGGTTGGCACCCAGAAACTGTGCGAATCGGTGCTTGGGCGAAGATAACTGATATTTTTATGGTGAGTTACGAGCCCAGCGTCAAAGCACTGCTACCTTACCACATTTGGAATGAGCAATTTGTGAGCGATCGTCTCAAATGGAAACACCGTCAGCCTGTGTATATTTTATTGCTGCGGACTTACAAACTCGCTCAACCCCAATTAATTCCCTATCAACCAGAATATGGCGGCTGCAAGTCTTGGATTGATTTAGTCGAAGAGGTTTCGATCGCGGATGCCACACCAGTACTGAGTGATGGTGAGTACGTCAAACAAGCAAATACCATCCGTGCCGCGATTGCTAACCCCCGATCGGATCAATTACAAATTAAAGCTTAAAAATTAAAAATTCAGAAGTTGGGGGATGGATTTTGTAGCGGATGTAACAGATAAATAATTTGTTGGAGGCGAAGTCACCCATTTGATAGATCCGCTACAAAATCCGCTGCCAATATCGCCAATAATTATTAAATCTTGCGTAAGATTGATATCCTTTGGATAAGAACTAACGCAAAACTACCCTGTAAGGATGAGGTAGGTATTCATAAATTTTTGCGATGATATTGACAAATTAGTCAACATAGGCTAGGTTAGCTGAAAACAGAAGCTAAAAAGCGCATCCTCACACAGCCTGCTTGCAGCTTCACCTCCCTTAATTACGCAAAGGAGTTTATTTATGGCTGGACAGATGTGCTGGTTACCTGCCTTTGGTACAAACGGGCAAAAAATATTGCATTTACAATTATCATCCAATGAAGGGTGGCGACCTTATACAGCTTTTCGTCAATATGCTGTAGTAGATTACCGCGAACCCGATGGTTCTAAAGGTTGGGCAACTTACCAGAAATTAACCAAAGCAGGCTGGAAGTTAGTACCCAGCAGCGAAGTGCAGCAACCTTTATTCCTGAATGCAAATCCAGACGCAGATGTAGCTTAATAACCACTAGGCGAACCTTCCGCACGAGGATCGGCAGCGCCTTCTAAAAAACCGTCTGAGGTGAGTGCGATCGCATTAGCATTACCCCAAGGAAATTGTTGCTCGATCGGATGTCCGCGACGACGCAATTCTTCCAGAGTGGCAACATCCAAACCAAAAGGTTCAACCCTGAGTCGATCGGGTAACCACTGATGGTGAATGCGGGGAGCAGAAACAGCCGCACCAACATTCATGTCGTATTCTAATACATTGAGTACGACTTGCAGTACCGTTGTGATGATAGTGCTGCCCCCAGGCGCACCAGTTGCCAAACGCAAGCGTTCGTCTTGAGTCACGATCGTGGGAGTCATGCTGGAAAGCGGAATTTTGCGAGGTGCGATCGCATTTGCATCTCCACCCACCAAACCAAAAAGGTTGGGTACACCCGGTGCAATTGCAAAATCGTCCATTTCGTTGTTTAGCAAAATGCCAGTTCCAGGCACCACCACACCCGCACCGAAACCATAATTAATAGTAAAGGTGAGGCTAACAGCATTTCGCTGTTCGTCCACAACGTTGAGATGACTGGTGTCAGATGATTCTTTGGAATTAGCAAAACGCTGCAAAGTCTCTTGATCGATTGCTATAACCTCGCTTGCAGGTCGCGCCCTTTGCATAGAAATTTCCTGACGCCTTTTAACAGCATAGGCGCGACTGGTGAGCGCTGCAACCGGAACATTGACAAAATCCGGATCGCCCAGATAAACTGCGCGATCGGCATAAGCAATTTTCATTGCTTCCACAAGCAAGTGCAGCGCATCGGGGTGATGCCATCCCAAGGATTTTAGATCGGTATCGCCAATAATGTTCAAAATTTGCAAGAGGTGAACGCCTCCAGAAGAAGGCGGTGGCATTGAACAGATGCGGTAAACTCGGAAAGTACCGCATAAAGGCGATCGCCAAGTTGGTTTGTAAGTTTTGAGGTCTTCAAGAGTAATCAGACCGCCGTTTTTTGCCATATCATCGGCAATGGTACGAGCAATTTCCCCAGTGTAAAAACTTTGCGGATCTTTAGCGATCCTCTGTAAAGTGCGTGCTAAATCCCGCTGCACCACACGATCTCCCCGCCCCAACAATGTACCATTGGGAGCGAAAATTTGACGTGCTGCCGGATTATTGAGAATGTCATCCTTGCGCTTTTGCGACATCGGCACAAAACGCTCAGAGGCGAGAGAACTGATGACGTAGCCTTCATTAGCCAGACGAATAGCAGGTGCGATCGTCTCTTGCCAAGGAAGCTTACCATACTGACGATGCACTTCATAAAGTCCAGCCACCGTACCGGGAACCCCCACCGCCAAATAGCCTGTAACGCTGGCATTTGGTAGCACTTTCCCCTCTTCATCTAGATACATATTCTGCGTAGCCCGGAGGGGGGCCCGTTCCCGGAAATCGAGCGCCTTCATCTCGCCAGTTTGTCCCAAATGCAGCATCAAAAAGCCACCGCCGCCAATCCCCGCCGAAAAAGGTTCCACCACTGAAATCGCAAAAGCTGTTGCTACTGCTGCATCTACGGCATTGCCGCCCTTGCGTAGCATGGAAAGTCCCGCATCAGAAGCGAGGGGATGAGCTGAAACTACCATACCTTTTTTAGTTCGCAGCGGCGGGACAAAGGCGGATTTTGCCGATGACTGGCACCAAAACAGGGAAATCGAGAAGCAAAGAATAAATAGGAATAGGAAAAAGCGAGTGTATCTAGAAAAGATCGGGAATTGCTTGCCAAACAGACTCATGATTTTTATAAAGTTAGTAGTTCAATTGGCTATTGTTCGGAATGGATAATCGGTACGTTGTTGCGCTTTAGCGCTCTTTTAGCGAGAGTAGGTTGGGTTTCGCTTCGCTCAACCCAACCTACAAAGAAATGGCTGTATTGATCTAAATAACTCAAGTTGCTAATTGGGTACGTTGTTGCGCTTTAGCGCTCTTTTAGCGCTAAAGCGCAACAACGTACCTATATAACTAGCAACTTACGTTAAATAGTCTATATTCCGATGCAAAACTCAAAGCAAGGAAGCGACTGTGTTTGTACTCAGCACTTTACTATACCAAACCTTTCGATTGGAGAAACTCTCGCACCACTTCTTTAACATCTCGAAGTTCTCCCTCTACCAGGTAGTTTAAATGTCGCATTTCGTCTGCCGTAATCAATCCGCCCAATTGCTGAATTACCTGACGCAGTTGGGGATATTTTTTTAAAGTAGCAGAACGCACGATCGGCACAGCCTCATAAGGTGGAAAATATTGCTTATCGTCCTTTAATACTACTAAATTCAATCGAGCAATTTGTCCATCAGTTGAGTTTCCCGCTATCATGTCTACTTGCTTCTGGATTAACGCCCGGTACACCAGCCCCAAATCCATCACGCGGGGTGGTTTGGCAAACTGTAAATTGTAGGTTTTGGCTAATCCGGGAAATCCATCTTCGCGTTCTAAAAATTCGTAGCCGAATCCTCCCCGCCATTGGGGTGTATATTTAGCAGCTTGGGAAAGAGTTTGCAGATTTAGCCTCCGCGCATCTTCTCCTCGCACAATTATGGCGAAAGTGTTTTCAAAACCTAGCGATGGCATCACTGACAACTCAAATTGGTTGGCGTAAGCTTTTTTCAAGAGTTCATAAACAAGTTTCGGATCGCTAATCGGCTTTTGTTTCAAAACAGCAGTCAAGGCTGTTCCCGTATATTCAACATAGGCATCAATTTGACCTGCCAATAGAGCTTTATGACATACATAAGTGAAACCAAGACGAAAGCGGCGGTCTACTTTGAGATTAGTTTTTGTTTCAATTTGCTGGGCTAAAATTTCTGCCAAAATGTCTTGTTCTGTGAAATCTTTTGAGCCGATAACGATGTCTGCACCACGGCTATTAACATTGGGGTTGCAACTTGCGATCGCAACTATCAAAGCCAAAGCTAAAAGACACAATACCCAAATTTTATTTTGTTTCATTTTTCATTTTTCCTTGTGCCAGTAGGTGTGAGGCGATATTCCAACCAACCAATAGCAAAATCCGCCAAAACAGCCATTACAGCAGCTGGAACTGCACCGGCAAGAATGAGTTGATTATTCACCACGGCGATCCCCCGGAAAACGAACACTCCCAAACCTCCAGCGCCTATTGCAGCAGCAATAGTGGCGACACCAATGGCAATGACTGTAGCTACGCGCACCCCCGCCAAAATAACACCTATTGCTAATGGAATTTCGACCTGAAATAACAGTTGTCGATCGGTCATACCCATACCTCTTCCAACTTCGCGGATAGCAGGATCGACGCTGTTAATGCCAACGTAGGTATTGCGGATAATGGGCAGGAGAGAATAAAGTGTGAGGGCGACAATTGCTGGAGTGTCACCAATTCCCCCAATTGGCGGCGGTACGGAAATCAGAAAACCAAACAGTGCCAAACTGGGAATAGTTTGCATGATATTCGCAAAGCCTAAAATCGGTTGGCTAAATTTCGGTTGGCGGGTGATGAGGATGCCAAGCGGAATGCCAACGAGTGTAGCAATGCCAATAGAAATGCCTACGAGAAACAAATGTTCGCCGGTGTGGGATAAAATTTCCCAGCCATACTTAAATAGGAAGAAATCTTTCATGGTTTTGTGTATTAACTATTGACAAATTAGCGAGTTATTCAAAAATATCATATCCTTACGCATCGGTTACCTAAAAAAATCTGTGATTATTCTTATCTGCGTTCATCTGCGTACCCTTCGGGAAGGCTTCGCCTACATCTGTCTTCATCTGCGGTAAAAATGTAACCAACGATGACAACAGACAATTTGACGATATCACTCATATATAGCATTTTAAAATGAGTCGTGAACACATATTTAATAGTGAATGTTGGGTTACGACGCGGTCAAAGACGTATCTGTGAGTATTATAAGTTAATTACCGCGTCTAACCCAACCTACCATTGTTTACATCTCAAATGGAAACACTATACTAAAGATACAACCGGACAAGATATAAACTATTTTTTTAAACTTTCCTAGTTCCTTTTTAGACATTGCATGAAAGCTTGTGCTTCTGGTAGTTGCGATCGCAAAAATTCCTCCTGAGTCCCCAACAGCAGCAAGCGTCCCTCCTGCATCAAACCAATTCTTGATGCCAAGACAAACGCTTCTTGAATATCGTGGGTGACAAAGACAACCGTTTTACCCAAGTCTTGTTGCAACCGACGAAACTCCCCTTGCAGTTCCAGGCGCGTGATGGGATCGAGTGCGCCGAAGGGTTCATCCATCAGCAATATGGGGGGATCTGCCGCCAGTGAACGTGCGACGCCGACGCGCTGGCGTTGTCCGCCGGATAGTTCGTGGGGATAGCGGCGTGCAAATACCTGGGGATCTAAACCGACTAGATGCAGTAGTTCAAAAACGCGCTGGCGAATGCGATCGCTATTCCAACCCTCTAAACTAGGTACTAATCCCACATTACGCTCAACCGTAAAATGCGGGAACAAGCCAGTTTCTTGAATCACATAACCAATCTGTCGCCGCAACTTAATGGGATTCCATTCAACCGTGGAAATTCCCTCAACGCGAACCTCCCCTGTAGTCGGTGTCAGCAGGCTATTAATTAGCTTCATAGTCGTCGTTTTGCCACTACCGCTGCGTCCCAGCAATACGACGGTTTCCCCAGGCCCGATCGTGAAACTGAGATTAGATACTAGAGGACGGCGGTTTAGGGAGTAGGTGACATCGCGGAATTCGACAGCGATCGCGTTATCTGACGGCATAAGGCATTCTGAGTATAGGGATTAGAAGGGATAACTTTAACCATTTGATAGTTCGCCAAAATATCCGCAAATATTAGACCATAGGCTCGAAGAAAAAACTCTTATGTGAAACCATACTTATTAGTGTGTTGGTAAAACAACGATATACACAATTCACTGACTGGCGGTATTTTGCTGAAATATTTTAGCTAGGTTTAGGGCGTTGACTTGAGCTTGTGCTTTATTGAGAGACTCATACCATTCTTTTTCCGGGTCGCTGTCTGCAACAATGCCAGCACCGACTTGTCCCCAAACAGTTGCCCCTAGTGTAGGGTCGCTTGCGTCAGTATACAGTAAAGTGCGAATCAGGATATTTAAGTCGAGGTTTCCCCGCCAATCTAGATAACCGCAGGAACCGTAGAATAAGTTGCGCTTTACGGGTTCGAGTTCTTCAATAATTTCCATGCAGCGAACTTTTGGACAACCAGTAATTGTCCCCCCAGGAAACACAGATCGAATCAAGTCTACTGCGTCATAATTCGGACGTAGTGTACCAATGATGTTGCTGACCAGGTGCATGACGTGGCTGTAGCGTTCGATGGTGAGGAGTTCATTGACTTTTACAGACCCCCATTCGCATACTCTGCCGATGTCATTGCGCTCTAGGTCAACTAACATGATGTGTTCGGCTCTTTCTTTGATGTTGGCGATTAATTCTTCGGCTAACTGCTGATCGGCAGTGGAGGTAGGGCCACGCGATCGCGTTCCTGCGATCGGTCGAGTCTCAACTTGCCTCCCTGATAATTGAACTAACCTTTCTGGGGAACAGCTAATAATTGCCCCCCAAGGAGTCTGCCAATAACTGGCGAAGGGGGAAGGATTGATCTGCTGCAAAGCTCGATAAATTGACCAGCTATCACTTGGGGTATGCGCTTCAAACCGCAAGGACAAATTAGCTTGAAAGATATCGCCTGCTTGAATATATTTCTGAGCTTGTCGTACCGCCGCTTCATAATCCTCCTGAGACATTTGGAAAATGGGAATGACGGGATTAGTTTTGCAGGCTGACGGTGAATTTTGCGTTCCTGTCTCTCGATCTAGCTGACTTTGCATAGAATCGAGTTGAGCGAAGTCAGTAGCTGCTAACCATAGAATTTGCTCTTGACTATCCACAACTGCAAAGGATTCTGGTTCGTACCAGTAAGCAGTTGGGAAAGGAAGCGGATCGGCTTTGAGTTGGGGAAGTCGCTCAATCTCCCACGCCAAGTCATATCCCAGCCATCCTAGCCAGCCACCTGTAAAGGGAAATTCAGCAGGCCCGATCGACTCCACTTTCATATTCCCATCTTCATCCCGATCGTGAGAGTTGAGCAGGCGGCGCAGGAAGGGAAGAATGTCTCCTACAGGGGGTGTCCATAGCTGCGGTTGACCCTCAATATAGCGAGGAGAACCCGCACAAATAGAATATCGAGCCAGATGGGTGCTGTTTGGTGTAACTGGGCTTTCTAGGAGGGTGGCAATACGCTGACGGGAATGACTTTGTACTGTTGCGAGATTGTCGCTGGTTTCATCTCTGGGATTAAGAAATAGCGCCTCGAAGACTTGCGATCCACTACGATTAGCAAGAGGAAGCTTTCGCCAATGCCAAGGTTGTATGGGTTTCATGCTGGATAGCGCTGGACTAAATAACTCGACTGCGATCGCGGCATTCACCTCTACTCGCTCGTAAAAGGTCGCCTTCTGTGGGGAAAATCGATTTCCAATTTGAGCCATCGTCTCTTTTGTGAGCGGATGAATCCAATCAGGCACCAGAAACCCCAAGGGCGAAGCTACATAGGCATACCGTAGTATATCCGGCGCTGGTAATTGCAGGTTAGGGGTTGACAGAACCAATGCGTCGTAAAGTACAAGATCTAGGTCTATGCTACATTTGGCTTTGCCTTCTTCTCCTCGGATTCTACCTAAGCCATCCTCTATAGAGCGCAACACCTGCTGGTACAGATCTATTGCTGGCAAATTTGTCTCTACTAAGCAGGCACCATTGAGATAAGGTGGGCTAGTCGTTTTGCCAATGGCTGGGTTTTCGTAAACTGGAGATACAGCCAATATCCGTACCTGTCGATCCAAAGCTTTTAACCCTTTGACCAGGTTGGACTCAGCTTTATAGTTAGAACCAAAAGCAATTACAGCAAGAAACACTGCTTTTCAAAGATTGAGATTTTTTGTAAGTTGGCTACCAATTTAAAGCGGGACACACCGTAGAAAAGAACCAGTCTTTCTTGTCCCCCTATCAAACTGTCCCGCCTTATGTTGCTAGCCTTAAAATTATCGGGGTGAACGAGAATATGAAGAAGTAATGGTTCGTACTCCCACATTATCTTTTGACAGGGGCACTCTGATTTTGCATCCCCCCCCAAGGGGCAAAATCTGGGTGGAATTCGCTACTTGGGACGATCGCGTGGAGAAATTTCGCATCCCCGCTATCCACTATCGCCCTCTGGTGGAAGCACTGCAAGCCGAAGGAACTAACTTTATCGATGAGGCGAAGGCATTTGCGCCGCTGGAATTGATCCCTAGTGTGGAAATGGAACCCTATCTGCACCAGAGTGAGGCGTTGATGGCTTGGAAGTTGGCAGGAAGGAGGGGGGTGGTGGTGCTTCCCACTGCTGCTGGTAAGACTTATTTGGCTCAACTGGCGATGCAGGGAACGCCTCGCAGTACGCTGATTGTGGTGCCAACGTTGGATTTGATGCACCAGTGGTATGCTCAATTGGTGGCGGCTTTTCCCGATGTAGAGGTGGGGTTGCTGGGTGGCGGTTCGCGGGATAGGACGCCGATTCTTGTTGCTACTTACGATAGTGCGGCAATTAATGCTGAGGCGTTGGGAAATGGCTATGCGCTGTTAATTTTTGATGAGTGTCACCATTTGCCAACAGAATTTTATCGTGCGATCGCGGAATATGCGATCGCACCTTATCGTCTGGGATTATCTGCAACGCCGGACCGATCGGATGGCAAGCATACCGATCTCAATCATCTCATCGGCCCGGTGGTTTATCGCAAAACGGCTGAGGAATTGGCTGGTTTAGCGCTAGCGCAGCATGAGATTATCCCGATTAAAGTGAAGTTATCGCAACTGGAGCGCGATCGCTACACCGAACTTATCAAAATTCGCAATGACTTTTTGAAATCAGAAAAGATTAGTTTAGGCAGTTTGGAAGGTTGGCAGCGATTTGTGCAAATGAGTGCTAGATCTCCAGGCGGACGCCGTGCTATGCTAGCTCACCGAGAAGCTAGGGAAATTGCTTTGGGTACTGACGGCAAGTTGCGGGTTCTCGGTAATTTGATTGCCGAACATTATCCCGAACGCACTCTTATATTTACAGCCGACAATGCTACTGTTTACCGGATTTCCCAGGAGTTTTTAATCCCGGCAATTACTCATCAAACTCCGGTAAAAGAACGCCACGAAATCTTAACGCGCTTTCGGGAAGGGGAATACAAAAGTCTGGTAGCTTCTCATGTTTTAAATGAAGGTGTTGATGTTCCGGCTGCCAGTATTGCCATTATCTTATCCGGTACGGGTTCCCAGCGCGAGTTTATTCAGCGACTGGGGCGGATTTTGCGTAAGGGGAATGATGAGAATAAACGCGCTGTACTTTATGAGGTGGTGGCGGAAAATACGAGTGAGGAGGGTACTTCTGAACGTCGGCGGGGAGTTGAGAAGAAAAACGAACCAATCAGAGTTACAGGCGAGACGCCTGTACCACAAGAAATAGGAAAGGATAAGAAGAAGAAGAAGAAAGGCAATTTAAAGGTTGTGCCGTCTAAACCAATTTATGAGGTAAATCACCAAAGTGGTTATTTAGCTGCTGAGTCGCCAGAATCTTGGGGTGAAAATCCTCCTGCTACTCCTGAGAAATATTCAATCCAAAATCCAAAATCCAAAATCCAAAATCCAAATGTTACCAAGCGAGTTGCTGAGTCACCGGCAAAATGGGGAGACGATAATTCCGAAGCGCCTGAAGATTGACGATCGCAATTTAGAGTTGGCGATCGATTTGATTACTTATTTTGAAGAATTAGTCGGTAAAACTCAGGGAGAATTAGATAATAAGTTGTCAGAATTTGAAGGCGATAGTCCTGATTATCGCCTAATTAGAGGATTAGTTCATCTGCTCAAAAGCAGTTTTTGTACTTTTGAGGTTGTTAGTCCTTTAGACCCCCAAGAATTGCGCGATCGCGTGTTTGTTTTATCGGCCCGATCTATTCCTAGTTTGCCCGCAACTGCTAAAACATTGAGCGGCTTAGCTGACAAGCTCAGTGAAGAACTAAATCGAGAAGTTCTGCCAGAACAAATTCGGACTGGTTTGTATGCGGATTTGCAAGAAAATCGTATTTTAACTCAGTTTGATGCTCCCATACCAGAAAATTTATTACATCGTTACAATGTATCGCAAGTGCAAGGAGTTTTTTACCGCGCCAGTCAGATGACGCTGAATGCTCATCGCAATGTTCCGGGTGAGTATAAGTTGTTATTTCGCTATCTAAAACTATTTCAATTGATGACATACATTGAGGGTGATGCCGACCACGGTTTTACAATTACTATTGATGGGCCGACAAGTTTGTTTAAGCCTAGCACGAGATATGGGTTAGCGATCGCTAAAATGCTCCCAGCTTTGCTTCATGTTACCAAATGGAGTCTCAGCGCCACTTTGCAAACTCGCGATTTCTATACTGGTGCATCAAAAACTGGCAGATTCACTCTTAATTCCGATTGCGGTTTGGTGTCTCATTATCCACCCGGTAAGCCTTATGATAGTATGTTGGAAGCATCATTTGCTAACCGCTGGGATTCCTTAAAAACAGATTGGGTTTTAGAGCGAGAAGTTGACCTTATTCCTATTCCCGGTAGCGTAATGATTCCCGATTTTCGCCTGGTGCATCCCGATGGAAGAACCTACTTATTAGAAATAGTTGGTTACTGGCGTCCTGAATATCTGCAAAAGAAATTCGCCCAAGCGCGAAAGGCTGAATGCGATAATTTGATCTTGGCTGTTTCGGAAAGATTGAATTTGGAGAAAGCTGGGGTAAAGGTGAGCGATACGCCAGCGAAAATTATCTGGTTTAAGGATAAGTTATTGCCCAAGACGGTGTTAGAGGTGATAGAATAGATAAACTCGTGTTAAAATTCAATCAAATAATTGAAAAATCAAATAATATCCAATGGTGGAGGTAGCAATGTCTGTCCAATTACTGAGACGAAAATTTACAGTAGAGCAGTATCACAAAATGGGCGAGTCTGGTATCCTCAATGAGGATGACAGAGTTGAATTGATTCGAGGAGAAATTGTTGAAATGGCATCAATTGGTAGAAGACACGCTGCTTGTGTTGGTCGTCTTACCGAATTGTTTATTGTGCGTCTGGCACAAATGGTAATTGTTTGGCCCCAGAATCCAGTTGAATTGGATGAGAATTCTGAACCTCAGCCAGATGTTACATTATTGCGACGACGCGCCGATTTTTATGAATCAGGTCATCCTCAACCAGAAGATATTATTTTATTAGTAGAAGTTGCAGATACAACGGTAGAAAGCGATCGAAATGTGAAAATTCCGCTTTATGCTGAAAATGGAATTGTAGAAACTTGGCTGGTAAATATCAACGAGCAATGCGTTGAAGTTTATCGCTCACCATCGCCAACAGGTTATCAGAATGTGCAGAGGTTTCAGCGAGGGCAAAGTTTATCGATACTAGCTTTTCCCGATATTACTATTACTGTAGATGAGGTTTTGGGATAAAGTCTGGTAATTTAACTGTAATCTATTAGATGTAGATTTTGAGATATAAGCTGCAATGGCAGAATTACCGGAAGAAACAACAAACACTGTTTTAAACTTGGAACGAGGGCTGCTGAAAATTGTTTATCAGGTAAAAGCTACAGAATTTGCGATCGCACTTTCTTTATCCTCAACTATGAGTGTCTTCCTTTTCCTCACTTCTGACATAGCGCGTTCAAATAAGATAAAATTAATTGATATAGCAATCCTAAATCATTCCTTAACAATTAAAACACAGCGCAAACAACGATAACTCTATTCCCTACTAGGAGATCGAAAGCAATGGTCGTGACACAAGCCCCTCCCCTATTCAGAACAGCAACACTCAAAATAACCTGGGAAAAACTCCCCGACGACTATCAATTAGAAGAGGAACCTGTGGAAAATACTGGTCAGCCGCTGATTGCTGGTGCTTTACGAGAAACCCTAGAATTGAGCGGGTTTATCAAACCAGAAATGTTAATCGCCTCCAATTTTGGACTCTGTGCTACGGTCGATGAACAGTTAATTATTAAAGCCCCGGATTGGGTTTATGTTCCGTCGGTTAAGCCGCTGGCAGTGGCAAAAGCCCGGAGGAGTTATACGCCGAATTTAGAAGGAGAAGTACCGCAGGTGGTGATGGAATTTCTCTCCGAAAATGATGGCGGCGAATATTCAGTGAAACGAACCTATCCACCGGGAAAATGGTTTTTCTATGAGCAAATTCTGAAGGTTACGATTTATGTAGTTTTTGAGCCAGAAGCGGGACTTTTGGAAGTCTATCGTTTACAAGAAACACGGTATGAATTGGAATTACCGAATGAAAATGGCCGCCATTGGCTACCGGAACTGGGGTTATTTTTAGGAACATGGCACGGCAAAAAGGAAGAACGAACGGGTTATTGGTTGCGCTGGTGGGATGAAGCCGGGAATTTGCTACCTTGGGCAGTCGAACAAATTGAACAGGAACGTCAACGCGCTGAACAGGAAGCTCAACGCGCTCAACAGGAACATCAACGGGCGGAACAGGAAGCTCAACGGGCGGAACAGGAAGCTCAACGCGCTGAACAGGAACGTCAACGCGCTGAACGTTTAGCAGAGTATTTGCGTTCTCAAGGAATTAATCCTGATGAATTGAGTTAATATTATAGGGCGAAGCATTTGCGAATATCAATCCCGCTTAATATCCAAAGGCTATTGGCGCAAATGCTTCGCCCCCTACAAGAATATTTTACCGGAGTGTGAAATACGCTCCTAGTTGTCAACTATAGTTTCTGGATGCTAATCAAATGTCTATTCTAGCAAGTGGCATCAACTTAAGTATTGCATCAAAATTCGATCGATAGGAGTCTAAATCATGTCATTTGACGAACAAAATCTGGAAGCTTTCATTGAATTATTAAACGATAAGCGATCGCGCTTATTTACTCCTCAAGATATCGCTAGCTTAACTAAGTTAATCGACTCGTTACCAGATGATATCGAAAAACTCTCGCTCGCGATCGCAGCTTGGTACGAAAAACGCCCGAAAATCCTCGACGCTCAACTCGATATCCTCAATAATCACTTGAGTTCTGGCACCAATTTTAATAGAGTTTCAGACAGTAATGTTGGTGATGTCAATTCTTCAGACTACCAACTCAACAAACAAGCCTTACAAAATGCCATTCAGCAAAGTTCCGCTTCTGTAACTTCCCAGATATCACCCCCTAAAAAACTTTTGTAGGGTGCGTTAACGCAGTGTAACGCACGGCTACCAACTATCGCCCGGACAAACCTCACCCCCCTAACCCCCCTCTCCGACCTCGGAGAGGGGGGAGAAATACTCCCCTCCTTGTTGCGGGGAGGGGCTGGGGGCTGGGGGCTGGGGCAAGGGTTCCACTGTCCCGGCTTAGACTGGTAGCCTAACGCACCCTCAACAGTTTATTTAGATGCGTTTGTCGTTAACGCATCCTACAACTGATTGCTACTTTCCATCCTTATCGATGTCGCCAGGAATAGTGCGTTCAACCTTATCCCAAGCAGCACGAGTGGCGTGTTTAGCCTTTTCCCAATTTAAATTTGACCCGCCACGCTTCGTTTCGTAGTCACGCTGTAGATGCGGCTCGATCTCATCGTAGGTTTTGCCGGAGTAGAGGCTGTAACCTTCATAGCCAGTGCGATAGGCCGGTTCATAGTCATCATAACCCAGACCGGGCTCAACGTAAGGCTCAGAGACGTAGCGATCGCGCCAGTAACTATCCTCTACTGTGGGATCGATCGATTCGGCGACACTCTTACCAGCCAAACCGCCAACCACCGATCCTACCGCAATACCAACAGCCGCGCCAACAGGGCCACCGATCGCACCGCCGATCGCCGCACCCACAGCACCAGCGCCTGCTGCACCAATCCCCGTCCCTACTGGATGAGCCCCTGTTTCGCCAGAAAGCGGGTCGCGGTTTGCATCAGGTTCGTTACTCATAATACTTGCTTCCTTTTATCGGTATCTACTAATCTTTTGATAATTTAGTATTAACTGATAAAGCAGTCTTCCCCCCCAGGGAAGAATTAAAATGACGCTTGAATGTAACTTTGGGTATAGAAAGACTAGCAAAAAAAAGCGGCTATATATTGATCTAACTCCTGTTACAGATATCGCTGTAGCACCCCAGCGGTAGCCAGTCCCGTTTTTTCCCAACTGAATAGTTTGGATCTAGCAATCCCCGCTTGACGTAAGTGCGATCGCAATCCCGCATCATTAGCCACAGCTTGCATCGCCTCTGTGATTTCTCCAACATTATATGGATTGACTAAAATAGCCGCATCACCAGCCGCTTCTGGCAAAGAAGAAATATTAGAAGTAATTACCGGAGTACCGCAAGCCATTGCTTCCAAAACCGGCAGTCCAAATCCTTCCCAAAGGCTGGGAAAAACGAGTGCGATCGCCTGATTTATTATTATAGGCAATTCACCATAAGGAACATACTCCAAAAATTTCACTCGATCGCTTATATTCAATTGTTCTACAGATGCCTTCAAAAGCGGAGTGAAGCGTTTGTCAAACGATCCAGCTATCCACAATTCGCAATCACAGCAGTTAGGCAAAGCAGCAAAAGCTGCAATCACTCGCCGCAGATTTTTGTAGGGGTCGTGTCTGCCTATGTACAGAAAATAATTGCGATTCGGCAAGTCTAAAAATCGAAAATTATTCTCGTCATGTGCTAACAAAACAGCCGTAACTTTCTCAGATGGAATGTCGAAAAAATTAGTAAGATCCTTCGCCGTTGATTCTGAATCGCAAATAATATGCTGTGCTTGTGACAACACTAAGGGAAGGAAATATCGATTGTAGCTAGTTAAGGGCGAAAATTGCTTGGGAAAACGCAGCGGAATCAAGTCGTGAACCGTCACTACATATCGGCAACCAGAATATAAAGGCGCTTCCGGAAGAGGAGAAAATAAAAGATTCGATTTCAGCTTTTGGTAAATTTTGGGCAGCTGGAACTGCGTCCACAAAAGGCGGGATAAGTGTCCTTTTGTCCCCTGTTCTGCCGTTAAATTTGGCGGGATTGGGTAGCAGGTAAAGTTATCTATCTTTTGGGAAACCAATAAAGTCGGATTGAGGAATTGAAGGTGAGGAAATAGATTGACTGCGTAAGTACTAATACCCGTTGGTTTAGACATCAAAAAAGCAAGATTTAATAGCATTCGATTCAACAAGGTTGAAGTACGGTTTTAGAAACGCGGTTTCTTTGAAAATACCTTCGCCATTTCTTTGTAGGTTGGGTTGAGTGAAGCGAAACCCAACGCAATTGTTGGGTTTCGTGCCTCAACCCAACCTACAAAGCGCGTCCATTTTTCGGTTTGGCGAAGGTATTGTTTGAGAAACCGGGTTTCTGAGAGATTCTAAGTCCTCTAGAAACCGGGTTTCTTTGAGAAACCGGGTTTCTGAGAGATTCTAAGTACTCTCCTCAAATAAAGCCACACCCCATGCAGTTTACCAAAAGCAACTTGCGGTTTGACTGTAATTAAGTATATTGCATTTAAAAACAAACGAGTGAATCTGACCGTTAAAATAATTTTACTACTATACCGTTCAATCGTTAATAAATAACTATATGTGCTGTACTTAAATTTTGCAGCCAGATTTTTGCTGGTGATTGCCGAAACTTCGTGAACCACGCCCATTTGATGGGTAATTACAATTAAATGTCCCAGACTGGCATAGCGTCGGCAAAAATCAAAATCTTCGTAATATAGAAAGTAATCTCGATCGAACTGAGGACATATATCAAATTTCTTAAAATTAATTAATAGACTACATCCGCTGATCCAGGGAGTTTCTAAATAGCTAGATCCAGAATTACTATAGATCTTTTTGGCTCGAATTTCTCCCTTTTCGGGAATAAATTCACCTCCAGCAAACCAAATTTCACCAGTTGGCGTGTAAACGATCGTGCCGACAATTGAAAGTTCGGGATGCGACGCAAAAAATGTCGGTACTTTCTCCAAAACGTCTGGGAGTAGGTAGGTATCTGGATTAATAATCCACACAATTGCCTGGGTATCTTGAGTATAAATCCAATTTAATCCTAAGTTGCAAGCTTGACCAAAACCCAGGTTACTCCCAGCTTCAAGAATGAGGATATCATCACCTTCCAGATGATGGATAGAGACATCATCTGGGGAGTTATTGATAATGATAATTGTGTATGGAACACCTTTGCTTGCTTGAATTGATCTAATTAAACTAGCGATGAAATCACTGGAATAATAGTTAACTATGACAAAGTAAATCACGCTAGTTCAATTTGACTGTCATCGCCAATCATAAAACGCAAGGCTTTCGGACGTTGTGGGGCAACAGTTAACTGGGCCCGTTGCCCAATCACGCTATCCACAATTCGTTGATGAATGCCTACAACTTTAGCACTCTGCAAAATCACGCTATGATCGAGTTCAACATCAATCAAGGTGACACGATCGCCAATGCTACTGTAAGGGCCAATAAAACAATGTTCTAAATAGCAGTTGCTACCAATAATAACGGGGCCGCGAATAGTACAGTTAATCAATTTAGTACCGTCACCAATTTGCACTCGCCCAATTACCTGACTGCGATCGTCTACTTCACCAAGGACAGATTTTGTCAGACAGGTGGTATCAAGAATAATTCGGTTTGCTTCCAGCAAATCATCTTTTTTGCCGGTGTCTAACCACCAACCTTCTAGTTGACAAGCTTCAACTTTTTTTTGCCGATCGATCAAACATTGGATAGCATCGGTAATTTCCAGTTCGCCACGGGCGGAGGGTTGGATAGCAGCGATCGCATCATGAATCGCAGTAGAAAAAAAGTAAATTCCCACCAGTGCTAAATTGGAAGGGGGAACTTTTGGTTTTTCCACCAACTGCAAAACTCGCCCATTTTCATCAACTTTGGCAACACCAAACGCACTTGGATTAGACACTTGCCGCAGCAAAATTAAAGCATCTGTCTGCTGGCTTTTAAAGTTGTCTAAAAATACACCCAAATCGCTTTGAATCAAGTTGTCGCCCAGATACATAATAAAGGGCGAATCTCCCAAAAAAGGCTGGGCAACTTTGACGGCGTGGGCTAAACCGGCGGGTTGGTCTTGCAGGATGTAAGTAATTTTAGCACCGAAGCGATCGCCATTTCCCGTCTTAGCTTTAACTTCCTCCCCAGTTTCGGGGCTAATAATAATCCCAATATCCGTAATACCAGCGGCGACAATCCCTTCAATCCCATACCAAAGAATTGGCTTATTGGCGACGGGAACGAGTTGCTTCGCCCCCGTGTAAGTGAGGGGTCGCAAACGAGTTCCTTTACCGCCGGAGAGAATTAATGCTTTCATAAACTACAAGTATAGAGTTCGGCTAACATCTTTCTTAATCCCTGTCGCCAGTGCGGGGGATAAGTTCCCAGGACTGCTGATATTTTGGCACAGGATAGAACAGAATAGGCAGGGCGACGCGCTGGGGTGGGATATTCAGCTGTTGTAATCGGAATTACCCGCTGAACTTTCAAATCCCAGCCTAACTGTTTTGCTTCTTCAAATATAGTAACGGCAAAGTCGTACCAGCTGGCAACGCCACTATTTGTATAATTGTAGATTCCGACAATTTCTGGAGTAAATCGAGGAATCAGTTGTGCAATTGCACTTGCCAAATCTGCTGTACAGGTGGGGCTACCAATCTGATCTGCAACTACTCGAAGTTCTTCGCGTTGTGCCCCTAATCTCAGCATAGTTTTGACAAAATTTCCTTTACCGCCAACGCCATAAACCCAAGCAGTTCTCAGGATAATATAATTGTCGCAGGTTTTTTGAATTGCTATCTCGCCTTCGAGTTTGGATTTGCCGTAGACACTTAGGGCATTGGTGGCGTCGCTTTCCCGGTAAGGGTGGCTTTGGCTACCGTCAAAGACGTAATCGGTGGAAATATGAATCAGGGGTACGCCCAACTTTTGACATTCGTGGGCTATGATAGCGGGTGCGATCGCATTTATTTGATCAGCCAATTCTGGTTCGCTTTCCGCTTTATCCACCGCCGTATATGCTGCCGCATTCACAACAACGTCGGGTTTTACTTCATTTATAACCTGACGAATAGCGTCTGGCAGCGTTAAATCCAACTTTTCCCTTCCTAAACCAATTACTTCAGCCACAGGCATAAGAGTCTGCTGCAATTCATTTCCCAACTGTCCGGCGATGCCTGTTACTAAGATTCGCATTATGGAAATACTTCTGCTGTTTTGAATGGTTTACCAGCTTGGTCTTTGGCGGATAATATTGGAGTTGCTTCTATGGGCCATGCGATCGCCAAATCCGGGTCATTCCACAGAATACACCTTTCGTGCTGCGGAGCATAGTAGTCAGTAGTTTTGTACAACACCTCAGCAACTTCCGAAACAACCAAAAAGCCGTGGGCAAAACCGGCTGGAATCCACAGTTGGCGTTTGTTTTCAGCACTCAGCAGATAACCGACCCATTGCCCAAACGTAGGCGAACTTTCTCTTATATCCACCGCCACATCAAATATCTCACCCATTACCACCCGCACTAATTTTCCTTGCGGCTGTTGAATCTGATAGTGTAAGCCACGCAGAACCTTTTGGCTAGAACGAGAGTGATTGTCTTGGACTAAATGTGCCGTTACGCCTATTTTATCGGCAAACGATCGCTCATTGTAACTTTCAAAGAAAAAACCACGCGCATCGCCAAATACTTGCGGTTCAATCAGCAAAACATCGGAAATTTCAGTGTTGACAACTTTCATTGACTTTGCAATATGTGAGTACCGTTTAACTTAAAAGCTTTTCCCGTGTTCGTGTCAAATGCCCAAGCATTTATTTTTACCTGGCCCTTTGGCAGTTTACTTGCAGAAAATGATTTTTGCCAGCCTGACATAAAGTATCTGTCTTTTTTCGTTATTTTGGCAACCTCCTCCCTTTTTGTTCTTGTATAAGCCATAAAACCGATGCTCCATCCTAACTTTATAATCAATTGTCCTATAAAAACAGCAGAGTAGACAACAATAAAAACAAAGATCGCCCCTTCAGGATTTTTTCGCATTCGTTTATACTCCTAAATGAAAACTACATTAGTTGGAAAATACTTGCTCTCTTTATCTTAAAATTTCTGCAACAGGATATGAAGTTAAACTTACATCTATATCACCTTTGTACAATAAAGAGTTACTTATCGAAAAACTAAATGACTTGACTGGAACAGGAAACTGTCCTTTAAAAAAGGATAGAGCATCATCAGGATTTTTCGGCAAGTGGCTGATTATAATACCGTTTTTGGCGTTGTCTGGCACAATTCTATATTCACTTTTCACACCATTCACATCAATTACAACTATGTTTATAGGCGGTACTCTAAAAAGAGTTTTATATATTTTACCAAAAAAAGAATATTTAAAATCAACATCTGCACGAACCACCTGTCCATCACCAACTTCTATTGACTGAGAAGTATTCCAGGGCAGGGATGTTTTCTTTGCTAAAGTACCTGTCGAACACTGACTTGAATTAAGTTTGGCCAATAGCATCAATTTTGAGAGCCCAGGCATATTGATAAATTCCGAAAATTTATCGGCTATTCTGTAATTGCAAAAGAGATAAAAGAAAGTTTCTGGTTCGTCAAAAAAAGGATATCTGCCATCTATGCTCTCAAAATTATAAAAAATGTATTCTCTTGGTTTTTTTGATAAGCTTTTCATGTTTAAGTGGTCAAGAAACGCTGTATAAGCAGAGTATGACTGAAATATTGGTCTTGGCTTCCAGTTAAGTTTGTTAGCTTCTACCAAGGAAATTTCCCAAGGTATAATATCTATTTCTTTAGATTTTACTAGCTCTATTACACTGTCTGGTAGTTTGATTTTAGAGAGTTTGGCCTTACTTTTGGCATTCACTTCGTCTTGCAGCTTGTTCAAGTTAATCAAGCCTGATACCCTAGCAGCTACCCGTTCGGGAGCAAAGTCTGCAAGTCTGTTTGTACCTTGGGGAAATGACTGATTTCCAAATGGGTTAGAAGTAAATCCATATATTAGCATAATGAGCAACAGGTAGATATGGATTAAAAAGGAAAATTTGATTGTAGGAAGTGTTTTAGCTTTAGTAATACATATAGAAACTAGGAGAGGGGTAGAACTTATAAACCCAATAATGTGCCCATCCTGACGAACAAACCCGTGTTTAAAAGTCATCCATAATATAAACGCTATAGATAGGGAAAGACCTACGGAATATTCCCGGCTACCTAAAATTAAAAGTGCAAAGATTAAAAACATTTCAGAAATTCCAACTATTAGCTCCAATTTTGAGCCCACCAAACTCATTGCACTGGAGTAACCAGAAGAAATTTCTAGAGCGCCTCTCAAATAGTCTATAAGGGGATGATTGAAATAAAAAATTATTAATATAAAGCAAAAACAGTAGACAAAATAAAATACGCACCATCCTGTAATTCTTGGCTTTAATATTCTGGTTAAAACTTGATTGCTATTAATAACTTCCCCCAGGGTGAGTAAAATTTTACGGCTAATTACTTGCCGGGTAACCCACCATGTTGATAAGCCAAATATTCCTGATAAAATAATACAAATTATCAGCTTCATAAAACTGTTTATATATGATTTATCTAAGGTTATAAATAGCACGGAGTTGGTTACCAATAATGAATCTATAATGGCGAATACTATCAAGCTTATATTTTTTTTATGTTTCAGGGATGAATAAAGCTTTTCCGACAGTAATAAAAGGAGCGAACCAAGTATAGTAACTCCTAGATTCAGCTTCAAACTCAAGCAAAGACCGGCAAATACTGCCAGCCCCAAAGACCAATATCTTATAAAAATACCATCATAAAATAACAAAATAATTATAAATATAAATAAAATTTCATTTGTCGTATTTGATGATAATTTACTAAAAATAAAAGGAAATAATAAGCTGAGAATGAGAGATGCCTTTGTCAATTTTGTCCTTAGCTTTAAGAACTTTATCCAAACCAATCCAAATAATACAAAGTATACTAAAAAGCGAAAAGATACTATAGAAAAAAAGTTTTTATCTAATACAGCCCCAGAAGTTAGGTATCCGATCGGGCCATACGTGAACACAATGTCTCGTCCAAAAATCAGTTGATCTGCTGAGGCACGACTGAGGGCATATTGCCAAGATGGGTCTAAACCTATTCTTATTCCATTCGGCATTGGTAGAAAAGCGATGAAGCAGTATGCTACTGGAAGTGCCCAGATTAGGAATAGCATACAGACTTTAAAATACTTGTAGAGAGTTGCTGGCACTTGCAGTGTCCCGTTTAACTTTGTTAACCATATTACACTAAACCGTGTAAATTATTTTTATACCAAATCCGGGTTTGTTACCCCATGAGAATTTTTGGCATAAAGATTGTAGAGACGTTTCATGAAACGTCTCTACAGCCTAGAGACATAAAGGGGGTAATCGTCGCGGACATGATATTAAAGAGCGCTAAAGCGCAACAACATACTAAAGAGGTTGAAGGATATTGCTAAATAAAACAATTTGGGGTCAGCTAATGCCTTCCCCAAAAAACAAAACTTAGCGCCGTTCTTGAGCTAATTTCCAAACAATTACCTGACGGTCTTAAGGTCATCAACTTGTTTTTGGAACAACTCTGTAAAGATACTCAGAACTGTCCGATTACGCACTTTTATACTGGCATTGATCGCCATACCGGACTGGAGCGGAATTTTCCTTTCACCCACTTTCAAAGATTGACTTTCCAGTTCTATTGTGGCAGGAAAAGCGTAATAAGGACGTTGTTCCTGTTGATCTGGAGGCAAAACATCAGAACCAACTGAAGTCAATTTGCCGGTGACGGTGCCAAATTCGGTGGATGGGAACGATTCCACATTTACCTCGACCTTCAACTCTTTTTCCTTTTTCAATTTATCCACAATCTGACCGATATCCCGGTTTGTAAGATATATTTTTGCCACCAGTTTATCGGTAGGCACAATTGACAGCACTGGTTCCGCGTCAATTTGTCTGACAACATATCCCGGCGAATTTGGTTTTAGATTAAACACCATCCCATCAACTGGCGCTCGGAGTTCTTGGTACTGAAGAACCTGTTTTGCCTTTTGGATTTGGCTCTCAATTTCGTCTAGCTTTTTCTTATTTTCCAATCTCAATCGAGCTAGCTGGCTATCAATTTCGGCAATCTTTTGGTGGTTATCGGCAATTTTCGTGAAGATATCTTTGGCAGATAAATCAATAGTATTTTTCAACTGTTGCTTCGCCCGATCGATGGACACAGTGATGCGTTGTTGGTCTCCCTTCAGGCGATCGATTTCAGCTTGAGTTTTCAAAAGTTCGGCTTCGCGGTTGGCAACTTCACCTTGGCGGTTTGATATTTCAGATCGGCTGGCTGCGAGTTCCTGGCGGCGTCTCAAGATTTCCGTTTCGCTTGCCGTGATTTCCTGGCGGCGTCTTAAGATTTCCGATTCACTTTGCGTAACCTCATTTTGGCGCGTCAAAATTTCCGATTCTCTTTCGGCAATATCATTTTTGCGGGTCAAAACTTGTTGCTCCTGCCGTTGAGATTGCAGCTTAGATATCGCTCCTTCCGCCACTGCGGATTGGATCTGATTTAGAAGGGCTTGATCTGTAGCGAGCAGAGCTTTAGACGTTTGCGATCGCTCGATCGCTCTGGGTAATTGCGCCTGGGCCGTTTCAAACTGCTTGATCGCCCTGGGTAATTGCGCCTTGGACGTTTCAAACTGCTGGACTGCTCTGGGTAATTGCGCCTGGGCCGTTTCAAACTGCACCTTAGCCAGTTCTAATCGATCTTTGGTCGTCGCTAATTGCGTACCGGCCAATGGCAATTGTGCCGAGCCAGCCGCTAATTGCACCTGCACCTGGTCAAATTGCTTTTGTAACTCTTGAACTTGCAACTGAGCTGCTTGCACGCGAGACCGCAATTCGGCGCGGCTGGCGGCTAAAAGTCCCTCTTGGTTGGCAAAGAATTCGCCCCCGCTGCCGCCTGCTACTTTTGCCCCATTCAGCTGAGCCTTGTAGTATTGATTTTCTGCGATTAGGGCAGATCTAGACTGGGTTAGCGCTTGTAATTCGGGACTGCCTCCTGTGCTTGCGCCATTAGCTTGCGCGTTGTAAAATTGATTTTCCCGCAGAAGCGTTTCGCGCTGTTTGAAGAGCGAGTCCAAATCTGCTTGGGGTGCTGTGGGGTCAAGCGTAATCAAAAGCTGACCTTTTGTCACCCGCTCTCCATCTTTGACAAAAATCTCGCGTACCACGCCGCCGTTGGGTGCTTTCACTTCTTTGGCAGCACCTTCCGCTTCCAATTTACCCATAGCTGGGATTGATTGCTCGATCGGGGCAAATGCTGCCCAAAGTAGAGCGGAACCAGTTACGCTGAGAATTAACCAAACAAAGGCGTGCGACCACCAAGAAGGTCGCTCTAATAGGATGGGTTGGTTGTCTGGCTCAAAAGGAGGCGGAGGAGGGGAAACTGGTTCGGGAGGAACCCAAACGGTATTGAAATCTTTTACTTGAGCTATACCGTTGTGTTTGCCGTTGCCGTTGCCGTTGCCATTTGAACGATCGACTATTTGTTTGTTGGTCATGATTTTTTATTGGTAATTGGTAATGGTTAATTGCAAATTAAAGATTTCAGAAAAGCAGATTAAATTTAATTTCAAATCTTCAATCTGCTTTTGGGAAATTATTAAGAAATTTCGGACTCTTGTTGCTGGTAGAGGCAATAGTAACGTCCTTTAAGCGCCATTAATTCCTTGTGAGTACCTTGCTCGACTACAGAACCTTGATCCATCATCAGTATGACATCGGCACTTCTAACGGTGCTGAGTCGGTGGGTGATGAAAAAGACAGTGCGACCCTGAAATGCGATCGCGAGGTTATCGCAGACTTGGCGCTCGGAATGGTAGTCTAGGGCGCTGGTAGCTTCGTCTAAAATCAGCAGTCTGGGGTTTTGCAGAACGGTGCGGGCGATCGCAATCCGCTGTCTTTGTCCCCCCGATAAACTGGAGCCGCGCTCTCCCACTATAGTGTTGTAGCCGTTAGATAAGCTCATGATAAAATCGTGAGCTACCGCCACCTTGGCTGCCTCAATAATTTCCTCATCGCCAGCTTCAGGATTGGTCAGGGCGATATTGTCCCGGACGCTGCCATTAAATAGCAGCGTATCCTGTAGCACCATCCCAACTTGACGGCGCAGAGAATAAAGTTCTACTTTGCCGATATCGTAATCATCAACTTGAATCCGTCCGGCGTTAGGCTCGTAAAGCCGCTGTAGCAATTTCATCAGCGTACTCTTACCAGAACCGCTCTGACCGACAATCCCAACAAACGTACCGGCAGGAAATTCTACATTGACATTTACCAGTTGCAGCGGTCCGCTGGTATTAAACCGGAACGAAACATCTTCAAACTTCACAGCCCCTTCAATTAAAGGCATAGTGATATTGTTGCGATTGTTTTCGTCTGCCTCTGGTTTAGCATCCAGAACGTCGCTGAGCCGTTCGATAGACAGAGCCGTTTCTTGGAAGTTTTGCCACAACTGCACCAAGCGCAGCAGAGGGCTAGTGACATAACCTGCAATAATGCGGAACGCAATCAGCTGCCCCAAAGTTAGCTGAGGTGGGTTGGCTATCACCATATAAGCTCCCACCCACAAAAGCAGCAGACCGGACAACTTATTAAAAAAGCCGCTGAGAGCGCTAGCGGTGCTAAACGTCAGCACCGTCTTAAACCCTGCCGCGACATAGCGGGCATAGCGTTCTTGCCACTGCCAACGCGATTTTAGCTCGATATTTTGGGCTTTGACCGTTTGAATCCCGGAAAGAACTTCCACTAAATAGGATTGGGCGTCGGCGTAGCGTTCGGCTTTGGTGCGTAACTGACGCTGTACGATCGGGGAGACAATTAACGTCAGAATGGCAAATAGCGGGATGGTTGACAAAGCTACGATCGTCAGCGGCACGCTATAAACCAGCATGAAGGCGATATAAAATATCGAGAAAAAGGCATCAAGTACAACCGTCAAAGCTGTGCCGGTGAGAAACTGACGAATATTTTCCAGTTCGTTCACCCGACCTGCCAGTTCCCCTACCCGACGATGGTCGAAATAGTTGAGCGGCAGTCGTACCAGGTGGTCGATTACCTCCGCACCCAGGGTGATGTCAATCCTGTTGGTGGTATCGACAAATAAAGTTGTCCGCACGTAAGTCAGCAGCGCCTCAAACACTGCCACTACCAGCAACAGCAGCCCCACGCTATGTAGGATGGTTGCGCTGCGATCCTTGATTACTTGGTCGATAATCACCTGGGTAGCTAGTGGGTTTGCCAAGGCAAACAGCTGCACTAAGAACGAAGCGATAAAAACTTCTATTAAGGTTTTGCGATATTTGGATATGGCGGGCAAAAACCAGCCGAGGCCGAATTTTTCTCTCTGTTCTTCAGCACGCTGTTGCAGCAGCAGTACCGGCCCTTCATTTCCCCAAGTTTCGGCAAACTCCCGTGGATGTCGGCGGCGAATTCCCTCTTCTGGCGTCGCTATCACCAGTTCTTTTTCGCTGATGCTGTAAATAATGGCGAAGCTATCTTGCCATTGAACCATTGCTGGTGCTTTTAATCTGGGTATTGCCTGAGCTTGTACTTCCACCAGTTGGGCGCTGATGCCCATGATCTCGGCTACGCCACCGCAGGTTAGGAGTGTAATGCTTCCTCTGGCTTTGAGCTGGTTATCCAACACTTTGCGAATGACATCTTTGCGGAAGGGTACGCCCATCTGTTTTCCCAGCATTTTGAAGCAAGCTAGCGGGGCTTCTATTTTGCCGCGACCCCGAAAATAGGGGAATTTCTGGTGTGTAGCTACGGCTTCTGGGGGTGCTGGCTGGATGGGAGGTGCTAGAGGAACATCTTCAAAATCTGTTGTTGGCGCATCCCTCTCCATCTGCTGTACGGGTGGCGTCACATCTATGACTGGCGACGGCTCAACCGGAAGTCGCACTCCCAACAACCTAGCACCATGTTTGCCTTTGACGGGCACCCAAGGGCCTGATTCACTGGCCGGAAATCTGCTGCCGGTGGAGAATGCGCCGATGAAGCCGCTGCTGACTAGCCAAACCCTATTCCGGTCTAATTCGGGAAGGGTTACTTGACCGTTTGGTAAGTTCAGGACTTCGGTGTCTTGCCAAACTTGGAAGGTTAGTTCTTTGAGATTTACGCTTGCTAATGCTCGGCGCTGCAATTCTAGGCTTAATAGTTCAAATAGTTCGATGCGGCTAGAACGCTCTCGGAAGGCTTCATTGAGAATTGGTTCTTTATCGAGGTAGGATAAGAACTCTGCTGCTGGGAGTGTGATGCAGATGACTTCGCTGGATGCGATCGCTGTTTCGCAGGCGACTCCCCTTACCAATCCTACCCAGCCCAGGGCTTCCCCTGGCCCGACCACTTGCAAGCTGGCGGGGCTTTGGGTGCGCTGGTCGTAGCCCAACAGTCGCGCCTGTCCTGTATAGACGATCGCTACCTGTGTGGGCATCACTTCCCTTTGCAGGATTGTTTGCCCGATGCGATAGCGCAATAACTGGCATTGAGCGGCAAAACCCTCTAGACTTCTGGCGTTTAGTCGGTTAAATGGCTCTATTTCCGCCAGAAAGGTTTGAATTTGCGATCGCGAAACTGTTTGGGTCATACGCCACCAGAATAATTAGCTGTCAGATTTCAGAGGCAAATGGGAACTATAGCTAGGGACTAGGGGAAGAAGGGTTTATAGCTTAGCTGTCTTTACTTATATATTTTTTCTTCATTGTTTTTCCTTCATATTTCTGACCAAGGATACTCCACGCAGTTCTAGATAGTGCTTTTGGTAAGGGTCAGGAAGAACTATCCTAACTTATTCCCCTTTACCCTTTATTCTTTACCAAACTGTAATTTTATGCGCGTGGAGAGTATAAATTTAGGATAGCTTACCAAAATGTGGGACGATTGGATCGGAATATTGGTTTCCCGCACGAAGGGCCCCTACACGATCGCCACTGACTCCTCAGTTTTCTCCGCTAAATGCAGATTTCCCATTTTTTTCACCTGCTCAGAGAGCCAAGTTTCAAACATTTCGTCGATCAGGCGGCGGCGCATTGCGTCGTCTAGCTGAGCTGGCATAAACTTTTCTAACCTAACGATTACAAACCATTCCGCTAGGGCTCGCGGTTGCCAAAGTTGACCCGGTTGACTGACTGAGAGCAGTTGACCGATCAGGGGATGGGGCTGCCGGATCGGCACTGGCCCCAATACTCCTCCCGTATTGGCTTCTGGCCCCTGAGAATATTGTTTGGCTAGCTCGGAAAAGTTTTGTTCGCCTTCTTGGATGCGAAAGTAGATTTCTTGGGCCAGTCCCAGGTCTTTGGTGCGGATCAGAGAGTAGACTACCTGGTCTAGATAGGATTTGCGTGTGAGGAAATAGGATTCGACTTTTGAACTCCAAGTCCCCTGCTTAAATTTTTCCAGCTCGAAGGGGCGTACTACGATTTCCTCAAACTGTTCTTGGCTTAACCCTTGGCTTTCCAGCCAAGCTTCCCTAGCTTCTGGTGAAGAGATCTGATATTGCGCTTCAGTTTGAGCTACAGCGCTTTTCCTCTCTTCCTCGCTGAGATCGATATCGGCGATCGCCTCGTCTAAGATCAGTCCACGCAAAAACTGCGGCATTAACTGATACCGATTTAGCAGTACCAGCATTTCATCCGCTTGAATTACTCTGTTGCCAGCTTGAAACAATCCTGTCATTGCTTAGAACTTACACTTACCCTGTAGTCCAACTGTTTTTAGCGCCCACATCACCCCTGGTCAATTTGGTGCGTAATCGTCACAAAATAAAAAGAAGGCATAAATCGTCACCAAAAGCTTAATATAGCACTTGAAAAACTCACAACCTCCACAAGTTGTTATCCAGCTTGTCAAGATTTTGTTAATAAACTATTGTAACCAACCTTATGCGGATTCTGTTCACTCTTCCTCACTTCTTCAACCCAACCGATAACGGAAAGCACGGTTCTCAAGGTAAAGATCCTCAGCCGCGCATCCAGGCGCTAACTGCTTCTATCACTGCTTTGCAACAGTTATTCGGCAAGTCCCAGACCAGCATGGACATTGCCAAGGGGGCTACCTTGCCTGTCAATCAGTCCCAAGCTCATGACATAGATATAGTTATCTCTACTACTAAAGATTCTCACCTTCTGGATCGGATTCCACTTCCGTCACATTTCTACAAGCATTACCGTACCAATTCCGAACCGATGCTATTGGGCTTTGAGTGTCAGGCACTACTGAGAGACTGTCTTGGTAGTTATGACTACTTCTGCTACATGGAAGACGACCTGATTTTGCACGACCCTTGGTTTTTTGTCAAACTCAAGTGGTTTACCAATCAAGCGGGTGATATGTGCCTGCTGCAACCAAATCGCTATGAAATCTCGCCCGGTAATCAGCGGCGGGACGTCAGTGCCACAAGCCAAAAAACCTATATCGACGGGAACCTGGTATCGCAGCTAACAGCTAAATTTCAGAATTTGCAAGAGCAACCAGAACTGATCGGGCAAATCATGGGTAGCCCAGTAACTTTCCGTCGTGCTAGTAACCCCCACGCTGGTTGCTATTTCTTGAATGTTTCGCAAATGAACCATTGGAGTAGGCAGCCCTATTTTCTAGACCGCGATACCAGTTTTATGGGCCCTTTAGAAAGTGCCGCCAGCCTTGGAATAGAACTGAACGTCAGTGCCAGCT
>CASBRD010000218.1 GCA_949128025.1 Oscillatoriales cyanobacterium PMM_0008 | reverse complement strand
GTAAGGGCGAAGCATTCCGGTAATTAACCTCTGCATATAACCAATAAGTTATTTGCCGGAATGCTTCGCCCCTACGCCCTTACTTAAAATGTACTCTATTACAGCGGGAACTGCTATATAATTACCGAATGGCACGCTTGTTAAGGCAGGCAGAGCCTCGAAAACCTCGCTCCCAGGTTGAACCTGGGAGCGAGAAAAGCGAGAAAATCTGCAATCTGCAATCTGCAATCTGCCATCTGAAATTAGCCATTGCCATCAGCAATTAACCTCAAAACCTTGTCGTACTCGAAATTGTCAATACAACTATTAATGGCATTGGCAAGTGGGGCATTTTTGGTACGAATTTGTTCTGTTATTGTGGCAATTAAATCTAAATCGCCTTGAGGAATCGCCTCTTGCAGATTAGCTACCCATTCGACTGGTAACGCTGCTATAGCCGCAGCGTTGAGTGCATCTTGCTGTCCTTCCTTTGCGATCGATGAATCGTGAGTTGAGTCTTCATAAACATAACGCACGCCGATATGTTTGTGCATGGCATTAAATATATCGGCCTCGCGGAATGGCTTACGCATAAAGTCATCGCAACCTGCTGACAGCACAACGGCGCGTTCCTCTTCCAAAACGCTAGCAGTTAAAGCAATAACGGCTGTGGCTTGACCTTTGGTGCTTGCTTTGATATGTTTGGTAGCTTCATAGCCATCCATTACTGGCATTCTCATGTCCATCCAAATTAAGTGTGGTTCCCAAGAGTCCCATATTTCAATTGCTTCTTTGCCGTTGCTGGCTTCCTTGAGTTCAAAACCAAGGGGGTTGAGCAGCTTAATTAATAGTTGACGATTGTTCCATTTGTCATCGACAATTAAAATCCGATAGCGGGGTTGGTTGGGTTCTAGAGCAATAACTCTGCGCTTCGTTTGTTTGCTTTCAATTTCACTTTTTTGAACGACGCTGACTGGAATCTCAAATCTGAAAATACTGCCTTGTTCTAACTGAGAACTGACGGTCATTTCACCGCCCATCAATTGTACGAATTTGCGACTGATGGGCAATCCTAAACCTGTTCCCTCTTGTGCTTCTCTGCCTGTTTTGCTTTGCACGAAAGCTTCAAAGATGCTATCTATTTCTTCTGGGGCAATGCCTGCGCCTGTATCTTGGACTTCAAATGCGATCGCTAATTTTTCATTACTGATTTTTGGGTTTTGGCCATTAGCTATTAAGGATTGACTGTCAGCAATTCCCACTCGGACTGATACGCCTCCCTCTTGGGTGAATTTGAGGGCATTGTTAAGTAGGTTAATTAACACTTGGCGCATTTTTACTTCATCGGTTCGCACATATTGAGGAACATCGTGAGTGCGCTCGAAAAGCAACTGTAAATGCTGATCGTCAGCCTTCAGTTGGAACATATCTTCCAAGTCATCCAACATTCGATAGAGGTCGAAGTTTTTTTCGTTGATGGTAGTGTTACCTGCTTCAATTTTGGATAAATCTAGGACGTTATTGATTAGGGTAAGGAGGTGTTCGCCGCTGCGGGTAATAATGCCGACATTTTCTATCTGTTCCGGGGGTAATTTTTGAGAGCGAGTCATCAGTTGGGCAAAACCGAGAATGGCGTTGAGTGGCGATCGCAATTCGTGGCTCATATTGGCGAGAAAGATACTTTTCGCTTGGTTGGCTACTTCGGCTTTCTCTTTGGCTTGCGCCAGTTCGGCGTTTAACCCATCCACTTTCCGAGCCGCAAGACGCAGCTCGATCTCATCCATGACTATCCCCGCTAAGTCGTTCAAGATTGCCATCTCCTGTGGGGAAATGGGGCGTGGTTGTCTGTCGATCGCGCATAAAGTCCCCAAACTATAGCCGTCGTGGGTTTGCAGTGGGGCTCCTACATAGAACCGCAATCCGAAATCGCTAGTTACAAGAGGGTTTGCCAAAGAACGTATATCTTTGCTGGCGTCTGTAACGACGTAGATATCGGGAGAAAGAATTGCCGAAGCGCACAACCCTGGGGAACGGTCAATTTGGTGAACATCTAAACCGTGACGTGACTTAAACCAAATGCGATCGTTATCTACTAAACTAACGACCGCAATGGGGACTTGCAGAAGTCGAGCCACAATCGCCGTAACTCGGTCAAAAGTACCATCGGGAGGTGTATCGAGAATTTCATAACGGTGAAGCGCTTTCACACGCTCAGTTTCATTGTCAGGAATAAATTGTCGATCGTACATATTCTCACCAAACCGTCTCAGAGATTTATGGTTTCTTGTGATTCATTGTTCAATAGCTATTCAGATGCACCTGATGGATCTGGAGTCTTGTTACCAATACTGTTTTCCTATATTAAACTAAGGAACGAGTCCTAGAACACCGATTGGTGTATTCGCAATCGGGGATGAAAAACCGGCTTTGTTAGCACAGTTCGCCTTTATCCGCACCTACTTTTAGGAATGTCTTTTAACTTAGAAATTCTGATTGTTCTCTCACTGATTATTCTCAACGCCCTGTTTGTGATGTCAGAGCTGGCCATCCTCTCCGCCAGGAAGGTGCGCCTGCAACAAATGGCCGAGCAGGGGAATACCAAGGCACGCATTGCTTTGGCACTGGCAAATCACCCAAATCAGTTCTTGTCCAGCGTTCAGGTAGGCATGACACTTCTGGCAATCTTGTCGGGTGCCTTTGGCGAATCGGTGATAGCTAAGAGAGTAGTGCCTATTTTGAGTCTGATACCTTCGATAGCACCCTATAGAGAAGCGATCGCATCGGCAATAGCGATTTTGATCGTCACCTATTTAACCCTGATTATTGGCGAACTGGTGCCCAAGCGGCTGGCCCTCAACAACCCAGAACCGATCGCAGCTGCCGTAGCCATCCCGATGCAGACGTTGGCTAAAATTACCTCTCCCATCGTTTATCTTTTGGCCGCTTCTACAGATATGGTAGTGCGGCTGTTGGGCATCAGACCGTCTGGTGAGCCACTGGTGACAGAAAGAGACATCACAGCTTTGATCGAGCAAGGCACCGAAGCGGGAACGTTTGAGGTAGCCGAACAAGACATGGTGGAGAGGGTGTTTCGCTTAGGCGATCGGCCCGTCAGCGCCTTAATGACCCCACGACCCGATATTGTCTGGCTCGACCTTGACGACTCCCTTGACGCGAATCGACAAAAAATCATGGTGTGCAGCCATTCTCGCCTCTTAGTCTGCCAAGGGCAGCTGGATAACGTCTTGGGCGTAGTGCAAATGACAGACTTATTATCCCGTTCTCTACTAGGTCAGCCAATTGACTTAACCGCAACTTTGCGACGACCGTTATTTGTGCCAGAAAGCACGCGGGGATTAAAAGTATTAGAGATGTTCAAACAATCCGGCACCCACATTGTGCTGGTGGTGGATGAATATGGCGTCATTCAAGGATTAGTCACCCTCAACGACATTTTAGTCGAAATCGTCGGCGATATACCCTCTATGTATCCGCAGGACGAACCGCAAGCCGTACAACGCGAAGATGGTTCCTGGTTATTGGATGGAATGTTGCCCGTGGAAGATTTGTTTGAACTTTTTGCGATCAAAGAATTACCAGAAGATCGGAGGGGCAACTATCACACAATGGGCGGTTTTGTGATTACCCATCTCGGTCGTATCCCCACTGCTGCCGACAAATTTGAATGGAAAGGCTACCATTTTGAAGTGATGGATATGGATGGCAACCGCGTCGATAAAGTTTTGGTGATGCCAATACCGAAAGAGTCTTAGATAATTCGACTAACTTTTCCAGAATCAGGCTACCAACCATTACCGGAACAAACCTCATACCAAATCCGGGTTTGTTACCCCATGATAATTTTTGGCATAAACATTGTAGAGACGTTTCATGAAACGTCTCTACAATGTGTAGACATAAAGGGGGTAATCGTTGCGGATTTGGTATCACCCCCCTCTGCGACCGAGGAGAGGGGGGAGTATTTCTCCCCGTCAAGTTGCGGGGAGGGATTGGGGGCAGGGGCAAGGGTTCTACTGCCCGGTTTAGACACTTGAGGGTGGGGAATATAGGTTAAATCATGTCCTTACGCATCCGTTACCTAAAAAATTCCTGTGCTTATTCTGCATCTGCGTTCATCTGCGTTCATCTGTCTTCATCTGCGGTAAAAATGTAACCAACGATGACAACAGACAATTTGACGAGATCACTCATGTACTAACGATACAACCGGACACGATATTAAATTGGCGATCGCACTTTCCGCTTCCTCATCGGTTTAGCTGAAGCTTCAAAATTCGTAGCCGGAATGTAAAACTGATAGTTATTTCGACCATTTTCCTTAGCTTTATATAAAGCAGCATCTGCGTTTGTCAATAAAGTTTGGATATCTTCACCATCTTGGGGATAGAGTGCAATGCCAATACTGCTGCTGATATAAAGTTCGCGCTCCTCCAGATTCAAGGGCTGCTTAAAAGCATCTACAAGTCTATGAGCAACCTTTTCAACCTCATGTAGAGTATGAATTTGAGGCAGTAGCACGGTGAATTCATCGCCGCCCCAGCGGGCAACGGTATCGCCTTCTCGCAAACAGCTTGTCAATCGTTCGGCAACAACTTGCAATAAGCGATCGCCCACAGTATGCCCTAAAGTATCGTTGATAATCTTGAACCGATCTAAATCTAAAAACATCACCGCCAGCTTGTCCCGGTTCCTATGGGCATTTGCCAGAGACACTTCGAGGCGATCGCTAAACAGCGTGCGGTTGGGTAAGTTAGTCAGCAAGTCGTGAAACGCTTGATAGTGGATTGTGGCTTCTGCTCGCTTCCGCTCGGTGATCTCTACCACAGCGCCTTCATAACCGAGCAATCGACCGTCATCATCATAGAGCGCATAAGCATTCTCCGAAATCCAGATCGCGGTGCCGTCTTTGCAATAAACTTGAGACTCAAAGCCCCAGACAGCACCTTGCTCCTTTACCAGACACATGAATTCAGCACGGCGACTGGGGTCAACGTAAAGTTGCTGCTCGATATCCGTCAGAGCCAATAGCAATTCTTCAGGCGAATCATAGCGGTAAATGCGGGCTAACATGGGGTTTGCAGTCAAGTAATGTCCATCTACCGTGGTTTGGAAAATACCTTCGACAGCATTTTCAAAGATACTGCGATACTTCCGTTCGGCTTGCCGTAATGCCTCCTCTGCTTGTTTGCGTTCCGTGATATCGATCCCCGTGCCGATGATGTACTTGACCGAGCCATCAGTATCGCGGAGGGCGCTGTTAGACCAGGCAATCAGTCGCCAACTTCCGTTCTTGTTTAGCCAGTAGTTTTCATGTTCATTTAACAACTTGCCTCCTCGAAGTTCCTCGAAGATAGCTTTAACTGGCTCCACATCTTCAGGAATTAAAAATAGATCCCAGATATATTTATTCCTCACTTCAGCGAATTTGTAACCAGTTGTTTTTTCGCAAGCTCGATTAAACCGAATAATTTTTGCGTTTTGGTCGAGAACCACCACTAGACTGCTAGCAGTGTCAAGGACTGCGGAGACAAAGTTGCGCTCTTCAAGCAAATCTTCTTCGGCGCGTTTGCGATCGGTGATGTCGGTAATGAAGCCTTCGAGTCCAAGCACTTCACCGTCGTCGTCAAATACTCCTCTTCCTTTTTCCCATAACCATTTTTCTTGGCCGGATTTGGTGGAAATGCGATACTCAACTACATAAGGTAGCTTTTTGATGACTGCGGCCTCAATGGCTTGTAAAACGTTGGCTACGTCTTCAAAATGAGTGATTGCATTATAGGAAAATCCATCACCTAAAAGTTCTTCGCTTTTATAACCCGTCAAGTTAAGACAACCTTCGCTGAGGTAGTTCATTGACCATTGAGGATCGTTTGAACAGGAGAAGGCAATACCTGGAAGCGAATCAATCAGGGTGGCAAGCCGTCGTTTGCTTTCGCGGAGTTCTTCTTCTGAAGACTTGCGCTCGGTGATGTCCTCTCGAAGGCAAATCCAGTACTTTTTACTGGAAATTTCTAAAGCACTGATCCGGGCATAGGTAATGAATGACGTTCCGTCTTTTTTACAGTTTTTAAATTCCCCGAACCAAGATCCTTGACTCTGCAACTGTTGGTTGATTTGATCTAGAAGCAGCGCATTTTCTTCGGGTGAACTGGTATTGAGAACTGAAATGTGTTGGCCGATCAACACGCCTCGTTCATATCCGAACATGGCATCGAATGCGGCATTGGTAAAAAATATAAGACCATTCTCGTCACACATATTGACCCCTTCTACCATGCTTTCTAGCACTCGCGCCTGGGTCTTTAGCACCTCCTGTATCCGCTTATGCTGAATTAGTTCGCCCAATTGAGTTGCAACGCCTGAAACCATCTCGACGAGTTGATTATCCTCTTCGCGAGATTCAAACATGAAAAATACGAGAATCGCCAGCACTCGATCGCGATCGAGGATGGGAATTCCTAACCCGGCTTTCAGTCCAGGTTCTAGTGCCATCTGGCAACGGAGAAAAATCGAGTCAGAGGAGTTGCAAACATCCTCGATCCACTCAGGCTGCTTCGATGCCCAAACTCGCCCTGGTAGGCCCACGGACGGGGGAAATGTCAATGCCTCGCTCAATTTTCTAAATTTCTCCAAATTATTGGTACTGCCGTACCAGACTGGGCTACATTCAAGTGTGCTGCCATCCAGGCGAGGAATCCATACTTCTCCATACTTCCAGCCTGTTGCTTGGCACACTTGACGCAAGGCTTCTCCTAGCGCGGTATGAAAATCTTGGGACTGGGCGATCGCTAGCGTCATGGCTTGCAAAAGTCGGGCTTCTTCTTGAATCTGCTTGCGCTCCGTGTTATCTTCATCCATATTAAGAACCGTGAAATTGTATTGTTTGTTGCAAAAAATGGGGGCAGCATAGTCAAGGGCTGGGGGGAACCAACCCTATTGACTTAAAAAACCCCTGAGTGCTATATTCAGCGATCGATCTTTGAGTATTTCAGTAATTAAAACCTTAATTCTGTTAACTGGTAACGCTTTTAAGATTTTTTTTTTGAATAGCTCTGTTTTGCAGAAAAAGCTTAATTAAAGCTGAAATTTTGGCAAATTCAGCCCAAAAGCTTACACTGGCTTTCGCTAAGTTCTCCTTTACACCAGGGCATCGAGAACAATCTAGTGCAGATTGGCAGAAAGAATCCATCAATTTGAGAACTTACACAACAACTCTACCTGTAGGGTGTGTGACAACGCACTCTACACTACTATTAGCGCCTTATGAGCAATTTTGCCTAGCCCCTGACCTATAGGCTCCAGCTGCGGTCATAAGTAGTTGCTCTGGAGGAATCTTCCTCAAGAGTTCTGTTTGTTCTCTCGATCGCCAACTGTTGCTTGCACTCCTACTCTACCCTTTTCCCCTCACTGTGCGCGATCGGTGGCATCGCCTGCTGCTCCGATAAGCTAGGCTAGTGTAGGGGGGGATATCCCTTGCTTTCTACTGGCAACAGGCAAGTAATATCGTTTCCAGTAGAATAGCACTGAGTGAGAGAGAGTATAAAAGTAGAAGCAAGATCGATAAAGTGATGGAAACCCTAATTCCCTTATAGTTCTTTACTTTTAGTGACTTAGCTGATGCTCTTACCTCTGTGAGGGGCATTCTATAAACAGGCGTCAATATAGCTGCTACCTAGTATGTCAATCCCGATTATTCTCGTAGAAACCCTGTTGGCTCAAAAACCTCCCGCCGTCAAGCCCAAAGCTTCGTCGCCAGATCTACCCTGGATGGGAATCTCTGGGGGACTGGTTTTACTGCTGATTGGTTTAGGGGTTTTTTCTTATCTACAGACAGCCCGACTGAAGAAGAAGATCCGGTTTGAAGAGTTCAGAACGCGAGAACTCGATAAAAAGTTAAAGCTGGCTCTGGAAACTATCCGAAAAATGGAAACCAATCCAGACTTGGTTCACTCGCGAGATTTTAACTTGGATTATCTGCGGCTGCGGATGTCCGAGGAGGTGTTTCACTTTGCGATCGTCAATCAAATCAAGGTGAAGGTCAAAGATAAAATTTCTCTGGCCCTGCGTCCAACTCAAGTTGCACCAACGGCTGCTACGGGTAGTACCGCTAATCCCGGAAGGCAAGTCGATGAACAATTTGATGTGGAGTATCAAACAGTAGACAATCCGAAAGCTAAGAAGGCTGTGCTTTTCCGCATTCAAATCCGCTTGATGAAGTTACCGACTCAGGCGACTTCGGCGACGATAAATCAAATAATTGACTGCATTGAAACTTTCTTGAGTCCGTCTGATGACCAGGATAACTGGCAACCGACGATTCAAGGTCGCATTGTGCATATGCAATGGGATCAACAGGCTAAGCCCACACCTTTGTTAGTGCTAGACCAATCCCAGGACGGTGTGAATGTTAGTTTTGCCACTAAAAGGGTGCCAGGAGCAGCAGGGCTACCCGATCCGCTGCCTCCGCCGCCTCGACCTGCGACGCCTCAAGGTCAGAACAAAACGTCAGCAGATAAGGCTAAATCCAATAAACCGTCAGGGACTCAGGGTAAACCTAATCAAACGTCAGGGACTCAGGGTAAAGCCAATCCGGCTAATAAAAAAGCAGGCAAGTAGGGCTCTTCCGAGCTTACTATGCTATGGCAGAGGGGCAGAGGGGCAGAGGGGCAGAGGAGAAAAGAAATAAAAATGTTCATTTATGAACAAAAGCATAACAACTCCTCATAGCCGGTTTTTGATGCTCACCCTTTAGTTATGAGATACTCCGGTCAGGGCTGCATCTGGGAGCAAACCACCATCCTCCATCTGGACGATGCGATCGGCTACATCCAAAATGCGATTGTCGTGAGTCACCATTAAGATGGTACAGCCTTGTTCTTTCGCTAAACCCTGCATTAATTCGACTACATCGCGGCCTGATTTACTGTCTAAGGCAGCAGTAGGTTCGTCTGCTAAAACTAATTTGGGATGACTTACTAAGGCACGTGCGATCGCTACCCGTTGTTTTTGTCCACCCGAAAGGTTATTGGGATAGTAATTGACTCGATCGCCTAACCCTACAGCCTCTAGCATTGCGGAGGATCTAGACCTGACTTCCTGTTGAGAAAAACTATTATGCAGTTCCATTGACATTCGCACATTTTGCTCGGCAGTTAAGCACTTTAGCAAGTTATGTGCTTGGAAAATATAACCAATTTGGCGACGAATTTTCACCTGTCGATCTTTGCTTGCACCGCGAAGTTCTTGGCCTAAAATTTTGAGGCTACCTTCTTGAATTGACCTCAAACTGCCAATTAAGGTGAGCAAGGTGGTTTTTCCGCACCCGGATGGCCCTGTCAAGATCACCACTTCTCCGGCTTGCAGTTCTAGGCTAATGTCAAACAAAGTTTGTTTTTGGAGTGAGCCTTCACCAAAGTAATGATTGAGATTTTGGATTTCAACAACTGGTCGATTGGTCATGGGAGAATTTAAAATATGAAATTTTAAATCTGAAATCTGAAATTGGTTCTTGGTAAAATTTTAAAAGATGTCGGCTGGATCGGCGGCTTGTAGTTTACGTACTGCGATCGCACCCGAAACAAAGCACATCACAACCGTCAATATCATCACTGTGGATGCCAGCTCTAGAGTCATTATCATTGGTAGTCCAGTGCCACCTTTGGCTACATTATACAGCGCCAATGAAATAACAAATCCGGGAATGTAGCCTAATACTGACAAAAGTATTGCTTCTTGAAAAACTACATTCAACAGGTATAAGTCTGTATATCCCATTGCTTTAAGCGTAGCATATTCTGGCAAATGATCTGCTACATCAGTGTAAAGGATCTGATAAACAATAACGATCCCAACAATAAATCCCATTCCTACACCTAAGCCAAAAATAAATCCGATCGCCGTGCTTGTCTCCCAGTAGTGTTTTTCCATTTGAATAAAACCTTTCATCGTCAGCACTTTCACGTCGTTGGGCAACTTTTTCTGGAGATTTTCCAAGACAAGTTGTGGATCGGCACCCGGTTTTAGATTGATAAAACCAACATCAATTTTCTCTAAAGAACGCTTGGTTATGCGGATAAAATTCAAATCGCTAGTGATGACATTTCCATCGGCTGTAAAAGAAACACCGAGTTTAAATAATCCACCTATTTTAATTCTGCGATCGCTTAACTCAGTTGTAACTGTTTTACCTTGTTTAAATAGCTCTGCCACCGGCCCAAATTCAGCCCGCGACGCTTCGTCAAATAGAAATACATCGGGAATTTTTATCTTATCTAGTTGTTCCTTTACTTCAGGCATATCGAAAACGGGTCTTTCCGGGTCAAACCCAAAAATGAAAAGCGATCGATTATAACTGGGATTTACAGGATTTTTCCAGCTTCCGGGTGCGATATACAAATAGCTGACTGATTCTACGCCTTCAAATCCTCTAGCTTGGTACAAACGAGTGCGGGGAAATTCGACCATTTGACCTAGAAATTCCGAGCGGGGACTAACTAAAACCAAATCTCCTTGGAAACGCTCGTGGATGGCGGTCGCGCTATTAAAAAGGGCTGTTTTAAAACCCAACTGCATAAACATGAGCAGGTCAGCAAAACCAATACCTGCTAGCGCAATTACGAGGCGCATTTTTTCGCGAGTGAGTTGGAGCCAGGCTAAAGGTACTTTCATTTTTCTGGTTGTGGTGAACTTTCTGGAATAGCTGTAGAATTTGGTGGTGAAGATGTGACATCAATGGCAACTTCTACTTGTAAATTGGTTAAACCTGTGACTTGTTTGCTATCTTCAGGAGCGAGGCGAATTTTAACTTCCACCACTCTGGCATCTTGCTGGGCTGCGGGGTCATCATTAAGAATATTTTTCTTACCTATTTTTAAACCTAGCTGGTCAACTGTTCCTTGCAATTTGCCTGGAAAAGCACTACTTTGGATTGTAGCTGGTTGACCCAAACGGACTTGAGCGATTTCGGTTTCATACACTTCTGCAACTACATACATTTGGTCTGTTTGTCCCAGTTCGACAATTCCGTTATCGCCGATGCGTTCTCCTGGGCGGGCGTTAATTTTCAAAATTTGACCGAGGACGGGCGATCGGACCAGGGCTAAATCTAAATCTACCTGAGTTTTTTTGACTGTGGCGATCGCACTTTCTACCTCAGCTTGCGCCGCTTGCATATCCGTGGGACGCACCTCGGAGATTTGGTTTAAAGTGGCTTTGGCTTGCAGGATCTGTTCTTGTAAGGTGTTTGCGGTTTGGTTGCGGGTCGCTTTGGCTTCGTTGATTTGCTCCCGCAGGGTTTCCTCAGTCTGGGTTAAGGTAGCTTTAGCCTCGTTGATTTGTTGAACTAGAGTTCGATCGGTCTTAGTTAGGGTAGCTTTCGCCTCGTTAACTTGTTGAAGCAGCGTTTCCTCAATTCGTTTTAGACTAGCTTTGGCTTCATTGAGATGTTCTTGGGCGGTTTCCAATTCCAGCCGCTTGCTATCAAATCTGGAGGGTTCTATAGCACCTTGTTTGTATAGCATCTGATAGCGTTCAAATTCCGCTGCTGCATTACGCAGTTGAGCTTGTAAGCGAAGAATTGTGGCTTGTTGAGAATTCCTTTCTCCAGAAAGCTGGGCTTGCAAGCGAAGAATTGTAGCTTGTTGAGAATTCCTTTCCCCATCAAGCTGGGCTTGCAGACGAAGAACGGTAGCTTGTTGAGTTTTTCTTTCCCCAGAAAGCTGGGCTTCCAGACGAGCTATTATCGCTCTCTGAGTGGCAATTTCGCCATTTTGCTGGGCTTGCAGGCGGGAAATGTCGGCTTTCTGAGCGGCTATTTCCCCCCCTTTTGCCCCAGCTTTTACCTTAGCTAGATTAGCTTGGGCAACTTGGACTTGTTTTTTGGCTTCCTCCTGAGTCGCCAAACGCTGTTCGTAGGTATCCAAAATCGCAATAACTTGTCCTGGCTGAACTTTATCTCCCTGTTTGACTAATAGCCTTGTCAGCCGCGTTCCCTCCAAGGAACTGGCGGCTGAGAGTTGAATCAATTCGCCTTGCGGTTCTAAACGTCCCAAGGCTGTCACCTCGATCTTTGCAGGCGTACTCACCACGGGTGGCGGCGGTGTTTCTTGAGCTTTCCTCAGTTCGTAAATCTTGTATAAACCAAAGGCAGTTGTGCCTAGAGCGCCAGCAACGGCTAGAACTAAGATCCACCGACCTTGAGGTTTTAAGAATTTCAAATCTTTTAACGGTGACTCTAGCCCCATAATAATTACAGGAAGTTGTTTTATTATCTTGCACCTAAGATCGAAGTGAGCTAGGGTAATTTCAGATTTTAGATTTTAGAATTCAGATTTCTTTTGAATTGACCCAAGAAATTATTGGTCTGGGAGTCCTGGGATTCATTCGTGGGGTCTAGTCCATTATCTTTCATCGAATGAAGATTTTAAATCTGAAATTTAAAATCTGAAATCTGAAATTCCCTATGTCAGATCTATATCAAGCTACTATCTGCCAGGGCTAGAGCGCTTCATCCAAGTAGGTGATATAGCTAAACAAAGTCGAATAGAACTGTACTCATGTAATTTTCAGCCCATTCGTGGCCAAAAGCTTTTTCCAGCACTCGACGAGTTTTGTCGTTTTTCTGCTGTTTGGTGCAGTAGTAGCGTTGACCGGCGAGAATGTTCTCTAGCTCCTCTTCTGATGATACTGGCTCTAGGGCTAAAGCTTGCTGACAGTGGATCTCCAAAAATGCTTTGACGCGATCGAGAAATTGGGCTTCTTCCTCTGCACTACCAGGTCTGATAAATAGGCAAAATTCGGAGAAAATATCACCCCAATCTGGAAGTTCGCGGGGTTGGGAGAAGTTTGCGGCCCCTAAGGCGGCGAGAGCTTCTCTATATGCGTCTGGTAAGGTAAGATCGGGGTTTGTGGAGGATAAATCTGCGATCGCCGCACTAATTTGTCCGCGTCCTCCCACCAAGTCGGTGCCAAACATCGGCAAAGCGTATTCGGGACGGGGAAACATCACGCAATGCAAAATATCGAGATTCACACCCACTTTTGCCAGTTCCAGGTGCATTTTGCGAAATTGCGGTGACTGGTAGCAGCGGTTTTCAATGGTTAGTTTTTCTCCCTCCAGTCGTCCTTCCACATATCCCAATTCAGCTGGTAGGTGGTACGGTTCTAGGTCGAGGAAGCTTTTCCAAGTGGACTCAATGCAGTCAGCTAACTGGCGAATCAGGGGATGTTGTTGTTCGCGCAGGGAAGGTTTTAAAGTTTCTGGCATTTTGATTTTTTTTCAGTAATTCTAGCAGATGCAGGACTTATAGCTAGGGACTAGGGGAAGAAAGTTTGTAGGTTGGGTTTCGTGCCTCAACCCAACCTACAAAGCTGAAACCCTTGATTCTAAACCTTTCTTCCCCTCGTCCCTAGACCCTAGCTATATCTCCGGTCGATCGCAAATTTTACTAAGCATGAATGGTTCATGGTCATTAACCATGAACCACAAACATTTACATTTGAGGCTATTCAGGAATCTCTAAATCCTTTCGTGCTGATTCCGGCCACACACCTTTATCAACTACATAATGCCTGTAGTAGAAGATAGGAAAAATGATTGCGATCGCACCCAGTCCATACCACAGAGCATTCGGATCGAAAACATTAGCTCCAAAAATGATGAAGGATAAATTGAGTAAAGATATAATTGGCCCACCCCAATAAACAAGCCAATCCGGAGCGCGGAAAGCACGGGGCTGGTTAGGCAGTTGTCTTCGCAGCATCCAGACTGCATTCAAATTCATAAAGACGCAAAGGAGGTATGCCACATTGCAGGCTGCGATGATAAAAATTGGGTTCCCCAGACTCAGTAAAACCATGTTAAAGATCAGGTCAGTCCACATAGCTCTGGTGGGGGCCCCATGCTTGTTTAGCTTACTCAAAAACTTGGGGAATAAACCATCTAATGAAGCCTGATATAAAGTTCTGGAACTGCCAGACATTGGTGTGACGATTCCCAAGACCAAGGCTAAAATCAGCATCAGCGTCAGCAATTTGCCAGACCCACCGCCAAAGGTAACCTCTGCTAGTTTGACGACTGCCGCTTGGGGATCTCCGCCGATAAAAGCTGGATCGGTAATATTACTCATCCCCAACACTCCTAAAAAAGTGAAGGGGAAAATAATAAAGCAGGCAGCTGCAACTGCTCCAAGTACCGTAATAGCTTTCAAGGTATCCTTTACGGGGTCTTTAAATTCGCTCACGTAACAGACTGCAACTTCAGCCCCGTAGGTAATATAGCCTGCGATGAACAACCCACCCATCATCAGAGTGAAGGCAGTACCGCTCAACCAACTGGTTGTGTTTTGTGGAATGAAAGGTACAAAGTTGGCTGGATTGATTTTTCCTGTGAGCAACGGCACGACAGCGAGTAGGATCAATGGAATCAAAGATAGAAGCGCCAGCGCAAACTGTATCCTTGCCGTTTGGAGGATACCCCTATGCTGCATATAAAACGCCAGCAGCAGAATTGCCGCACTACACAGGATGATCCCGTTGAGCTTGAAGGTGATTCCCGGCAATATCGCTGAAAGGTCGAGCAGGGTGATGGAGAACTTCGCCAATGGCGTATCTGCCAAAAAAGCAGTCACGATGTAATTTCCTGCCAGCGCCGCTGTAACTGCCAGGGCCCCAGACCAAGTAATCCAGTAGCACCAAACATTGATGGGGGCAAAAATCTTGCCGTAGCGAAGCCATGCGACTGCGCCGTAGATAGAAGCTCCTCCTGTCTTGTTCGGAAAGATAGCCGCCAGCTCGGCATATAAAAAGAGTTGCACGAAACCGATCGCAGTTGATAGCGTCCAGACAAGTATGGATGGCGTGCCCACAATTGCCGCCATTGCCCCTATGGTTACCAAAATCGAAGGTAATACACCAGCGCCAAGCCAGAAAGCTTCTTTCCAATCTATAGTTCTCTTCATGATTTTTCGATTCTTTCGGAATTATTCTGCTAGTGTTCCTTCTGAACATTTTTGCAGAGACACTGCATCATAAATATGTCGGTTATCCGAAAATTTTAAATATGCCGTGTCCCTACAGCATATTTAACACGAAAGAACCAGAAATCCGGTTTCTTCAACATCCCTTCGCCATTTCTTTGTAGGTTGGGTTTCTTAGGTATGTTGTTGCGCTAAAGCGCAACAACATACCTAATTTGTAAGCCCAGAAACCCGGTTTCTTTTAGCGCCAGACGAACAGTATTGTACAAGCCAGCATTAGCTAATTCCTCGGTCTGCTACCCAACATAAATTCTCCTACGGATGATTCAGCATAGTAATCGCATCCCGTCGCCGCTGCAAACAAACTGGAATTGCCTCCTCCCACTGCACAAGGCGCAAGATTCATCGCCGTTGCCACCAAATACATTGTTTGATATAAAACGCCAACGTGCTTTAATGTGAGGGCGTAAGCCATTGACTCGTAATTCCAGCTAACTCTGGGCAAGCGAGAAGCCAGGATAATTAAGATTTGCGGATTGCACGGAGGATTTGTTGCTAGCTCGGCACTTTTTAAGAGCGCTTTTACATAAGTGGTTCGCTCGGAAATCCTACAAAGTTGATGGTCTAGCGGGCAATAATGGTAAATACCATCGTGAATATTTTCGCAGCTATTTATAATAAGATAAAGTTCGATTTCATAGCAGGCTCCTCCATTTGGGTAAGGTCGATTGCTGCATTCTTTTTGGTCTTTTGGAAAGATCGATCGAACTCTGGCGGTACGATACAGAAATTCGCCTAGCTGTTTATCTGTAATTGGTTCGTTCCCCTGCACTCTGATCGATTTTCTCTCTTCCAGAATGCGCGTAAAGGGATAATCTTCTTCTTTAAGTTTTTCTATATCTGGTTTGTATAGTTCAATAATATCATTAGATACTTTGGGTTTGACTACTGGTAGCGGCTTGATTTCGTTCACAAAACGAAATGATTTGCCGACGGGATTGTTGTGTCTTCCGCCTCTACTTCTGGAATGAAACAGTAAATCGTGAAACTCCCATTGAGTAAGGGTATCGTTTTCCTTTTCGACAACTTTTCCGTCTTCTTCTACTTCCGAAAGCATTGCAGCACTGTTGAGGAGGCTAAAAAACATCACTGCTGTTTCTAGGGATATACCGGGGATAAGATTGCTCAGTTCGCTTGCTGTTTGCGGTTTGGTAATACAAGTTGCGATCGCACCAGAGCGCCAATCTGTTAAAATGATTTGGGCCCCAGATAAGGGAGATTCCAGCACCATCCCGTCTTCACCTTGGTGGCAATAGGCAAACCTGGACAAAACATATTTTTTGTCCGGTTTTGCATCAAAAAATTGCAGCTTCTCAAACTTTGAGATGGGAACCAAAGTTGCAAGAGGCAACCCATCTGCAAGAACAGTATGGCAGATAATGCCCAGATTGATAAATTGTTCGATATAATAATATAACTTAGGCAGTGAAGAGAAGCTGTCAGCTTGCAGCACCTGTTGGCTGAGATATTCTTCAGTACCGCCATCAGCAGAAAGAATCTTAATAGCTGCCAGCAATCCCGGAGACAGTTGTTTGAGATTGAAGGTTCCTTCTGGCGATTTTAGCACCAAACTATCGCTTGATTCTTCACTCAGAGAAACATTTTTTGTAAAAGCAAGTACAAATGGTTGTGGCATTTTGTCACTCTATTTTCAAAACAATTTTGTTTAGAAGAAAATCGGAAACGGGTTGAGTTCATTCTCTGACAACGACTCTGGCAACAAACCCAATTTAACGGGTACATCATAAAGCCTTCCCGGTGCAAGTCTTTTCCAAAAGTGTCGCATTCCGGGGACGATAACCTTAGCGACATTCAGTTCGATATCGGGACGAGTTTGATCTAAAACCAGCACTTCCATGCCTTGTTTTTCAGCTATTTTTACGCAAGTCATCACATCTTCCCGCAAATCGTCGCTTGCTTGCAGGGGATAATCGGCAAACACTTTTGGGGCGACATTTTCATCGGGAATCAGATAAGGCTGATTTGCCAATGTAGCTGTTTTCCACCATTCTATAGTTAACTCATCAAAAAAGTTGTATTTGGTGCTACCATCATCAGCAACCGATAAAACTGCTGGCAGCATTTGATTTCCTTCTGTCAAAGCCCTGGATATACCGACTTTTGGGTCAAAATGGGTGCCAAAACCAAGGGTGATATCTTCGATATTTTTATCTGTTCTTCTGGAAATAGCGGCAAAAGTGGGAATATTTAAATCGCTGGTAAGATCCAAAACCCAAAGTTCGCGATCGATACTTTTATAATAATTCTTCAATGCTTCAAAATACGGGTCGTCAAAACTGTCTAAATCCACTAGCGGTCTGGCAATCCGGTTATACCACCACAAGGCTACACTATCTCGTTCTACCACTTCCATAAAACCTTGCAAAATGGCTTCTTCGAGGGTGTTACCAGCAGCGCTACCGTTGGAATCTGCCCAAAAATAAGGTTTGGGAAGGTTGAGATAACCGTAATAGCAATAACCCGTAGGCAGATATTTTACCTGATGATTAGTTAAAGACCAAACTGGCGTCCACTCAATTTCTATTTCCTCGTCAAAAGGTTCTGGCACTTTTTGAAACAAATTGGTACATTTTACATTCCATTCCGACCTCGTTTCGTATTGGAATTCGCTAAAGTTCATACAAGTATTGGGGTGAATGGCAGATGCGCCCATTGCTTTGTATGTGCCTTTTTGTCTGATTTCGTCTCCTTGAAATACTCCAGAATATCTTTCTACAGCTTCCCCAAGGGCGCTGGCTTTTGCTTGAATGTCGGTTTTACCTTTCCCCGCACTTTTGCCGCGCAGATTTTCACGCAAAAAGTATAAACCGTCAAACATTGTTGCAAAATTATGGCCTGCTACATAGACATTTGTTAAATTTGTTTCTGAGACGCGGATTTGCTTTAGGGATCTGATTGCCCCCGTAATCGGGCTAATATGGTGTTCGTATTTCTCGATCGTTTCTTCTGGTGAAAAAGAACGGTGTCCGCCGTCGCTGGTGAAATTTTTATCACCGCTTTTGAGCAAAATCGGTAAAGGTTCTCTGTTGTACAGATATTGCGCTTCTCCGCAAGCCGGACATTGCGGACGCTTGACTAAAGTGTGATTTTGTGTTCTCAGAGATATAGTTTCAAAGGTGATTAAAGTTCCTTCTAGAGATTTATTCTCTCCCTGAACAATCCATTTAGCGATTTCAGTTGTGGCTATATTTAATCCCGTTTGCCATGTAGAAGGAAGCACACCTTGATGGGTTTGCAAATGTGTTGTTGATGAAATACCTTTTTGTCTCTGGATAAAGCTTTCTACGGGGCGGTTGGCACGCAGACGTTGAGCCAGACATTCCCAACAGCCTGTTTTTCCGGGCTGAAAAATCGGGCCGATCCAAATAATTTTTCCCACTGGCTTGATCAGTATCCAGGGTTGTTGTGATTCTAAAGCTTTTTGGTTAAAAGTAGCCAGACCTTCTTGCAGGTAATCATCGGTTAAGACTGCGGTAATATCGCCTGAATCGGATACTTGAATATTGAGGGATTCCAGTCTGTCGATAAATTCGTTGGTTGTGAGATTACAGATCGATCTCACAGCAACCTTGGTAGATTTCAATCGGCTTGTGGCTTGGAAGGAATCGACATTCAAGCTATCCCAGAAAACGGCTACTTCAGTTGGGATAGAATCGTCGTTCTCGACGATGCAGCCTTTCTGTTCCATCAACATCAAAGTATAATAAAGCTCGGTGGTGGATGCTTTTCCGTGCAGGTGTTTGATGATGTCGTCAACAGTACGATCGCCATCAAGCAGCGGGGCCAATAACTCATAAAGGCGACCAGTTAATAAAAAATAATCTGATTCGGCTAGCAGGAATACACCGACAGATTCTATCACTTCGACTCTGTAACAACTTTTAAATTTTGGTTTATTGTACATTTTGATATTTTTTCCTGCTGCCCTTTTAGTAAGCTACAGATGAGAAATAGCAACCTTGCAGTTCAAAATACTCACCCAGTGACATGATGTTTACTGTATTGATGACGCGGAAACCTTCGCCCAGACACCAGCGAAAGAAGGAAGCCTGACGAAGAGGCACTATTAATGATAAGGGATCGTCGCCTGCTGCCGCAATGCCTAATAGCAATGCTTGCATATCTGCTTCGTTTTTGGCTACTCCATGTCCGAAGAAGTTGGTAGCAGTGGCATAAGCGATGATGCGGTTTTCAAGAACGGCGACAAAAGGGGAAAAATGTTCGATCGCTTGCTGCAACTCCTTAAACCGCTCAAATCCGTAAACCTGCTTGCAGAGGGCCGCGCACTCTTCTAAATCTGACTCCTGGAGGGGCCTGATTTCAATTGTTGGGTCTGGCTTGCTTTTCGGCTTGCCGCCGATCAAAACAGCAGGTTCCTTGACATCGAAACCAACAGAAGCGTATAATGAGAGGGATGTCGTATTGGATGCTTCTTGAATCAGACGAATACTCACAGCCTCTCGACCTCTCTCCAGCAAGGCTTCCATTAGTTTTCTGCCTATTTTGCGAGATTGGAAATCGGGATGAACCGCTGTCGGCCCAATTTTGCGGATGATATCGCTTTCGTCGAGGAAGTTCGCACCAACTATTTGACTGTCGCTTTCCGCAACTACACCAAAAACTGAAGGATTGGCGATTAAAGAACCTGTTACCTCAGTGGCAAATTCCTGGGTGGGGAAAAAAGAAGGAACTTGATAGCGATCGGCTATTCCTTTAAAGGCAAGATAGATTACACTTCCACATCTGTCGGTGTCGTCGGTAGTTGCCTGTCGGATCGTTACATCCATGAAAGCGGCCTGAAAAACAATTACGTTTTTGCAAATGCAAATTACATTATGCACCATTCTCAAGCAAAACTCAAGCCCCTAGCCCCTAGTCCCTAGCTATAAGTGTTGTTAGTCGCCACAACACAAGGTCTAATTTTTCCGGTTTCCGATCCCTTGGTTGGATCGAGATTAAAGTCAACGATTGTACCCCGTTTGAGCTTTATTCCTTCGGCCATTCTTCTAAACCTTCGACGAAATCTTCCAGAACCAGTCCTGCTTCCTGGAGCGTTCCCGCCGGGTCGGCGACAAAGCTGTCGCAGAAGTCGCTATCTAACCATGCCCTGGCGACAAGTTTGGAGACTTCT
>CASBRD010000217.1 GCA_949128025.1 Oscillatoriales cyanobacterium PMM_0008 | reverse complement strand
TCATAATAGCGATCGGGTTTGTGGGATTAGAGAGTGCGATGGTTAGTGCGGATACGAAATAGCGATCGCCTTTTTTCACAATAGCGATCGGATTTGTGGGATTGGAGAGTGCGATCGTTTGTTTTTTCTATGGAATATTAAAAAGCGATCGCTTGTATTTAATCAAAGTGCGATCGCTACTCATTCTTCCATTTCCAAAATCGTTGGAATATCGCGTGCCGCGTGGAGTATCCGCACAATTTAAACAATTTCACCACCATCCAAATAGAAAATAAAATAATTCTCAAAACCTTTCACTGCCCACTTTCGCAGACCCGCCAAACGTGGATTTTCAACCTCACAACGCTTACCAATGCCAGGTGTTTGTGCTATTTTAGCAAAAGTTTGCCTTGCCGAATCAAAAAATCTCACCGCTGCATCAAAGTTGTTTTCTGCGATGTATCCAAAATGGTCATCAAGGTCAAAACTTGCCCTTGGCGAAATCGAAATGCGTCGTGTCATTTATTTTTTGGGCGAAATCTTTCCATCAGTTGAACTCGTTTTTGTTCCCCCCATTCATCTGTTACCTGAATATAATCGCCACTATCAAGACCTTCTAATAATAGTTCCTCCAACCGCCGATGATCTGCGCGTTCCTGTTCTTCGCGAATTAGATGGCGGATGTACTCACTAGCTGTACTATAGCCGCCCTTGTGTACTTGTTCTTCAATAAAAGTCCTCATGGACTCTGGAAGCGAGATGTTAAGTGTTGTCATTGGGTTTTAACCTATTCCCTGACTCCACTATAGGTGATTTGGCAAAATTTGTCAATTTATGCCAATAATTAGCCAAAGCGATCGTTAGTGCGGATACGAAATAGCGATCGCCTCTCATCACATCTTGCCTTTTCTAATTACTTATGTACAGCCGCAGCGCGTTTATCCTCCGCTCTACGTTGCCACTTTTGAGCAATTTTCTCTGATTCGTCACTAAACTGTTTTATTTTTTGTTCAACTTCTTTAGCAAAATTAAGGACTTCATCTAATTGAGCTAATTGTTGTTCATTCAAAGATGGTTTTGTCATTGCAAATTCTCCAGACGGTTTTTTAGATTAGTAACTAGCATTTTAGTTTCTAATACTCTACCCAGTTCACCTGCCAAATCTTCCCCAGCTTCCTGAATTTCTTCATCTATATTTGTCTGGGTTGCCGAAAGGTTTTCTACTATACTGCGAATTCGTCTTCTTTGTGTCTCAACAAACAGCATAGCACTACTAAAAGAGGCAAAAAACTGAATTAATCTAGCGTTTTCGGGAAAGCGATCGAGAATAGCTCTAGTTAAGGTAATTCCTGCGGTAGCCTCCTGCTCAATTTGATTAAGCTCTTGATTTAATTGCTCGACAAGAGCAGTGATTTCTGGTGGAATAGGCATTTTGTAATTATATCATGGTAGAGAATGACTAAAACGATGAAAGCCGTGAGGGTACAATCAGACTATTTAGATTATAGAGTGGGAGCGTGCTAAGTTAAATTAGAGAGCGCGATCGCGCTTTTTGCGATGAGAGTGCTGGTGGGGATGGGAGTGCGATCGCTCTTTTTGCGATGAGAGTGTTGGTGGGGGTGGGAGTGCGATCGCTCTTTTGGGGATGTGAGTGTTGGTGGGGTGGGAGTTCGATCGTCTTTTTTCATAATAGCGATCGGATTTGTGGGATTAGAGAGTGCGATCGTGTTTTTGGGGTAAGAGTGCGATATAATAAGTTAATTCCCTTGTAAAATCTCTTCACAGCATCATATTTATTACATAACCTACTAGCTGTGAACCAAAATCCCCCAAAAAATGAACCACCTCAAATGGTAGGTGCAGGCGGTAAATGGCCTGTCAGTAATGAGATAATTGACCCAAAAGTTGTACGACAGCACAACGAATTATATTGTGGGCCTGCCTGCGCTGAAATGTTGCTAAAAGATCGTGGAATTACTAACATCGACCAAAACGCAATTGCCGATCGAAGTGGAGTACCCGCAATTACCAAATACCTGGCGCGTGCGATTAACAACCTTGTTCCAGAAGGTTCTGTACGCTGGCAAGGTGGCCCTATTAGCATACCGGGCGCAACTGATTCCCAAGTATTTGAAGTATTAAATACAACAGGTTCTTATGCGGCTGTATTTAAAGAAACGGGTGCAAGAATAGGACATTTAGTAGTAGTTGATGGTGTGGATAAAGCAGGAAGAGTGATGATACGATATCCCTGGGAAGGGACAAAGTATACCATGAAGAAAGAAGACTTTCTAAATTATTGGAATACAGAAGCAATTTATGGGAGAAAATTATGAACGTCCGAGTAATGTTAATCGAACCAAGCAGCAATCCAAAAGCATTCAACGTCGTAGTCTTAATTGGTAAAAACCCGTATGACTTTACCGTAACTGTAGAAACAGACAAAATCGCCGAGCAAGAAATTCAAATTACCAATGGAGATGATTTTTTCTGTCAAACATTTCAATTTAACCAGATAGTAGGTGTAGAGATATGTAAGCTAGTATCAAAAATTTACAATCACCAGGTTGTAGAATTGCCAGTAGATGTAGGCGAGTTTTATTCAGAAGAATTAGAATCAGCTTCTCTCCAAAAGGTAAGCTAAAAATTTGGGTTGAGTCAGCGATTATATGCGTTCGCGCAGCGTGCCGTAGGCATATCGCCTTTTTTCACAATAGCGATCGGGTTTGTGGGATTGGAGAGTGCGATATGCCTCCGGCAGGCTATCGCCAACGTCAGTTCGGATACGAAATAGCGATCGCCTTTTTTTACAATAGCGATCGTGTTTGGGGAATTAGAGAGTGCGATCGCGCTGTAGGATAGGAAAACTGCGATATGCTTACAGCACGCTGCGCGAACGCTGCCAATAAATATGACCGACCCTATTCAGCAACAAGCCCACCAAATTCTCCATACTCTAGCATCAATTCCCTTCGAGCAATGCCAACCAATCACTCGCAGTTTTACCAACATTTCGCCCCGTCCCGGACTCTACGCAGTCAGACATCGCACAGAAGGACTACTTTACATTGGCAAAACCAAAAGTTTGCGAGGGCGCTTTAGTGGTGGTCACAAAGCCTTCTTATGGGCATGGCTCGATCAATACAATGATGAAGATGTACGCATCGCCATTTATTTGCTCTCACCTTGGGAAACCCCTGCGCTACTATTAGAACTAGAAACAGTCATCTTACGAGCAACTGAGCCACCCTACAACGTCCAAATTCCTCCAGAAAAATAGATCCATGCAGACTACTAGCTTAGAACAATTATCTACTGCTGACGCTCAAGCTATCCTCGATCGCCTACCTGAACGAATCCGACTGGCGCTAGTTGCACGCGCTGCGGAAATTGAGTATCCGATCGAAACTGTTGTCGAAATGGCTATAGCCAGCTTTCTTGATTCCGAAGCATTGGGTTTTACAGACTGCAAACCAGGGCGGGGTCAATAGTTGCCCTTTGAGAATGGATGTGGGTGCGTTCAATCGTGATTGTGGAATTAGAGAGTGCGATAGCCTGCCTCCGGCAGGCTATCGCCAACGTCAGTGCGGATACGAAATAGCGATCGCCTTTTTTCAACTATCCGAAAAGAGCGATCGCTTTTTATTTGAAATCAATTCGCGATCGCTTTTTGTAATAAAAGTTTAGATTATTTATTGATGTAAAAACGCAATTATTTGAGTTAAAGCTTGTCAATAAATTGAAATATTCGTATAATTTATATCTTTGATGCCTCTCAATTTATGACCGGAATTAACCGCAAACTAAGCATCGACACCAAACACATTGCCAAACATCTACCCAATACTCCTCAAATGCAAAAACTACTTCAACAAGAAGGTAGCGTTCATATTTTTAACGATCGAGCTACAATGGAAAGCGTAGCCCAAGCTATCATCGCCAATGGAGAGTTTATAGGCGTAATTCGCGGTCACGAGCGTTATGGTCTCTATTTCCCTGACCCCATTGGTTACAGACTTGACAGCGATAGTAGAATACCACTCTACTACGGAGAAATTAAAATTAAAGGAGATAAATATCATGTCATCCCCAGAACTAAACCTAGCCGATAACTGGGAATTCACAGAATTATGGGTAGATCCGACAGCATCACCACCTTACGTCCTAATTTTATTGGGTGACAATTCAGGCAATAGCTGTATTTACGATCCTGCTCAAAATTATCAGATCGTATTTGCAAGTTCAAGTTATGAAGAAGCTAAACTCTGGCTATTAGAAGATGAATACGAACGAGTAGAACGTCGATTACAAGTGGAAGCAGCATAGCCCATCGCCTTTTTTCATAATAGCGATCGTGCTGGTAGAATTAGAGAGTGCGATCATCAGTGCGGATACGAAATAGCGATCGCCTTTTTTCATAATAGCGATCGGGTTTGGGGGATTGGAGAGTGCGATCATCAGTGCGGATACGAAATAGCGATCGCCTTTTTTCATAATAGCGATCGGGTTTGTGGGATTGGAGAGTGCGATCGTCAGTGTGGATACGAAATAGCGATCGCCTTTTTCCATAATAGCGATCGTGTTTGTGGGATTAGAGAGTGCGATCGTCAGTGCGGATACGAAATAGCGATCGTCTTTTTTCACAATAGCGATCGTGTTTGTGGGATTAGAGAGTGCGATCGCTATACTAGAAGTAGAAATCTCATCCGTAAGCCGTGATGACCATCAAAGAATTACTC
>CASBRD010000216.1 GCA_949128025.1 Oscillatoriales cyanobacterium PMM_0008 | reverse complement strand
CTGCTCCTCTGCCCCTCTGCCCCTCTGCCCCCAGATTTTCTTAGTTGAGAGTGTACCCAAACCTGGTAGATTTAGCGAGTGTCAGTCAAAAAGATTTTAGAAAGATGAGAGTCCTGGTTATTGGTGGCGATGGCTATTGTGGTTGGGCAACGGCACTCTACCTTTCCAACCGAGGTTATGAGGTCGCCATTTTGGATAGCCTGGTGCGGCGACACTGGGATTTAGAGCTTTGCGTTGAGACCCTAACGCCTCTAGCACCCATCCAGCACCGCCTCCAGCGCTGGCGCGATCTTACAGGCAAATCCATTGACCTGTTTATTGGCGATATCACCAACTACGATTTCTTGAGCAAAACCCTGCACAAGTTTGAGCCAGAGGCAATAGTGCATTTTGGCGAACAGCGATCGGCCCCTTTCTCGATGATCGATCGCGAACACGCCGTACTTACTCAGGTTAACAACGTTGTCGGTACGCTCAATCTGCTGTATGCAATGCGGGAAGATTTCCCCGATTGTCACTTGGTGAAGTTGGGAACGATGGGCGAGTACGGTACGCCAAACATCGACATTGAAGAAGGTTACATCACGATCGAGCATAACGGTCGCAAAGATACCCTTCCGTATCCTAAGCAACCAGGCAGTTTTTACCACTTAAGTAAAGTTCACGACAGTCACAATATTCACTTTGCCTGTCGGATGTGGGGTTTGCGTGCCACAGACTTGAATCAGGGTGTCGTTTACGGCGTACTGACAGAAGAAACTGGCATGGACGAACTGCTGATTAACCGCCTCGACTACGATGGTGTTTTTGGAACGGCGCTGAATCGGTTCTGCATTCAAGCTGCGATCGGACATCCGATTACAGTGTATGGTAAAGGCGGACAAACTCGCGGTTTCTTGGATATTCGCGATACCGTGCGATGTATGGAAATTGCACTAGCCAATCCAGCAGCAGCCGGTGAATTCCGCGTTTTCAACCAATTCACCGAAATGTTTAGCGTTGGCGACTTAGCCATGATGGTGAAAAAAGCAAGTAATTCCCTGGGACTGGATGTGGAAATCAATCATCTGGATAACCCCAGAATTGAAAAAGAAGAACATTACTTCAACGCTAAAAACACCAGTTTGTTAAGTCTCGGATTGCAGCCTCATTATCTCTCAGAAGCACTGATCGATTCCCTATTAAACTTTGCGGTCAAGTATCAACACCGCGTTGATAAAAACCAAATTATGCCCAAAGTTTCTTGGCACAGATAATAGGCGTTGGTGCTATAGCCCTTCTCAGGTAGATGAGGTATGACTGACAGCTTATATAACCACTAAATTAAGAGGGCTAAAGCCCAACTACGTACCTCACTTACTTGAGAACCGCTATACTTGCGGTCAGCTAATTTCAGATTTAAGATGGAAAATCTTAAATCAAACATAAAGTTTTGAAATCTTAAATCTGAAGTTTTAAATTCTAGGAGTCTATTTTTGTGAGGCTGGTAACAGAACCGTATTTAGCACAAGTGAGCCGATCGCCAAAGACAGGTCATCATATTCTAGCCCAGTTTGACGATAATTCCATTGTTGTCTATCAAGCTTATCGACAGGCGATCGGCCACTTTGCAGCCTCACACGGCTATTTCGGTGGTGAATTTAACCTCAACCGCATGAGTTGGATCAAACCTAACTTTCTCTGGATGATGTATCGTTCCGAATGGGGAACAAAACCAGGACAAGAAGTAATTCTGGCGGTGAAGCTAAAACGATCGGCATTTGATGAAATTTTGGCAAATATCGTTCATTCCAGCTACATCCCAGATTTGTATAGTAGCGAAGCAGAATGGAAAAAAGCTGTTAAACACTCATCAGTTCGACTGCAATGGGACCCCGATCGTCATCCTAGCGGCGCAAAACTCGAACGACGCGCTATCCAGCTAGGTTTGCGGGGTGAGGTTTTATCCCGTTATGCAACAAAATGGATTATCGACATCGAAGATATCTCAGAATTTGTGCAACAACAGCATCAATACAAAAGCGGTGACTGGACAAATTTGCTGATACCCCGCGAGTTATTGTATCCAGTTACAAATTCGGACATTGCCAAAAAGCTAGGATTATCAGATCCTTAATAACCAGTTTGTTATTCTCTTTCGGAATTGGTATGAAAGTGTTCTTAAAAAGAACATTTTGACTTCTCCTGTCAAGAGTTCTCTATTTCTGCCATATAACTTGGCATACTAGGTACGAAAAACCCATTTTTTATGCGAATTGCCCTATTCACCGAAACGTTTTTGCCCAAGATTGATGGCATCGTAACGCGCCTGTGCCATACGATCGATCATTTACAGCGTAACGGCGACAAAGTATTAATTTTTTCGCCTGATTACGGTGTGCCGGAATATAAAGGAGCCAAAATTTACGGAGTTCCCGGCTTCCCACTACCAATGTATCCAGAATTAAAAATGGCAGTACCGCGTCCGGCGATCGGTAACGCCCTAGAAGAATGGAAGCCAGATATCATTCACGTCGTTAACCCAGCTATTTTGGGATTAGCCGGTTTGTTCTACGGAAAAATGCTGAAAATTCCCTTAGTGGCGTCTTACCATACCCATCTACCACAGTATTTGCAACACTATGGATTGGGAATGCTGGAAGGTTTGTTGTGGGAATTACTTAAATCAGCGCATAATCAGGCAGACTTGAATCTCTGTACCTCAATGGCGATGGTGCAGGAACTGAGAAGCCACGGCATTGAAAGGGTAGATTTGTGGCAGCGGGGAGTCGATACAGAATTGTTTCATCCCGACTTAGCAAGCAGAGAAATGCGATCGCACCTCAGCCAAGGTAACCCAGATAGCCCCTTGCTGCTGTATGTAGGTCGCCTGGGTGCCGAAAAAGAAATCGATCGCATCAAACCCGTCCTAGAAGCCATCCCAGACGCCCGCCTAGCTTTAGTAGGAGATGGCCCCAATCGAGAAGCCTTAGAGAAACTCTTTGCCGGAACAGCCACCCATTTTGTTGGCTATCTGCGAGGCCGAGAACTCACCTCAGCTTATGCTTCTGCCGACGCCTTTATCTTCCCCTCCCGCACCGAAACGCTAGGATTAGTGCTGCTAGAAGCAATGGCAGCCGGGTGTCCTGTCGTAGCAGCGCGTTCCGGTGGCATTCCCGACATCGTGACAGATGGAATCAACGGCTACCTATTTGACCCCACCGACGAACAAGGTGCGATCGCTGCTACTCAACGCCTGCTAGCCCATCCAGAAGAACGAGAAAAAGTACGTCAAAACGCTCGTCAAGAAGCAGAACGCTGGGGCTGGGCAGCCGCCACCCGCCAACTCCAACGCTATTATCAAAAAGGGGCTAGGGGCTAGAAAAGTCAAAAGTCAAAAGTCAAAAGTCAAAAGTCAAAAGTCAAAAAAGGGGCATTGGGCATTGGGCATTGGGCCTTGGGCTAGAGGCAAGATGGAAGAGGCAAGATGGAAGAGGCAAGAGGGAAAATTTAAAATACCTTGTTCCTAAGAAGCTAAGCAGATACATTCGTAGTAGGTTGCCTTACCCAAATAGGTAATAGGTAGTAGGTAGTAGGGAGTAGAGAGTAGAGACGAAGCATTTTTGGAGATAACTTTTGCCTAAGCATCGAAATTTATTGGCAAAAATGCTTCGCCCGTACAGTAGGGAGAGGAAGTCGCCACTTCTTCTCCCCCACTCCCCCACTAAATCTAAAATCTAAAATCTAAAATTCTTATGACACTCTCGAACACTGGTAGCGTCCTGGCGACGTTGACTCAGCTGACTCAAGTGCATCGCACCGACGCGCTGATGCAGCGAGTCAAGACTCTTTCCGTTCCGGAATTTGTCTGCCTACTCGACTTTATCACCGCAGAATTCCAGCAATTTCTGAGGGCGATCGATCTAATCAATAACGAAGCCCTAGAAACCATGCTGGAGAGGACACTAGAGGCGATTACGCTCAAAATCGGCCAAATTCTCCAGGCAGATCGGACCACGATCTTTTTGGTAGATGCCGATAAAGGCCAACTATGGTCGAAAATATCCCAAAGAGAAGGTGAAAAGCCTATTGAAATACGGCTACCGATAAATGTCGGAGTTGCCGGTCACGTAGCCACCACTGGCGAATGTCTCAATATCCCCGATGCCTACAATCACCCTCTATTTAATCCAGAATTAGATAAACAGACTAACTATTACACCCGCAACATCCTGTGTATGCCGGTTTTGAGCAGCAAGGAGCAGATAGTAGCGGTAGTCCAGCTAACTAACAAAGCTAGCAACCCCTTCAATAGCGAAGACGAAGAGATATTTCGCGATTTTGCGGCCAGCATCGGCATCATCCTGGAAAGCTGTCAGTCCTTCTATGTCGCCGCCCGCAACCAACGTGGCGCAGCGGCCTTACTAAAAGCTACCCAAACTCTTGGCCAGAGTCTTGACCTGGAGACTACTTTGCGCTCTGTAATGGATCAAGCTCGCAATCTTATGCAGGCCGATCGCAGTACCCTATTCTTACTCAGCAAAGAAACTAGCGAGCTGTGGACGAAAGTTGCCGCCGCAGATGGCAACACTGTGCTGGAAATCCGCATTCCCGCTAACAGGGGGATCGCAGGCTACGTCGCCTCTACGGGGGGGCCGCTGAATATCCCCGACGCCTACAAAGACCCCCGCTTCGACCCCACCACAGACAAGCGTACCGGCTACGTAACCCGGAATATACTCTGTCTGCCCGTTTTTAACTCCAGTAGCCACTTGATCGGCGTTACGCAGTTAATTAACAAAAACCAAGGCAGCTTCACCAGCTCGGATGAAGAATTTATGCGGGCGTTTAATATTCAAGCTGGGATCGCTCTGGAAAATGCCAAATTATTTGAAAATGTCCTTCTTGAAAAGCAATATCAAAAAGATATCTTGCAAAGCCTTTCAGATGCGGTGATTTCCACCGATATGGAAGGTAGAATCGTGACTATCAACGATGCAGCGCTGGAGTTGCTGGGTTGCCCCCCGCAACAAACTAGCGGTAAAACCCATAAGCAGATTTGGGAACAAAAGCTGATAAGTCGCATTGTCTGGGAGGTCGTGCCGATCGACAATCTGCAAATGCGGCTACAGGATAGTCTGAAAAATGCAGCGAAGCATTATGTGCCAGAACAAAGCTTGACGGTAGGTTTGTGGATCGATCCTCCCCAGAATAAGGAAGCCCTAGAAAACAACCACCACCCAAATGCTGAAGACGATACAATTTCCTATGTTCTGGCAATTCGCGATCGCACCAATCCCGATATCTTCATTCCCTGGAACGAACCCACTACAACTGACGGTTCCGTACCAACTCCCGCTTACATACCCAAGGAAAAAGTCCAAGAGATAGAACGCAGCATCAATCTGACAGTCAACCCCCTGACTAATCCAGAAGGAGGCGTCCGAGGCGGTTTAGTGGTGTTGGAAGACATTTCTCAAGAAAAACGCATGAAAACCACTCTGTACCGCTACATGACACCCGGCGTAGCAGAACGAGTGATGGCACAGGCGGAAGATTCCTTGATGGTAGGCGAACGCAAGGAAGTGACGATTTTATTTTCCGATATTCGGGGCTACACTACTCTGACGGAAAATTTGGGCGCGGCTAAAGTGGTATCGCTGCTGAATCAGTACTTTGAAACGATGGTAGAGGCAGTCTTTAACCACGAAGGCACGTTGGATAAGTTTATTGGGGATGCTCTAATGGCTGTTTTTGGTGCGCCTCTACCTTTAAAGGATCATGCCTGGTTAGCTATTCAAACGGCGCTGGATATGCGTCGGCGTCTTGCTATATTTAACCATCGGCGCATTATTTCCGCTCAGCCGCAAATCCACATTGGGATTGGTATTAGTTCCGGAGATGTGGTTTCGGGCAATATTGGTTCTCAAAAACGAATGGATTATACGGTGATTGGGGATGGAGTTAACCTAAGTTCTCGGTTGGAGGGTGTCACTAAGGAGTATGGTTGCGATATTATTTTGAGCGAGTTTACTTATAATCTTTGCGGCGATCGCATCTGGGTGCGCGAACTCGACAAAATTAGGGTCAAGGGAAAACACGAAGCCGTCACTATCTATGAGTTGATTGGCAATCGCACCCAATCTCTTAAGGATTCAGACCATGAATTTTTAGCACATTACAGCGCCGGAAGAGAAGCTTACTTAGCTAGGGACTTCTTTCGCGCGATCGCCAATTTTGAACACGCTCAGAAAATCCGTTCCTTTGACCAAGCGATCGCCGTCCACCTAGAACGAGCCCAAAAATATCTCTTAGACCCACCCCCTGAGTCTTGGGATGGCGTTTACAGCATGACAACCAAGTAGTTATTGGTCAGTAGTCATTAGTCATTAGTTATTGGTCAGTAGTCAATAATCATTAGTTATTGGTCAGTAGTCATTAGCCCCTCTTATCTCGATCGACTGTAGGGACAATTCATGAATTGTCCCTACAATGTTTAGGCAAAAAATTAAAAGTGGGATAATAAACCCGGATTCCGTATGACTATTGACTAATGACTAATGACCAATGACTATTGACTATTGACTACTGATATCTGACTAAAATGCAAAAACTATACGAAGGCAAAGCCAAAATTATTTACAGCACAGATGAGGCCCAGATACTGCTCGCCCACTTCAAAGACGATGCTACAGCATTTAACGCCCAGAAGCGCGGCACTATCGTTGGCAAAGGCGAAATCAACTGTAAAATTTCCAGTCATTTATTCCAACTTCTAGAAGCTAAAGGCATTGCCACTCACTTCATCGATAGCCCCGCTCCAAATCAAATGCGCGTCCGTCGCGTACAGATTTTACCTTTAGAAGTAGTGATCAGAAACATTGCGGCTGGTAGTCTTTGCAAACAGACCGGGTTGCCAGAAGGCACCATTCTCAAACAGCCGTTGGTCGAATTTTACTATAAGAATGACGGCCTGGGTGACCCTCTCCTGACACGCGATCGCCTCTTCTTGCTAGAACTAGCCACCCCGGAACAAGTCTCTAGACTCCAGGAACTCGCCTTACAGATTGACGAAATCCTCAGCGTATTTTTTAACCAGTGCGGCATTACTCTGGTAGACTTCAAGCTGGAGTTTGGTCTTGACCAGGAGCAAAAACTGCTCCTAGCCGACGAAATCAGTCCCGACACTTGTCGTCTGTGGGATCGGTCCGAAGCCGATCCCGATCGCCGAGTTATGGATAAAGACCGCTTCCGCCGCGACTTGGGAAATGTAGAAAGCGCCTATCAGCAAGTCTTGGAGAGAGTTCTAGAAAGGGTCGAGGACGAATAAATGGGCAGAGGGGCAGAGGGGCAGAGGGGCAG
>CASBRD010000215.1 GCA_949128025.1 Oscillatoriales cyanobacterium PMM_0008 | reverse complement strand
TATATAGTTGAGGCTGGTATTAGGTACGTTGTTGCGCTTTAGCGCTCTTATCCCAGTTGTAATAAGAGCGCTAAAGCGCAACAACATACCCAGAAAGCAAGTAACTAGCAACTTGAGTTGATTAACTCACCTTCACCAAAATCGAGTCACCTTCAATTTTGGCTTCATAGGTAGGCAAAGGTTTCTTAGCTGGGCCTTCAACAACTTTGCCGTCCACAGCAAATTCCGAATCGTGACAGGGACAAACAAAAAGCTTCTTATTTGTCTTCCATGCTACCGTACAACCCTTATGGGTGCAGGTAGGATTAACAGCAGCTAAATTATTGGCGTTATCTGGATTGCGGATCACCAGCACTGGCCCACTTGCCAATTGCTTATTTAGGATTTGACCTTTGCGGTCTAATTCTGCTACCGTCCCTACTGGCTGAAATCCTTCAGCGCTGGGAGTAGGATTAGCAGCAGTTGCTTTATTAGTTGAATTATCGCTTTTGGTGGAATTAGAGGAACAAGCTGCCAGCGCTACCGGCAAGGAACTTGCTACCCAGCCGACACCCACCCAAGCGAGGAAAGTACGACGATCCATCAAAACCTCACATTTACTAACGGAATTGGCAATAAGTATACTGCTGTAATTTCAAATATCATCCCTAGTAGGGATTCAATCTTAGCTAATCCTGTCTATAAAACTACTAACATTAACTTCATCACCCTTCAAATCGAAGATATGCAAAGATACATCCCACTTGTAGCAAGAGCTTTTCTGTCTGCCATTTTTCTCAAGTCCGCCTTTGACAAGATTGCCGATCCGGCTGGCACGCAACAGTATATGGCTGCTAACGGGATGCCGCTAACAGGTTTGTTTCTAGTTGCGGCAATTATTGTTGAACTGGTTGGTGGGCTATCGGTGTTGCTGGGTTACAAAGCCAAGTGGGGCGCGATCGCACTTATCCTCTTCTTAATTCCAGCCACGATAATTTTCCATACCAATTTTGCCGATCGCATTCAGGTAATTCAGTTTATGAAGAATTTAGCGATCATGGGTGGATTGCTGATGGTGTATGATTTTGGCTCAGGGCCTGTTAGTTTGGATGCACGCACCAAATCTAAAAGTTTTGAATGAGACAAAATTAAATCTTAAATGTTGATAAACGCATCGACAAATCATCCACTTCGCCAACCCCTATTTCGGGCCCTATGGATCGCCTCTATTGCATCGAGTATCGGTACTTGGATGCAGAATGTCGGGGGGGTGTGGTTGATGACATCCCTCACACCTTCGCCGTTGATGGTGGCGCTGATGCAAACAGCAACAAGTTTGCCAGTTTTTCTAGTCGGACTTCCGGCGGGGGCGCTTGCCGATATTGTCGATCGCCGTCGCTTGTTGCTATTCTGGCAAGCTTGGATGCTGGTAGTAGCTATTTTACTTGCCGTAGTGACGTTCTTCGATGTGACTACACCCTGGTTATTGCTAGGACTGACTTTCGCCCTTGGTTTGGGTGCGGCGATGAACGCCCCAGCTTGGCAAGCAATTATACCCGAACTGGTGTCGCGTGCGGATCTGCCAACGGCTGTGATGGTTAACAGCGCTGGCTTTAATGTGGCACGGGCTGTAGGGCCAGCATTGGGCGGGATTGTGGTGGCAGCAGCAGGCCCAGCGGCGGTGTTTCTGCTGAATGCGGCATCGTTTGTGGGCGTAATTTTGGTGATCTACTCCTGGAAGCGATCGCCTCGCAAAAATGCCCTGCCCACTGAACGCACGATCGGCGCAATCCGAGCCGGAATAAGATATTTAAAGTATTCGCCAGATCTGCGTACCGTGCTGGTGCGTACAGGTGTATTTATTATTTGCGGCAGTGCTTTGTGGGCGCTGCTGCCCCTGGTAGCGAAGCAGTTGGGACTGGGTTCGTTTGGATACGGGGTGCTGCTGGGGTGCATTGGTTTGGGGGCGGTAACGGGTGCTTTTGTGCTACCGAGAGTGCGGGAGAAAGTTTCCACCGATCTGCTGATCGTCAGCGCAACGGTAGTATTTGCCTCTTCGACACTGGCATTGGCTTATCTACGCAATCTGGGTTTGCTCTACGTGGCCCTGGTGGCGGCAGGACTGGCGTGGATTGCAATTATGTCCAGTTTCAATGTGGCGACGCAGTTAGCCGTGCCGACGTGGGTGCAGGCCCGATCGCTCGGCGTTTATCAGTTGGTATTTCAGGGCGGTTTAGCGATCGGCAGTGCCATCTGGGGCTTAACGGCTGAGCGTTTCGGAAACTCTGCTGCCCTTTCTGGTGCGGCAATTGGGCTGATGGTGGGGCTAATAGCGGCGCTACCCTATCGGTTAATTGCGGGTGAGAAGTTGGATTTAACGCCGTCGCTGCACTGGCCCGAACCTGTTGTCGCGATCGAATTAAATCCAGAGGAAGGCCCGGTGCTAATTACTATAGAATATCGCATCGACCCGGCCCGATCGCACGATTTTGCAGAAGCAATGCACGCTTTAAGTCGAGTGCGTCGGCGCGACGGTGCAATTCGCTGGAGTTTGTGGAAGGACACCGCCTTACCGAATCGCTACCTGGAAACTTATGTTGTGGAATCTTGGGCGGAACATCTGCGTCAGCACGAACGCATGACTGTCGCGGATCTTGGAGAGGAAGCGCGTGTTCGTGCTTTTCACATTGGCGACCAGCCGCCTCTAGTTTCTCATTTAATTTACGCTCATGATACTCACGGCGTTCGTTAATATAGCAACCGCCAAGGCGACTCTTGGCAGTAGGGGCGAAGCATTCGGGTAGTAAATCTTCGGTTTTAACCAATAAATTATATGCCCGAATGCTTCGCCCCTACCCCATATTTATGGC
>CASBRD010000214.1 GCA_949128025.1 Oscillatoriales cyanobacterium PMM_0008 | reverse complement strand
CCCTCTGCCCCTCTGCCCCTCTGCCCCTCTCCCCGGCTAATCCATAAGGCATCACCATCCGCCTCGTCAGCTGCCAGTTTTCCCCACTCCATACCCATGTGGGTACTGGGTCAATCTCAAAAGAGCGCAGATTGCGATCGCCACGAGGAGCGATTGTCCCATCCGACCAAAAATTCGTTCCAAGCGCCCAGACTTGCCCCCCCACTTCCAGCGTTGCTTCCAAGTGAGACAGCAGCAGGGTACGCCGACTGGGCGGATCGAGAGCAGCAATCAACCAGCCGTGATAAGTCCGGGTGCGGGCATCGCTTACCGTGCCGCTAGCAAAACTGCCTAAACCATTTGTCAGCAGCCATTCTCTTGTATCCAAATCATCCATTGCTACTCAAAATCGTTATGAGTATGATATATTTGTAACAGTTCGTAAATAGTCAGTTGTTGCGCTTACTGGTAAGCCTTCACTTACCTTACCTGCTATTGTGTACAACTCGATAGACAGTCATTTAAGGATAAGGAGAATCCGTTCATGCCCTTAACTTACGCAGCCGAAGGATGCCTTCGAGTTGGTCAACCCGCTCCCGATTTTACGGCAACGGCTGTGGTCGATCAGGAATTCAAGACGATTAAACTGTCTGACTATCGCGGTAAATATGTAATATTGTTCTTTTATCCGCTTGACTTTACCTTTGTTTGCCCGACTGAAATCACAGCCTTTAGCGATCGCCACGCAGAATTCAAAGCAATCAACACCGAAATCCTGGGCGTCTCTGTTGACAGCGAATTTTCCCACTTAGCTTGGATTCAAAGCGATCGCAAAACAGGCGGCGTTGGCGACCTCAATTATCCTCTCGTTTCGGATATCAAGAAAGAAGTCAGCGCTGCTTACAACGTTCTCGATCCTGAAGCTGGAGTAGCTTTGCGCGGCTTGTTTATTATCGACAAGCAAGGCATCATTCAGCACGCCACTATCAACAACCTGTCCTTTGGTCGCAGTGTAGAGGAAACCCTAAGAACCCTGAAGGCCATTCAATACGTTCAGGCTCACCCTGATGAAGTTTGCCCCGCCGGTTGGCAACCGGGTGACAAAACAATGACTCCCGACCCAGTGAAGTCCAAAGTTTACTTTGCCTCTGTTTAATTTAGGCAAACGCCTATCTTCTAGGATAAATTGTCAACCCCAATACTGCAACTTAAACTTATAAGCTTGTAGAGTTGGGGTTGATATTTTATCTACAATTAGATAAGCGATATCCAGAAGTTGTCTGTTGTCATCATTGGTTAAATTTTTACCGCAGATGAAGAGGGATGAACGCAGATGAACGCAGATATGAGAGGGCGAATCTTTTGCACTAAAGCCGAATGATATAGCAACCGATGAAAGTCAGTTAGGACGTTCTTAATTCCTGAAACCCTTGATTCCTTATTCCCCTAGCCCCTAGCTATATTATGCTGACTTCCACTGATTTTAGCGGTTTAATAAATGAGCGCTTCTTCCGCAACTTTTTACCTATTCCTGCCAGTAATAGCCTGAAACTGCGAGGAATCACCCCAGACTTTGAACTTGCCGATATCACTCACAAACGCCCAGTCCGGTTATCCGATTATAGAGGAAAGCAACCAGTTGTAATAGCTTTTACTCGCATCTTTACTGAAAAGCAATACTGCCCTCTTTGCTATCCCCACATCAAAGCACTGAATGAAAACTACGAGCAGTTTAGCGGTCGGGGTGTTGAGATTTTGATGATTACCAGTACAGATAGGCAACAGAGCGAAAAAGTGGTGAAAGACTTAGGCTTGAAAATGCCTTTACTGAGTGACTCAGCGTGCGGGGTTTTTCGTGCCTATGAAGTTGGTCAGGCGTTGGGTGCGCCTTTGCCAGGACAGTTTGTGTTAGATAAGCAAGGAAAACTCCGCTTTAAACATTGGTTCTCCTTCCTCTCCCCCAATGCTTCTGTGGAGAAGTTGCTGGAGATAATAACTCAAGTTGCTAGTTAGTTCCATTGGCTCTTGTTCGGAATCGATAATTGGTACGTTGTTGCGCTTTAGCGCTCTTTTAGCGCGGCATCGCAACAACGTACCTACTAACTACTAAGTGCCTTAATCATATAACTAGCAATTTGCTCTACAATTTTATTTGCTTTAAATCACTGCGGGGATTGAAGCTGCGTGCGGTACGGATTTTCTCGTAATACTCGCGCTCGACGGGACTGAGGTCTTTTGGGGGTACGATCGCAATTTTCACCATCTGGTCTCCCCGCTCAGCTTTGGGTTTGGGCCATCCTTTGCCGCGCAGACGCAGCGATTGAGCGGAACGAATTCCGGCAGGAACATTCACCGTTACGGAACCATCGGGGGTAGGAACTTCAATTTGGGCTCCCAACACGGCTTCATCTGGCGTAATTGGCACTTCGCAAACCAGGTTATCTCCATCAAATTGGAAGAAGGAGTGCGGTAACAGTTCCACCGTTAAGTACAAATCCCCTCTCTGCTGGTTGTAGGAATTGGCTGCACCTTTACCTTTTAGGCGAATGCGGCTACCCGTTTTGGCACCAGGCGGAATCCTCACGTCAACAACTTCCGTACCTAAATCTAAGCGCTTCTGGACGCCGTGAAATGCTTCCGATAGGCTGAGGCTAAGGGTTGCTTCTCTATCTGAGGCTGTTGCTTGACCTGTCTGATTTTCAAATCCGTCGAAACCACTATAGCCGCTAAACCCTGTCGGGCCTCCCGTGTTGGTGCGGTAGGTGTAAGTCCGACCCCCAGGAGAACGCCCAGGCGCACCAGCGCCTGTGGTGCCAAAGCGACCTAGCAATTCGTTGATGAATTCATCAAAACTACCGTACTGACTAAAGTCGAAGCCACTGACATCAACGCCTGGGCCTGCTCCTCCCGACGGCCATCCTTGACCGGCCTGTTTCCAGTACTGACCGAATTGGTCATATTTTTTACGTTTTTCTGCGTCTGACAAGATTTCGTAGGCTTCGCTGACTTCCTTGAAGTGAGCTTCAGCTTCTTTGTTGCCAGGGTTCATATCGGGGTGGTATTTGCGTGCCAGTCGGCGGTAGACCTTTTTGATTTCATCAGCGCTAGCGGTCTTATTCACCCCCAGAACGGCGTAATAGTCTTTGAAGTCGGTCGCTGGCATTAATAAGTCTCCTATAAAGGTAAAGATGGGATTTATGTATTTTCTGAAAGCTGTTTAAAGTTTGGTTTTAATGGCAATTAGGGGCAGAGCGCTTTTTGATTAAGGCTTTACCCTAAAGCACGGTTACAGTCGCTTGTAATGCTTGCCAAATGAGTAGATTTGTGCTTGGTGCTGTCGCCGATCGATTTTATATTACTAAGACTATCAAATATGGGAGTTAGGTTGGGTTCGGTTATTGCTCATTAAGCCGATCGCAATTTCCTGACTCGATACACCTGGATAGTAACGGAGGAGGCGGTCTAGGCCATCCTCAAGTGTTGGAGGAGCATCGCGAAGTTGGCGATACATCCGAAATATAACATCTTCCGGTACTTGACGCTGGCGGCGGCGATTACGTGCCAGACAAAGCCAAACTGGTAGATCTAGCCACAATCCTGTGATGTGGGTAAAGCCGATTTCGCGGGCAAGGGCTAAAGCTTCAAGTCGATGTTGGCAGGAAGCATTGGTGGCATCGTAAATTGCTTCCTCTGCTTGCCCCAACTGTATTTGCTCGACAGCTTGCTGAAATTGGTGCTGCAATTCGCGCCAAACTAACAGCCAATTTCCTTGAATTGCTTCATCTCCAAATAGTTTAGCGCGAATGGCGTCTGTGGAAATTAGCAAAGTCTCTTGGCTTTCTGCAACTAGCTTTTGTGCCAGAGAGGATTTACCGCTACCGGGAAGCCCAATTAGGAGAATTAGTTTGGTCATTGGTCTTTGGTCATTAGTCATTAGTCAGTAGCTTTTTACAAATGACTAATGACTAATGACTGATGACTAATAACTAAATCACAGTTCGATCGGGAATGATGGCGTTTTTCAAGACTACAACAATCCCGCTGCGGATGTAGAATCCTTCACTTTCGCGTTCGGCTTCTTGCACTCTGTCTTTGTTGACAATTTGAACATCGCAGCCGATGTGAGCATTTTTGTCAATGATGGCGCGACGAATTGTTGAGTTGGCACCTATGCCCTGATAAACGTGGCGGCTTCCGCTGTTGGAGGGCCGTTCGCTAAAGGGTTCGTAGAAGTCTGACCCCATAATGAGGGTGTCTTCAATCAAGCAGCCTGCTTCCACGCGCGATCGCACTCCCAACACTGAGCGATCGATGCGGCATTCTTTGAGGATACAGCCTTCCCCAATCATCGATTCTGTTATGTGACAATCCAACAGTTTTGTGGGTGGCAGATAACGGGCGCGAGTATAGATGGGGGCAGTTTCGTCGTAGAAGCTGAAAGGTGGTTTGGGCTGCTTGGTTAAAGCTAAATTAGCATCGTAGAACGACTCTATCGTCCCGATATCTTCCCAATAGCCATCAAATAGGTAGGCTTGAACGTTATAGTCCTTTGCCGACGCGGGGATAATCTCTTTACCAAAATCCGTGCGTTCTAGTGATTCTTTGAGCAACTTAATCAGCACGTCTTTTTTGAAGACATAAATCCCCATTGAGGCAATATAGGGCATTTTCTGGGCCTCTTCGGGTGTTAGCCCCAGAGCGGTGGTATCCACCTGCATCTGTTGGAGGGCGTCGCCTTTGGGTTTTTCGCTGAAGTCAACTACCCTGCCGTTGCCATCAATTTTCATCAAGCCGAAGTCCGAGGCGCGTTTGTCGTCCATCGGCACAACGGAGATGGTGATATCTGCGTTGGTGTCGCGGTGGCGTTGCCAGAATAGGCGATAGTCCATCCGGTAGAGGTGATCTCCCGACAAGATTATATATTCATCGACATCCCACTCTTCCAACAGCCAGAGATACTGGCGCACCGCATCGGCAGTACCCTGGAACCAGTTGGGGTTTTCCGGTGTTTGTTGGGCGGCTAGTACCTCAACGAAGCCTTCGGTGAAGCCGGAGAAGTTGTAGGCGCGGGCAATGTGCCGATTGAGGGAAGCCGAGTTAAATTGCGTTAGGACGTAGATTTTGAAGATTTCTGAGTTAATGCAGTTACTGACGGGGATATCGATGAGGCGATATTTCCCTGCTAGAGGTACTGCTGGTTTGGCGCGGAGCTTGGTTAGGGGGTAAAGGCGGGTGCCAGCGCCGCCTCCAAGGATAATGGCTAGAACTCTTTTCACGAAAAACCTCTTAACTGCCGATCGTTCCCAAGTCCAGTGTCGGACTGTGCGGGAT